>CAIXHD010000466.1 GCA_903919065.1 uncultured Bacteroidota bacterium
AACCAGTGGTAGTATTCAAAATTCCGATAAAAACAGTGATAAACATATTGTTATCATTATCCCGGCTGATCTCACTATTGACATGATTAAGGATTCGTGCCGTTGAAATCTCATTGTGGGAAGATGCCTTTATCAAGACTTTTGTAACGGCCATAAACAGCGCTGCCGGTACTCCTTTCCCGGAAACATCCCCAACAACAAAACAAAAATTCTCTTCGTCAATAAAAAAGAAGTCATAAAAATCACCACCAACCTCCCTGGCAGCAATTAATCTCGCATAAACATCAATATCCTCCCGTTCAGGAAATGCTGGAAATTTCAATGGAAGCATGCTCATCTGAATGTCTTTGGCAACATTAAGTTCCCCCTCCATTCGTTCATGTGAACTCTTAACTATCTGCTCAAGCCTTTTCCGCTCAGTGATGTCATGCTTGATAGCCACAAACTGTGAAATTTTCCCATCGTTATCAGTCACTGAGGTAATAGTCATCTCCTCGGTATACAAACTTCCATCTTTCCGCTTGTTTACCACTTCGTCATGCCAGACCTCACCATTGAGAATCTTCGACCACATGTTGCTGAAAAACTCCGGTGGCTGTATCCCTGAATCAAGTATCTTCAGGCTTTTACCCGCTATTTCTTCAAACTCATAACCGGTGAGTTTCGTAAAGGCAGGATTTACCCATTTTACAATACCGTGAATATCAGTGATAATTATTCCGTTTGCAGCAGATTTCAATGCTGCCGACTGGGCCTTCAGTTGTTCGTTTGCCCTTGCCAGTGCTTCAACAGGCTTACTAAAAGTATCAGCAAAAATTATTGAAAAAGAAAAAATAAACAGGAAAAGTAAAAATACGTAAATGAGGTATCTTCTCAATAGCAACCATATGGGTTTCAGCGTCTCTTTTTCATCAATCTTGCTGAAAATAGTCCAGTTAAGATGTCTGATTTCTAAATGCTTATAGGAAATAAGAGCCTTTACCCCCCTGTAATCAACAATGGTTCCGGATCCCTGCTTCAAACTTTTCAATGCCATTTCTTCCTGTGCTCCCACTTTCATATATCCGGGCACCAGCCGCGATAGGTTTCTCATTCGGAGATCCTGCCCAACCAGATAATTTTCACCGGTCTCCCCCATAACAATACTGTCCCCGCTGTAATCCCCTGTCATTAACTTGTTGACCGGTTCAATACCAATCTGAAATATTATTATCGCCGATAGATTGCCATCAAGAAAAACCGGAGATCCAACAAAGGATGACGGCGTATCAACTTGCGAATCATAAGGGGAAAAATCCGTTTGCAAGGTAATATCAGATTCCTCCGTTGCATTTATTGAATGGTATAGCCTGCTGATTGCCGAATCAGAATACGGCTTTTCGACCAATGCTGCTCCATTCGGGATTATCCCGTTAACTGAACTCAATACAACTCCGGAATTCGCGACAACCAGGTAAAAACTCATAAAGCCCGGCAATTCCGGAAAGTTCTTTAAAACAACCTCATGAGTTTTATGGTAAGTATTTTTTAAGGATCTTATTGTCAGCTCAATTTCATCGTTTCCAGAATATTTCTGAACCTTATCGCTGATATCATCAAAGTAATTTTCAATCTGATTTGCTTTCAGCTCTCTCAAAATTAACAGCTTACTGAATGCATCCTCCTTTAAAGTTGAAATGCCCAGAAATACCGCAATTAAACCAATCGTAATTGCAGTGGTTAATGCAACACCAAGCAGGGCAAATAGTACTTTATATTTAACACTTAATGGTTTCACCATAATTAAAACAGAGAAACCCAAATAATGTTTATAAGCAGATTTGGCAGAAGCCGACTATCTTGTTTGTTGGAATTGTTGACGATAGAAGTTACCTTCACAGGCTATTATTCAGGTTAACATTCGCCAATATCCATGAGGTTTCGTACTATTCCAGGCTTAGCCGGAATCCTGTTCCTGCTGTTAAAACTATTGCTAACCCCCGATTCAGCTCTTGGGCAGTCAACCTCAGGAAGTTTAAATTCCCAAACCCTGCTGAATAATTACGATCGGTTTTTCCGGGTGGATTCAAGGCTCATCAGTGGAAGTTTCTATCAGGATCCAACTCCAAAATCAACGGATGGGCATCCATATTATGGTGCCGGTGAATGGAACAACGGATCAGTTGTGATCAAAGGAGTGGAATTCGACACTCTTCAGCTCCGATACGATATATACACCAATCAGGTAATTATAAACACTTTGCACTTCAACAACGCTCCCTTACAGGTTGCATTGAATAAATTATATATCAGTGGATTCACCATGAACGGAAGGAAATTTATTCCTTTCCCCACAAGTGCCGCAAAAAAGGGTGGCCAATTCTGTGAAGTATTATCCGACGGACCGGCAACTCTCCTGCTGATGCAATCAAAATCATTGATTGTGCCCGCTAATGGTAATGCTACTTTTAGCTTTGACACCTATTCCCGGATGTATTTATTTGTTAAGGAGGAGCTGAAGGTTTATAAGGGAAAAAGCACACTGCTAAGCACTTTCCCTGAATATAAATCACTTTTACTGAATTTTATTCGGACAGAAAAGTTAAAATTCAGGTCGGGGAAGTTCGACAGCCATGCCAGACTGGTCAATTATTGCAACACGCTTTTAACAGCCAGGAAATGAAAAAAGCTATTGCAATAACCTGTTTTCTGATCTTGCTCAATTTCGGCCTGGACGCTCAGGAAAAACCGGTCACGGCAAAACTCAATCTGAAAGAGGTTCCTTTTACCGAGTTTGCAGCAAAAGTCCTTGACTGCTGCGATATCCGCATTTATTATAAGCCGGAATGGATTGTCTCAGTCAGGATTACTGCCGAAGGTGATAATATCGATATCAATGAGTTGCTTAACAAAACGCTAAACCCACTCGGTATCAATTTTTATTACCGTGGCAATGGCCAGTTTTTTCTAACCGGATCCGCACAAATTTCAACCTCTTCAGCAGTTAAGCCTGATAACATGGCTGTTTCCGGGAAGGACACAGCCAACCTGAATCCCAGGCAGGATTATTTCAAGCGAATAACCTATGAGAAAACGATTAAGAATGTGGTGATCGGAATCCGGGGCAAAAGTCAGGAATCCCGGCAATGTTACCTCTCCGGCAGAATCACGAACCGATCAAACGGAGAACCTGTAGCCGGCGCTTCAGTTTCAGTAACCGGCACTGCCAATGGCGTTATTTCTGATAGCGAGGGTTCTTATTCCCTCCCATTACAGTCCGGTCGAAATTTTAAAATAACAGCGTCATGCCTCGGGATGGATCCCCAATTATTTGCAATTGACATGAACAGTTCCGGCGTTCTCAATATCGAACTGGATAGCAAGCTGATAGATGTCAGGGAAGTAACAGTCACTTCCGACAGATTCCAGAATGTCAGGGGGATGCAGATGGGATTTCAAAGCATTACTGCCAAAGACATGAAAAGCATTCCCATGGTTATGGGAGAACGCGACATCTTTAAAGTCGCAAACCTCATGCCGGGAGTGCAAACAGTCGGGGAAGGATCTGCCGGATTTAATGTCAGAGGCTCAGCATCCGACCAAAACCTTTTCCTGATCAATGAAATCCCGGTACTCAATACCGGTCACCTGTTTGGATTTTTCTCCGCCTTTAATCCGGATATGGTAAATGGGCTGAACCTTTATAAAAGCAATTTCCCGGTTGAATACGGTGGGCGGCTGGCGTCAATATTTGATATCAGTACCCGAAAAGGCAATAAGAAAGATTTCGGAGCGCGTGGCAGCCTCAGCCCGATAACCGGCTCCCTGTTGCTTGAAACTCCAATAGTAAAAGATAAGGTTTCCCTGATGTTCAGTGCCCGCTCAACCTATTCCGATTGGATACTGAACAAACTGAAAGATGCTGAATTAAACAAACGGCAAGGCTCTTTCTATGATCTCATGACCGGCGTTCACATATTGGGTAAAGACGGCTCATCCCTCCAAGTATTCGGATATTACAGCAAGGATAAATTTTCTTTGTCCGGTACAAACCAGTATCGCTATTCCAATCTTGGCGGCTCCATGATTTATGACAGGCGCCTGGGCGATAAATGGACTATGAAGGCAGCTGGAGTGGTCAGTAATTATTCAAACTTTCAGGCCAACAACGAGCTTGCTTCCAAATCATTCGAACATGAATTCCGGGTAAGATCGCAGGAACTGAAAATAAAATTTATCGGATATCCAATCGTTAGGCACAAAATCGGCTTAGGTGGAAATGTCATTCTCCATAATCTCGACCAGGGCATCCTGAATTCTGCTGGCGGACAGTCGCTGTTCTCTCCTATTGATTTCGGCAAGGAGAGTGGCCTAGAATATGCCGTGCATGCCTCTGATGAATTTTCAGTAACCGAAAATTTTACAATCTATGGCGGATTAAGATATAGTTTCTTCAACTACCTGGGAGCAAATGACATCCGCATATATCCTGATAACGTGGCCTTTGAAACGAAAAACATCATCGATACCGTCAGCTATGGATTTGGAAAAACCATCAAGACCTATTCCGGACCAGAATATCGTGTCTCATTAAATTATCAGATTAACAAGGATTTGTCCTTAAAGGCAAGTTATAACAAGATGAGGCAATACCTCTTCATGCTTTCCAATACCATTGCAATTTCACCAACCGACCGGTGGAAGCTCGTCGATCCATATATTGCCCCGCCAGTGGCCGATCAGTTCAGCCTCGGTACCTATAAGAACTTTAACAATTCCTCTATAGAAACCTCAGCTGAAGTATATTATAAATCAGTAAAAAACATTATTGAATATAAGGACCGCGCCGACCTTACCTTTTCACCGGATGTGGAAACCCTGGTTCTTCAGGGAGATCAGAAAGCCTGGGGAGTAGAATTTCTTGTTAAAAAAAATTCAGGCAGGCTCACCGGCTGGATCAGTTACACCTGGTCAAGGTCAATGATCACCGTAAATGGTCTGGAACCCTGGCGAAAAATCAATAATGGGATTACTTATCCGGCAAATTACGACAAGCCGCATGCACTGAATGTGGTCGCCAGCCTGAAAATATCCAGGAGAGTAAGCCTCTCGTCCACAATAGTTTACAATACCGGAAGACCTATCACCTACCCTACCGGATTCATTTATGTCGGAGGGGTTCCGGTTATCAATTATTCGTTACGGAATGAATACCGGATACCGGATTATTTCCGGACCGATCTTGCCCTGACTATAGAAGGCAATCTCCGGAAAAAGAAATTCGCACACGGATCCTGGGTGGTATCCGTTTATAACCTTACCGGTCGGAAAAACGCCTATTCAATATATTTTGTTCAGGAGAATCTGGATATAAAAGGCTACAAACTGTCGATTTACGGAGTTCCTATTTTCACAATAAGTTACCAGTTCAAACTCGGGAATTATGCGGTGGAATAAACTGATATTATTGACCATTCTGGCATTGACCGCATCATGCGTTGAACGCTTCATTCCGGAAACAACCGGTTATAATAAAGTTCTGTTCATCGAATGTCTCCTTTCGAATGATACCGCCATCCGACCGGTAGTACATGTTTCCCTTACGGCACCCGTGGTTTCCCAGGCAGGCGGCAAACTGACTTATGTTCCGGAAAAAGTTTCCGGAGCTTCGGTAAGAATTGAGTGTGATGACAATACCGTTGCCTACTTCCCCCAATTTGGTGCTGGCAATTACCGGGCAAGCACTGATTTTAAAGCTGAAACCGGGAAAAGCTATAAATTGATTATTCAGATCGACGACAAGACTTATGAGTCAGATTATCAAAAGCTTAATCAAGCTCCGCCAATGGACAGTATTTCATGCAGGCATGTACTTCAAAAGCGTAGCGAAGATGGCCTGATTATCGACGGATTACGATTTTATGCGAGCACTCAAAGCTCCGAACCCGGTCCCTCATTTTACCGGTGGACTCTCGACGCGACTTTCCGCTACCAGGCACCCTTTCTGTCAACCCATCTCTGGGATGGAAGATATATCAAGCCAGCCACAAACATACTGCTGAGGGACTGCTGGAAATCGAAAAATATTTCCGGTATATATATTGGCAATACCAGGGGACTTAGCGAAAACCGGATCCAGGAAGCACCCCTTAATTTTGAATCACAATATGGGAACGAACTGACCATCCGTTACAGTCTGAATGTTAAGCAATACAACATTTCGGAATCCGCTATGGATTTTTGGGAAAACGTAACCAAGCTGGTTAACGAAACCGGAACCTTATATGAAACGCAGCCATTCCGTATTGAAGGAAATATTAAATGCACCTCTGACCCCTCAATTTATGTGGCTGGCATATTTGAAGTCGCCGGGGTTTCAACCCTTCGGATATTTGTCAACAGGCCAACCAGTTTTACCATATTTCCGCTGGAGTGTTTCCTGCAGCAGGTTGGCACCAGAGATTTTCCCTGGTACCGGCTGCCAGCGGAATCTTTTGTTACCGAGCAGTCACCGAACGTTTACATGACTGCCAATCAGGCTTGCTATGATTGTCAGCAGAGAGGCGGAACTCTTGAGAAACCACCATTTTGGATTGAACAAATAGCGTCTGAGTAATGGTCAGGAAATCACTCATATACTTAATATCATTCCTGTTAGTAAACGGGATACTCTGCATTCCGATGAATGCCCAGAATTCCTTGCCCAATTCTGCCGGCAATTTCCGGGAGACTGTCTGGCTGCAGACCAACAGGCATCTTTATTTGTCGGGCGAAAGAATCACTTACCATGCAACCGTACTCGAAAGGGATTCCTATAAATCTTCGGTTCTCAGTAAAAACATCAGGATTGAACTGGCAGATTCTGCAGGCAATATTCTGGTCAAAATGAATTTAGAACTTGGAGCTTCCGGTATCGAAGGCACACTCCCACTAGCCTCAGATCTTAAATCAGGCTGGTACTACCTCCGTGCCTATACCAACTGGATGCGAAACTTTCCGGAGTCTGAATATACCCTGATACCCTTAAAGGTTATCAATACTGCGGATCTGAAAACCCTTCGGGAGACTCTACCCGTAAAAAACAATCCTGTTGTAACTGCTCAAAATAATAAACTGACAATCAGCGCGTCCAGCCGAAATCTGATAATAAAACTCAATAACCGGGAATCTGTGAATTTCGGTATTCTGCGTTTGCTGGTTCACCGTTCCGGGACCTGTTACTGGTCGGACAACAGAAAATTCGCCGATTCCATATCCTTTTCAGTACCCCTGCGCGAAATCCCGGAAGGTATTGTACAGTTTTCTCTCCTGGCAGATGATGGCAGTGTCATAGCCCGGCGGCTCTGGAATAATTCAACTTCCATCGATAACCAAGTCAAAGTCACGCTAAAATCGGAGGGATTAAAGCTACGCAGTCAGTTAAAAGCCGATTACCAG
>CAIXHD010000467.1 GCA_903919065.1 uncultured Bacteroidota bacterium
AGGATCTTTTCAAATTGATAAACATACGACCTTGAATTGGCAAAATAACCGGGTTTCTTGTCGAACAACTCAACAAGTTTGGTTTCCTGTTCTGTGCCCCAATTTCCGCTATTGGACGACAGCCTGAAAGTCACCTTAATATCTTTAAAATAAAGCGAATCGGGAATGGCAGCAGTTATTGCCGGTGGCTGTCCCCCGCTAAAAACCCTTTCTATCCGGATGGAATGTATGGTATCATTCGGATCAATTACACAATAGATGACGGGCTTCGTCTCGAACGGCTCATACTGAATCTTCACATCCTCTTCGCAGCCGGATATAAAAAATCCCCCGAGAATAAATAGCCTGATTAATGTTTTCATAATCAAAATATTGCATTGGCGGGGGATTTTCAGTAGGGGAGGACCCGTGCGTCCTCCCTTTTTATCCAACAGCATGGGAGGACCCGCGGGTCCTCCCCTACGATCATAAGGTCTTAATGCGGATATTCCGGAAGCGCAGGATTGATCCGTGCCCCAGGAATCCGATATGGCCTTTCGCGTTTTTCAGACCTGGATGCTGATTATGGTCGATAGTGCCATTTTTGCTGGCTTCAGCAATGTCACCGTCCACGATAATCGTACCGTTCAGTGTTATCTTGATATGGGTTCCCTGAATCCATATCTCCTCTTCGTTCCATTCACCAACCGGCTTCAGGAACTCGCGGCGTGCAGGAATTACCCCGTAAACCGAACCATGATACTGGTACTTCTGCAGGTTGGCATATACTGGTGCCGTATTATCCAGCACCTGAATTTCCATACCCACATAGGCAGCATCACCTTCCAAAGGCGCACGAATCCCGATACCATTATTGGCACCCGGAGTCAGCTGAAATTCGAAACGATAGGCAAAATCAGCATATTCCTTTTCAGTATAAAGATTCCCTGATCCGCCACCACCGGTGGGTTCAACAAGGATTTCACCATTATCCACTTTATAGTCAGTTTTGTTGCCAACCCAGCCATCAAGATTTTTGCCGTTAAAAAGAGCGGTGAAACCATCAGCCTGTTCCGATACTGTCAGACCATAGTCTTCGCTCTTGATTTCCCGTACGTAAATATCACGGAATCCAAGATCGGTACCATGTGCCTGCAGCTCAATCGCTCCGCTTGGGAAAATAGGAATTTTGCGATCCCAGTAGTTCTCCAAAGTTACATTATCCACCACGGTGATCCCGTTCAGCTTAACCGTAACCTTTTCACCAACCATCTTGATATAGAAAGTGTTCCAGTCGTTAACAAGATTGTCGGCAACCTGAGTTGGTTTCGCCGGATTCTTCTGATTATTGTACAATCCACCTGATCCAACCTGCGCACCAACATCGTGACGGGTAGTATCCCAGATCTGCACCTGTGGCGTACCACGCAGATAGAGTCCGCTGTCACCATCCTTGGTTATTCTCCAGTCGACCCACATTTCAAAATCAGCATAATCCTTAACGGAACAAAGGTTGTTTCCTTTGCCATTGAAAACAATCATGCCATCTTTAACAGTCCAGCTTTCGCCGATTGTGGCATCCACTGCCTTCTGCTTCTGAGCAAGCTCATCTTTCGACATTTTTGCCCGTGCAACCGGGTTTTCAACCAGGCCTTTCCAACCAGTGAGATCCTTACCATTAAACATCGGTACAAAACCGGCGTCTTTTGGCATGGCAGCTATCCAGTTGCGCATATTTTCCTTGGCATAATCACTCTCTTCACCGCTGATAACGGCAATGCATTTTGTCAGGATTCCCTTCACAGTTTCGCCATACATTCCTTCTTTTGTTCCTGATGGTGGCAGGGCAATGCCCATGGCTACCCGAGCTGCATTATTCTGCAGGTCTTTATCATCCAGATATTTAGCCACATAAACCAAGGTCAGGAAGGTACGATTGCCATCGAGACCCTGAATCACCATTTTCTTCTGTTCCGGAGTAACGGCAAGAGTCATCACTTTGCGGAGCAGCAGTAATTTCTGATCAGCATTTGTTCTTGATTTCGATATTTTACTCACATAAGCAGAGAATGCTTCTGCCTTATATTTTTCCGGACCGGCTGATGCGATTGCATAAAGCTGGTCGCAGGCTTTGGTGTCTTTCCATTTTGTCAGGGCAGCAAATGCCTGATCTTTACCGGCACCTTTTTGTGTGCTGAACTCAGTGCTGATCAGTTTCAGTGATTCATCACCACCAATTCGTGGTAACACACCGAGCAATTTTTCCTTGAGTGCTTTCCTGGTCTGATAAGCTTCGATAAGCGTTTTAGTTCTGTCGGCAGGCTTTTCCACAGTCAGTGCAGTGCTAACAAGAGCATCCTGAACACTGGCAACCGAAGCCGGGTTCTTGGTCGTTTCAAGCAGCCCGATCAAAGCAGCTGTATTTGAAGCGGTGGAAACCAACGGAAGCACTTTGTATGCTGCAGCCGAAACAGCCGGATCAGCATCAGCAGTAAGCTTTAAAATTTTATCAAACTGAGCAGTTGCTTTGCGGGTACCAATAAGGTTGATCAGAACCGGTTTTGCGACTGCAGGAACCTCATCAATGGCAGCAGCTACCTGGTCGATTTGCTTCAGTCCGACAATCGTGTTCAGCATCGAGGCGCATGCATCAAGCTCAGCACCCGTGGCTTTTTTAAGATCAGCCAAAACCATTGGCAAAACTTCTTTACCCTGCATCTTAACCAATGCCAGCAAAGCAGCGCTTCTTAAAACAGGACTTTCTGCCACTGCAGATTTACGGAACAGCGGTAATGCAACCGGGTCACCAATCTGACATAACATGGCAACAATTTCAGCAGCAACTTCAGGCTGGGCTTCTTTTGCCATATCGATCCATTTTCTAACAGCTGCGATATCTTTAATCTGAACGGCCAGATTAAGCGCACCGGCGCGATATTTCGGGTCGGGACTCTTAACGGCAGCCATCAGCATATCCAGCGCCTCAAATCCATAATTCTTGGTCATAACCTCCATGGCAGCGAGGCCATTGGAAATATTATCCGGACCCTGGCTCTCTTTAACCATCATGGTACAAATACGTTTTACCATGACCGCCTCACCGGATTTTGCCAAATTATCGGCAAAATTCACCAATGAGCGGGTAGCTTCAGTCGGTTCGTACCCAAATTTTGCCTGTTTGGCAGCATTCACCATAACCTCTGCAGATGCCTTTGATCCGATCTGACCCAATGCATACAGTACCATTTTCTTCAGATTTGGATCGGTCGTACCGGCCAGGGAGCGGATTGATGAGTCGGCACAAAGTGCGCCATAATCGCCCAATCCTTTAACCACAATCATCTGGCTCTTACCTTTCATTTCCGGAAGGGCAATTTTCAGGGCATGCATTGCAGGATGATTCTTCATGTTGACCAACACAGCTGCGGCAGATTCCACCAAATAATCATCCGACAGATATTTTGCCACCGGTCCTACTGCCTCTTGATTGGCAAAGAACTTCAGATGGTACATGTAAAAAGCTTTAATCCCCTTGTCGGTAGCCTGATCCATAGCCTTGATAAAAGCTTTGGAAACCATCAGACGGTCGGCTTCAGGATAAGTCCCGGTTTGTCCGAGTGACAGTGACAAAGCACTGATGGCATTGCGGGCACCGGTATCATCACCGGTTCCTGCCGGAACAATCAGTTTTGCGATTTCAGCAATCCCCTGATCACCCAGCTGGATCATACTCAGAACAGCCTTATCTCTCTGAACAAGGTCTTTGGCCGGCATCTGAGCCAGAATATCGGCCACTTTGGTCGATAACAGCCGAACGTCCTGCGCCTGGGCAGATAGGCCCATGAGCGCTGACGCTATTACAGTAATTATTATAGTCTTCAGTGTTTTCATTTTAGTTTAATTTCTTGTGACGAGTGACAGGTGACTAAATTGACCACGGTGAACGCATGGGTTGATTGATCATCCGGTTTGCACCTTCATCATCAATGAATTCCTGTTTTACAGGATCATATTTCAGTGAGCGTCCGAGGCGTACTGCTACAATACCCATGTTTACAATGGTTGCCGAACGATGTCCGTTCATTTCGTTCAGGGCAAATTTGGTACGTGTTTTCACCGTTTCGCTGAAGGTCATGATCTGTGGTTCCGGATCAGGCAGGGTTTCAATGAAACTCTGGAGATTAGGAATATCAGACTTAAATCCTTTATAGATTTTACCCAGCGGACCTTCAATATAGGCTGCATTCTTATCGCGGTTCTCGCCATCAAGAATAATTTTACATCCATCGGCATAGGTGAATTCAATTCTTCTCCATGATCCGCATGCATCAGGATGCTGCTGTGGTGCATCAACTTCAACAAGGATCGGACTGGTATCGTCCTTACCCAACATGTACTGAACGGGGTCGAGATAGTGCTGACCCATATCGCCCAAACCGCCGCCATCATAATCCCAATATCCGCGGAATACTGAATGTACACGCTCCGGATTATAGGGTTTGTAAGGGGCTGGTCCTAACCACATATCGTAATCAAGCTCTTCAGGAACAGGCATCGGCTTCAGATTGGTTTTGCCGCTCCAGTAAAATTTCCAGTCGTAACCGGTAATACCGCTAACGGTAACTTTGAGCGGCCAGCCCAGGACACCACTGTCAATCACCTTCTTCAGGGGCTTAACATCTGTTCCCAAACCATAGAAAGTATCTTTAAACCGGAACCAGGTATTCAGACGAAACATCCGGCCGTGTCGGTTAACTGCTTCCACAACTTTGATACCCTCACCGATAGTCCGTGTCATTGGTTTTTCACACCATATATCCTTGCCGGCTTCTGCCGCAGCAATTGCCATCAGGGCATGCCAGTGAGGAGGAGTGGCAATGTGCACAACATCAATATCAGGTCTGGCGAGCAGTTCGCGGAAATCATGATAACCCTGCACTCCGGCACCGGCCTGTTTAATGGCCTGCTCCATATGCAAACGGTCAACATCGCAAACGGCAAGCAGTCGTCCTTCATAATCAATATGCCCGCGGCCCATACCGCCAACTCCGATGATTCCCTTTGTCAGCTGATCGCTTGGAGCAGTATATCCCGGTCCACCCATCACATGACGAGGTATGATCGTGAAAGCTGCAGCACTTGCCAAACCCGTTTTCAGGAAATTCCTCCGGTTGAATGTCTGTCTGTCTTTCATTTCAGAAAAGTTAATTATATAGTTCTGGTTTAATCTCCGAAGGTAGAATTTTTAAGGTTTACAGACAAGTTCGGTAGTGCAATCCTGAACAGATTTTTCGGCAGAAATATCTGTTACTTTTGTATAAAACCGAAAGCAAATCATACCCATTCTCATCATGAAACCTAACTGCATCAAACTCACTGTTCTTGCGATTACCGCGATGACAGTATTCTCCGTTGCCAAGGCCCAGGACACCACCCGTATACTATCGCACGACCATATAAAAGTGGTTACTGATCCCTCAAAAGGCGAAAACGCGTATCCCGCAACGGTGAATTTCCCAAAGTCCGGCCTGCAAGTCCGGAAGGTCAACCTGCTCGTCACATTCGAATGCCCCGATAATCTTTCCTGCGGGGAGTGGGATTATATCGATTATGTAAATCTGAAGACAAAAGATCAGACCACCGGGAAAGAGGTAAAATATGAGATTGCCCGGCTGATCACGCCTTACGGAAGGTTTTTTGGTACCAAATGGGCGTTCACCTTTAAAGCAGATATCAGCGAATTCGCATCCATGCTGAGGAATCAGGCCACTATAGAATATGTTCACTCCGGATATGAATCGGACAAAACTTGCGGATGGAAAATCACGGTGAATTTCGAGTTTATCAG
This sequence comes from uncultured Bacteroidota bacterium, assembly GCA_903919065.1. Classification (GTDB taxonomy): domain Bacteria; phylum Bacteroidota; class Bacteroidia; order Bacteroidales; family UBA12481; genus UBA12481. The sequence continues at coordinate 5,828 of CAIXHD010000467.1, forward strand.
CGGTCCGCCAGTGGCAAATATCCTATCTGTACTACCTATGTGGAATGGCAGCTTCCCTTATGGTGATTCCACCAATGACATCGAGAAATATCTGGACATAAAAAAGGTTACCGCTTCAGAAAAAACAGGACTGATGCGCCTCCGCATCATACAAACCGGTCATGGCATGGACGATCAGGACGGATGTGCTGAATTTTGCTCGAAATACAGAGATATATACTTTGACAAACAACTCGTTGAGCACCGCGATATCTGGATGGAATGCGGAACCAATCCGGTTTATCCGCAGGCCGGCACCTGGATTTACGACCGTGCCAACTGGTGCCCGGGATGCATGGTGAATCCGGAAAACTTCAACTTCCTGGTTAACCCCGGCTCCACTCATGAGATCAATATCGATATGCAACCCTATAAAGTCAAGAAGGGCAAACCATCGGCAAATTATGTTTTCTCCTCATTCCTCGTAATGTATGAAAAGCCCCGGGCGGCCAATGATGCAGCCATTGAGGCCATTATTGCCCCATCAACCGACGATAATTTCTCTCGCCTGAATCCGGTAGGTTATCAACCACGAATCCTTGTTAAGAATAACGGCACATCCACGCTAACATCTTTGAGGATCGAGTATGGGTTAGGAGGTGAGAAGCTCAATGGTTTTGTATGGACCGGCGATCTTGAATTCGGAAAAATCATTGAAATCACACTACCCGGATTGGTGCAGACTACTAAAATTAAGGATGTTTTTAACGTTATACTCAGCAAACCAAACAAAAAGGTTGATGAATATGCAGGCGATAACAAGATGTCATCAACGGTGTTTGCCCCGCCGGTATATCCCAATAAATTCGTTTTGTTTTGCAAAACCAATAAGGATACAGCTCAGACTGCCTGGAAGATAACCGATGCGATGGGGAAAGTCTGGTTTGAGAAAAAAGAGGCCGACCTGAAATCAAACACAGAATTCAGGGACACGATTTCATTGCCCAAAGGGGAGTACCAATTATTGGTGACCGATACTGCCGGGGACGGACTCGAATTCTGGGCCAATGCCCGTGGCGGCATGGGTTATGTCAAACTCGCAAGCCCGAATGGCAAGCTGATTAAGTCATTCGGCAGCGACTTTGGCAGTGAGATCCGGCAGAGCTTTACAGTGGACAGCAACCGGCCGGTCACTCCGTTCCAGGAGGCGATGGTACTGGTTTATCCGCATCGCCCCACCCTGAACACCACGCTGATGCTGGCCTTCAACAAGCCACAGACTGTTAAGGCCCGTCTCACCACCCCCGACGGAAAGCTTTTGCAGGAAATGGCCTGGTACGACATCACACAGGGGAATTTCCTCATCGATCTATCTAATTATCCCGACGCTATATATATGCTTGAGCTGAAGTATGGCGATAAGACCGATAATATCAGGCTGAAGAAGGCCGGGAGGAGCCGTTAATGAAGTTAGAGATTCGAAGGCCAATTTTGAATTTTGAGGGGCCAGTACTAAGAATCCCTCGAAGAGTTGTCATTCCAGCGAAGGCGGGAACCCCGTCCCATAAAGCGGAATTAAGCAGTTGCCTGATCTCCCTGACAA
>CAIXHD010000468.1 GCA_903919065.1 uncultured Bacteroidota bacterium
CTCATTCAAGGAAAGCTAACAAAAACAGTATCGAACCCATCCAAGTTAAACCGAAATTAAGAGTGAAAACCTAATCGAAAAATGAAGTGAAAAATAAACATATATTTGTTAACCGGTGGTCAGGAAATGGGGAGTAGAAAACTATGTTTATGTTAAGCAAATCAGGATTCATAACTTGTGATGTTTTTTATGCTGAAAGAAGCTGCAAGAATGTTAAAATTCCCGAAATCGGTCCCCATTTGTCAAGCTTGAAAATGTGTTGGATAATTTGCGTGAAGGAAGATCTTGTCAGTTCATTTTTGAATACTGATTAAAAAATGCTCAGGTCCACCTTTGAATGATGCCCAGCTAAGATAAAGTCATTGGCTATATTAGCTGCGGGTTCCCAGGAGCTCCTTCCTGTAGTAAATCTTCCTCAACCAATAAGTAAACCTTCAATCGTGCCCTGGAGGCTCCGATATAGAGTTGAAAATAGTTGCGTTGATCTTCCAGTGAACTGCTGATAAGTATCACAATATCCCACTCAAGACCCTTCGTGCGAAGCATGGAGGTGTAGCCGGTTTTGCCTGGAGCAAGAGGACCAAATTCTTTGCCGATTAAAACGAAGTCCTTTCTGGATTCCATGAGAGTATTGATGCCTGATTCCGGTCGGATAAGGTCGGAAGTGAAAAGAACTACGCTTTCTTGGCTTCCCTGGTTAAGTATCTTTTCCTGGTTCAGAATCTGATCCGCTTCTTTCATGGCATACGGAAGGTCCTTCCATCTCTGTATCGTTACATCTTCCCCGTATTTTGAACCCAGATTGATACGCTTATTCTCTGCATCGCGTATCAGGTCTCCAATACCCTGACCTGTATTCACACGGAGTGATGAAAAGAGCGTGTAACAGGCGGAGTGGGAACGGAGCATATCGCGGGTTGAAACATATGACTCAAGATTCTGAATTTTTGGAAAGGCCTGGCTGTCGTCGTAAAAGATATAATACTGACCGTTCAGAACGGGGTCATTTGATTTCAGGAGATCCTTGAGAAGCTTTTCTATTCCTTTATCAAAAAGGTCCTGAGCCTCGTCAGCGATGATAAAGTCATAACGGGGCAGGGCCCTGTTTTTACGAAGGCGATTCAGGATGGTGGTGATATATTCTGGGAGTTTTCCCTGATTGATGCTTTCAATTGGGGGCATCAAATGGGGATCACCTGTTTTTGAGGCAAGCTGGCAGATAAAATCGTAATAAGGAAGGACTTCCAAACCACCATCCGGGTTATCCGGCTGATAATGTGCAGCAGCGCTGCGTACATGAGAGGCCAGCAACTCATTCCAGCAAAGGTAGAGCCCCATTCCATTCTCTTCCTGGCAAATTCTTCTGACTTTGTCGAGAGCGAAGGTCGTTTTGCCGCTGCCTGGCGGGCCCTGCAGCGCAACCCGTCGGTTGCCGTCGAGCCCCTTTAGAATCTCCAGGCCCTGCAAAAACCTTTGCTGCGCTTGGTCACGGTTCCTCATGAGGTGGGCCTTGCGGACTTCAGGATCAAACCTGGGGCTCAGGGCCTCGCAGATTCTGACCATCTCCTCATATTCAATCTGTTTCCAGTCTTTTGGGGTATAGATCTCATTGAAATGGTCGATTTGATCTTCAATTGCCCCAAGGATAAATTCCGTAAGCTTTTCTTCACAACCACGATGCCAGAGGTAACCATTGCCGATTCCCCCTGGATCAAAACTACACTCAGGAAAGCAAACCATTGAAGCAACGAAAATGTCGCTGATGCCTTTGGCTTTTAGGAATTCCAAAATGGCATCCTTATAACCGTCGACCTGAATGAACGGATTCCGAATTGGCTCCCTGGTCGTTGGGTTTATCTGCCGGAAGAACCCATTGCCCTTGTCGGAAGTTTCCCCGTGCCCGATAATGCCGCCCTTAACCTCAATCACAATAATCCCCAGGCAGCAAACGATCAGGAAGTCGCACTCTCCAGACATCTGCGTTTTGTGGTAATCCAGCGAAATTCGGAGGCTATGCTCAACCACAAGGTTTTCTTCAGGAAAGACCTCGTCATTGAGCAGCTTATCAACTGTACTTTCACCGGAATTGTCGATGAACCAGGGGTTGTAACGGCGGTGGATCATTGTGAATTGGTCTTGTTTTAGCCTTATGCTTTAGGATTCCTTGACTTGTGAGTCAAGTTTGCTGCTTTGTGTCCGACCTTCCTAACCATGGCTCCGGTACTACTTGCCTGCAAATTGATTGTAAAGCGCCACCAGGGCATCCACCTGGAGATTATTGATCAACTCCATGCTCGAGGGGCTTTGTCGGTTAAACGGATGTGATTTTATCTGGCCTGACCAAGCCCCTAATTGGGTGAAATCCCCGGGATCGAGGAATGGCCTTCCTATGATTCCGGGATTTGTTAGACTTCGGATAAAGGTATAGCAATCGGTATGAATGGCATGGTTCACCAATGGAAAGATCTCCTCATCGGGGATTGTCTCTCCGTTTTGTAATCGTTCAACCAGCCCGCTGATCTGCCCAAAACGCGCTCCTTCATTGATGACCTGGAGCATGTGAAGGACCATCCAAGCCCCTGCTGAATAAAATGGCGAGCCCTTTTCAAGACCCTTGAGAAAAAGGCTGGCCGCTCGTCCATCCTTCTTATCCGGAAGTTCCATGTGGGCAATTTTGATGATTTCTTCATGCAGACTGAAGATGGCGCAGGCAAAATCCTTATGCTTGCCATGGCCGCGGAGAGTATATGCCAGATCTGCTATTCCTTCGGATCGGAACCTGAGCAGGTGACCCAGTATCCATTTTCCCAGGCTCTGGCTGTACATCAGTTTTTTACGGATGCCATCATTCCTGGAATCGGGAATGTGAATGAGCTCATGGTCCCAGAGTTTAGCCGGGTAAGGATCCATGGCATACCTTGGTGACCAATGCTCCTTGAGGTACTCATTCAGAATACCCGTACTTAGTGTGAATGTAAACTTGCCAATGCCTGGATTTGACTGTTTCGATAAAAGGCTTGCTTCGGCGCTCGTTAAAAAGCCGAAATCAAACACGATCTGGACCTGTTTCACCAACGGCATCCGGATCCAGGGTTTCAGTCTTCGCCATGATTCCAGAAAATGCCGTACGGTCACTTCCGATGTCAGCCTAAAGAACAACTCGAAATCCAGGTCCTCCGGATCGTCATCGATGGTGTAATTTCCCTCAAAGCTGGATATCTCCTGCACGACAAATTCTTCGTCTGAAAAGTAAGCGTAAATCTGGGGCTCCTCGTCAGCGGGTAATTCGGGAATTGGCAGGTTTACGGGAAAGATGTCCTTTTTGGGCATGCGGCTTTAGTTTAGTAGTTCATTCTGAAAACACAGGCATGGTTTAACCCTTATGCAACTTACTGAGAAGAAGCATTGTGTTTCCTTCCCTGATGAATAAATTGAATAGTAAATCAGCCACAAAGTTTTCAACGTGTCTGAATACAATGACTGGTTTCTGTAACTCAGCTGTGATATTGTCAGGTACTAATGGAATGCTCTTCTCCTTCAACGTCTTCCTCATCCTCTACATCTTCAATAATGGTGTCCTTGTCCACTACCATCCAAACAGTGGTTGAAACAGGTCCGCATGCCATGCCGCAGCTGGTTATCTCATATACTTTCCACTGTGGATTCTCATAATCTCTGAGGAATTCGCCCAAGACTTCGTAATCGGGGTCATCATCCTCATTCTCTTCACAATATTTCTCTGAAAAGTCCTCCCAGGCTTTACGGAAAACTGGGTTGTTCATAATTGGTTCCGAGAAAACCTCATCTATCCAATAGGCAATAAGCGATTCAGAGTCGTCGTTACACCATTCATCAACAATTGTATCACCGATGACAGGGTTATAAAGCTTGTAATTCGATGAATCAAATTCTGTGTATTCCATGATTTGTTTGATTTATTCGTTAATGAGTGCAATGTTAATAGGTAGGTACGACAATAGATGGCGTTACAAAAGCCGCTTTATGTTTTTGTTGCCTCATGATTGTTTTCCTCCTCTTAGTACCTGCTGACGATCCAGGTAATCGAAGCTGATGGGTACCGTCTCCTGGTTCATGTGATGAACCAGACCGGTGTCCAGCTTTTTGTAACAAATCCACACTGTTTTGCGTTCTGTTTAAAGATGTAAATTATAGATAATTAATAAGTTGTAAAGCTTATGATCGACTTCATCACCTTTTCCTAGTCATGGTTAGTTTAGAATGACTTAATGATTATTCCACTAACCCATTCTTGGACTGTATTGAGTTGAGAAAAAATATTCCTCAGGTTCAACAGTCTTATTCTTAATCAGATTCATCATCCGATTATATTTGGCCTTTCTTAAAGAAAATACGCCAGCAATGGTATCAGCGTAAAACATTCCTTCGGGTGTAATTGTGATCTTGTCGTTTAGGTTTTGTATTAATCCTCTTTCTGACAGAAAATAGATTTCTGCTGAAAAATCGTTTTCAATATGAGTATTGAACAAATCTCTATACTTTTCTTTATCAATGTTTAAAAGAGCTATCCTTCTGGTAATGAACAATACCTTCATATCTAATTGGTCAAAAAGGTAATATTTTTCCCACCCTTCATTGTTATTGTACTGATTGGCGGTTTCATGGTTTATCAACTTCACTGCCCTGTCGAATTGGTCATCATGAAAAACTGAAATAGCAGATGGCCCAAATCCAAGCCAATTGTATTTCTCTGGTTGGTAAACACATTCTTCATAAATAAAAGGTTTACTTAAGGGTTTCTGGAAATTCGTCAAAGTTCTTTGCTCGTATCCTTGTGTTAGCAACATTTCCCTAAGAATTAGCCAGTTTTCCAAAGCGATGCTGTTGACTGGCAAGGCAGAAATTATATCCTTGTCTTTCGACCATTCTGGTCCAAGTCCTCTGAATAGAACCAGGTGATAAATGGAGATTTGGTTAAAGCCCATATCAACCAAGGCTGAAATATCAGATTTCATCATTTCAATAGACTCGTTGGGTAAATTGAATAACAGATCTCCGGATATCTCAATTTTGCGTTTTTTAGATTCCTTTGCCAATGTGCCAATACATTCGCTATCACCGAAATTTTGACGGCCCATTTTATGAAGCAGTGTTTTATCAAATGTCTGTACTCCAATACTTAATCTTAAATTTTCAAAATTGAAACTGGTTTGAAGGATATCCAAATACCGGTAATTATCGGTTGAAAAATAGCGTGCGACTCCTTCAAGAGTAACTTCTGAGCTGCCACAATTGAATGAATTGCTTAGGTTATTACAAAGAATTTCGAATTCATTATGAGGGGTTAAATTAGCTGTTCCACCACCAAAATAGATGGCCTGGACCGGGCTATTCTGAAAAGTGTCGAATTTTTTGTTGAAATCTGCTAATTCCATTGATGCATTCAGGACAGTTTCCTTGACGCAACTTTTATTGAAGGATTCGTGTGGAAAAGTGCAGAACCCACAACCTTTAACCATAGGATTGCAGAATGTATGGGGTAAAATACCAATAATGATTGGTTTTCCTGTATCAATTGACAATCCATTGAAAACTTGATCTATATGTTCATGGTTTTCTATTTTGGTCATCAGATTTGGAAAGGGATATCCATGTAATAGCCTATGACGTTGAGGTTTATCTGAGTAATCGTCGATATAATTTTTAATGATGGTGGGGAAGGAAGTGGTTATCAACCAATTAGTAAATAAGACATTTGATTCCCTAATAATAGTGTCATCCTTAAATGAAAACGAGGATCCAATTACCGTAACAATTCCCTTTTCCCACTTAAACCGTGTAAGCAATGAGCCATCTGCCTTTTGAGGATAAGGATTGGCCGCTGAGACGTTAGTTCCAGAAATTCTGACCCCTGTTACTATGGAAGAGTTAATTGGAACTTTCAAGTTACTTATAATCTCAATCTCCGTTGTTGGGGATAGCCGAAATACGCATCCAGTATCATAGCACAATTTGGCTGAAATCCCCACCAAATTTGAGATTTCAACCTGAACTTTTGTATCGAACGGTTGCCCACGAGTCACACCTAAGTCAATGCCAAGACAATTATCCGGAAACGTAATAAATTCAAAAAGCTTGCCAATATTGCTGTAAGATGCGGCATCAGCGCCTGGTGCCGCATCACCGCTGCAACCTGCCATGATGAGCAAATTTCCGCCGGTTATTATCCATTCCCTGACAGCCAATAATTCTAAATCTGTAAAGTGGCTGTGAGGTTCACCTATCAGGATGCTTCTGTATTTTTCAAGGGTTTCAAAAGCAAGTTCCCCCGATATGGGTTCCGTCCTCCAATCGAATACCCTCACTAAATCAAAGAAAATTCCGTATTCAACATTGTCTGGAGCAACCTTTTCCTTGTGGCTTAATGATATTCCAATAAGTTCGCTCATGGCTATTAGATTTTTTAAGATAATCCAGTTCCTGTTAAATCAGCATGTGATAAGTCAGCTTCTTCCAAAATAGTATCTTTTACTATTGCGAATCTAAGATTGGCACCACGGAGTGATGCCCCTGTAAGATCGGCTCCGGTTAAATCCGAATGCCTTAAATCCGCAAGGTTAAGAAACAATCCACGTAACTTTGCATTTTTAAGGTTGGCATTAAAAAGGTTATTATTCGTTCCAAACCAGCTAATTTGACTAGAACTTAAATTGGAATGTGAAAAGTTGGCTCGATTAGCAATAACAAAAAACATCATTGGTAAGCAGGTACCAGCAAATATTCCTCCACTAATGTTGGCGAATGAAAAATTGGCGTTGCTCAAGTTTCCAAGGAAAAACTTCGAATTACTTAAATCTGCTTCAATAAGTGTTGCCCCGGTTAGATCAGCTGATGACAGCTCTGTTTCAAGGATTTTAGAATTACAAAGATCTGCGAATTTGAATTTAGTACTGTGAATTTTTGAACCTGAAAGATCACATTCACTCAAATTTGAATATGAAAAATCCGTATTGCAAAGATTCGACATTTTTAAGGTCGATTTTCTTAAATCAGCTTGGTAAAAGCCTGCATCCGTTAGATCGGCACCATTCAAACATGTTCCTCGTAAATCAGCCCTATAAAAATCAACATCTTTAAGAATTGCATTTTCCAAATTCATGTTTCTTAGATCGCTATATCTGAAGTTGGAATCACCTATAGAGTTATTCTCCAGGTACCTGATCATCCTTTCTTTATCTGTCATAACTGGAACTTTTATATTATTTTATATTGATTATTTAAGCAAGAGGCTGATGATTTTCAAAAGTAAAACATAGATATTCATAACCCAAGCCCCTGCCAGAAAAGATAATTCTCAAAAATTAGTAATGTTTCTTTTGGTGGCCAAAAAGGGCACATGTCCATACCTTTCTTTTTTTGAGCCTGCCTATAGCTTTTGGAATGATATGCAGCAAGATTTGCCAGATTTTCCTCTTTTCTCAATTTCGAAAGCAGGAATCCAGTATTGACTGACTCAAAAGTCGCTCCCATAATTACTACTGCTCCAACCTGGAATTTTGTGAGACCTTCCAGCCAAATATTGAAATCAGTATTCCTCACTTCAGGATCTCCAAAAGTCTCTATCCATTTTATTTGGTCAATTTCATCCCATTGAGGACAATCCAAAGTCCAGTCGGTATTGAAGTCATTTAGAATAGCCTTAACAAGTTCTTCCTTTGAGTTAATTTCAAAGAATTCCAAATTTGAGTAGAGAAAAGAAACAATAGAATAGTTTGACATATAATCTTCACCATATTGGTTCAGATGATTAACTGCTCTGATTGCAAGGGGTTCAGAAATTGTATTGACCAAATGTTTGCCCGGAGTTTTAAGCTGCTTTTTATTGCATAATATCCGAAAGTTGCCATCTTTAAAATCATAGTGGTACTTTTTCCCTTCTTCCTTGACTACATCAGGTGCAATTTCTATCAGATAATCTTTCTTTACTTTTTTTACACTCTTGATCTTGATTGGGGTAAAGTCATCCCGACTAAACCCTGGTGGTAAATTGTCAAACAAAGGTTCTTTTTTGGACATAATTGTTGATTTTAAAAAGGATTAGCTTCTGATCTGGCTCAAGACAAAATCATGTTTTCTTTAAAAGGTGGATGGTTAGTTTATCTGATTGGCCTTCGCAAAATTTGTCTAAAACCTGCTGAAATACTTTATTGGCACCTTGAATTTGAGAGAACAAAGTCATTGAAGAATTCAGCTTCAAATCATCCGGACTTCCAAAAATTTCACTGAGATTTCTGTCATGTTTTAGTAGTTCATTAGAGATTTCCATCAGTCTTTTTCCAAGAATTTCGTGATTAAGATATTGCTCAGCTTCATCTATATTATTAATTGCGAAATATTTTGCAGTTTCGCTGTAACCCAATCCTGCAATTTGTGGAAATATATACCACATCCAATGACTTTCTTTTCTGCCACTTCTAATTTCTGATAAAGCAACTTGATAGTCCTTTTCTTGGGCCTTGATAAATCTTTCTAGATTTTCCATGAGAAATGGATTCAATCGATTTAGGAGTTCAGTATCCAGGATATTTTTTAAGCCAACCAACCTCAAGTTCATTAGCATTGTTCGCTGCGATCTCAAGATCCTGAGCAATCTCCATTACTATATCGGAAAATCGCAAACGGTTGACCCAATCCTGTGGGATAGCTTCATCGCCATTAATTAATCCAAGGATATTACCTGTTATGGAACCAGTTGGATAATCCGGAGCATGCTGACCCCCCTCATCCGGTTTAATTGACCGGGTATTTTCCGGTTTTTCTGGTTTGTTTTTCATGACATACCGGCAGATACTGCCCCCCCTAAAGTTGAAAAAGAGGTAAATTATTCCGGAGC
>CAIXHD010000469.1 GCA_903919065.1 uncultured Bacteroidota bacterium
AAACTCAGAATATGGTTTACGGGTTGCCGTAGCCCTTGATAACAACAAGCCGCAGCTGGTAGCCTACAAGAATGGGAACCGGAGTGAAATGGATAACCTGATGACCCTCAGTACCGATTTGAATATCGATAAAACAGGTTCGCATACCCTGAAAATCTGGATGGTTGATCCGGGTATTGTCATCGATAAGCTGATCATCAATACCGGTGGAGTTAAGAGGTCATACCTCGGGCCGCCGGAATCGTTCAACGCAGGCCTGGCAAAGTAGCCGCACTAATTTTTCTTGTTTACAGATGTTCCTCGTTTTTCAATAACCGGGCAATATTCTCGCGGAGCCGGATAATAATGAGGGCCATGCAAATCAGCAGATAATAAAAAGTTGGGGTGAGCCCATGAATTATAAGTTCAATCAGGGGCAAAGATATGGACAGAGCTATCGAGCCAAGTGAAGAGTATTTAAATCTCCATTTCACCAGGTAAAAAATAGCTGCTGCACTGAAAACGGAATAGGGTGCTAACAATACCGATGCCCCCAGTGTGGTATTAACCCCTTTACCCCCTTTTAATTTCAGATAGATGCTGAAGTCATGACCAATAATGGTAGCCAGCGCAACCAGATAAACATAATAATCGGGCACCACCACCCGGTCTTTTATAAAAAAGCTAAAAACCGCCACGGGAATAAACCCTTTTGACATATCCAGAAGCTGGGTGAAAACGGAGAACTTCTTTCCAACCACCCGCCTCACATTGGTCGACCCGATATTGCCGCTTCCCAGCTCAAGTATATTTTTATTGATCGCATATCTGGTCAACAGGAATCCGAAAGGTATCGAACCCAGCAGGTACGACAGAAATACAAAGCCAATTTGAGCGATATTCATTTCATTTCCTTTTGGGAAACCAGGGTAAAAAAGCACTTGTTTTCCTGATGTAATCCTGATATTGAGGTTTCGCTACTGTCAGGGTTTTCTCCAGCAGTGCAACACCGGAGACCTTGATAATCAGTAAAGTCATGATAACAGAGCCGATAATTTGCCAGTAACCCCCGGCTGCTATGCTAAACAGTGCATAGGCCCACCAAACAGCCGAATCGCCAAAATAGTTCGGATGCCGTGTGTATTTCCAAAAGCCGGTATCTAAAACCTGCCCCTTGTTTTTTGGATTTCGCTTAAACATTGCCAGCTGAAGATCGCCTCCCGCCTCAAAAGTAAAACCGGTCAACCAAACAAGAATTCCAATGAAATCAATAGCCCCGAGGGTGTTTGATCCGGCACCCGAACTTATTGCCAGCAAGGGCAACGAAATAATCATCATTAATACACCCTGTAACAAAAAGGTTTGAAAATAGCTGATCCACCAATAACGTTCAGGACCATATTTCCGTCTGAATTCCTGATATCTGAAATCCTCGCCTTTTCCCAGATTTCTCCATGCCAGGTAGATGGAAAGCCGGAGCCCCCAAACAGATACAAGCACAAGCATCAGAATTTTTCTGGCATTCAGTTCGCCGGATGCGAAAACGAAGAATGCGTTCACCACAACAAAACCAAATCCCCAGAACAGATCGACAATACTTACATTTTTAATAATAACACTCAATACCCATAACAGGGTTACCAACACCAGAACAAGAAGGCAGGCTTGCAAAAACAGGGTCAGCATGATTTGTGCGATTAGTTGGTGAATAATATCGAAACAGCAATGGCACCGCTACCGGCGTGCATACCAATAACAGGAGAAATATCAACAAACGACACTGCCTTCTTCCCTGTGATTTCAAACAATTTCTCCCCGGCTGCCCTGGCTCCATCAGGATTATGGGCATGCAGCATAATGTAGTTCCAAACCGTTTTTCCTTCACTGATCTTCCCGATATGATCATAGATTTTCCCTAGACTGGCCTGCTGGCTGAATGTATTCCCGAACAGGATGGATTTACCATTTTCATCAATCGAAATAACCGGATTAATGCCCAGGACACTGGCTATTAAACCTTTTGGCCGGGAAACCCTTCCCCCTTTGATCATGTATTTCAGGTTTTTTACACTGACAAATATTTTGGTCTGAACCACATCCTCTTCAATCGACCTGACTACCGACTCCACCGGTTCGCCCGCCTCAATGCTCTGTGCAGCTTTCAGCATCAGTAATCCCAGCGCTCCCGACAAATTTTTTGAATCGATTACATACACTGGCTTGTTAAACTCCGCTGAAATGCGCTTGCCGGCTTTTACACTGTTGCCATAGGTACCGCTGAACTTACCGGTAAGATGAACCGCAATAATGGCATCGTAATGGGAAGCCAGATTGGAAAACAGGTTCGTGAAAGTCTGCTCGTTTATCTGCGATGTTTTCGGGAATTCGGGATTGGTTTCAAGCAAATCATAAAACTGCTCAGGTTGAATAGTCACCTTATCCAGATAATGATAATCCCCAAAATTCAAATTAACGGGAACAACATTAATCTGATAGAAATCGATCAGCTCCTGGGGCAGGTCGCATGTGGAATCCGTTACCAGTGCAATTTTCCACTTCCTTTTAAAAGCTGTTTCCTGTTGACGAACCATATCATCAACCTTTTGAAAAGTAACCGTTCCGGAATCCTTCAGTTGATAAAAAAGTTGAGCCGGATTGTTGGTATGAACATGGATACGGCAAATGCTCTCTGATCCCGCAATAACCACTGAGTCGCCGTATTCTCCCAGGGTTGCCTGAAGTTCAGTTTTGCTGACCCTTAAGTTCTTAATAATGGCTTCCGTGCAAAAGCGGTGTGAAATCTCATCATCCGTAAACTCCTCCGTATGGATCAGTGAAATGCTTTCGCCGGAATCAACCATCAGGTTACGGATATTCCGGTGTTTCAAAAATTCGATAATCCCTTTAATAAACAACACGAAACCTTTTGCCCCGGCATCAACAAAACCCGACTTTTTCAATGCCTTCAATTTCAGGGTAGTCTCACTCAGTGATTTTTCCAGCACCACCAGGGATTCGATGATGACAGTCTTAAAATCTTGAACTGACTCCTTTTTAGTATTCAGAAAGTCCGACCACTCTTTGATAACCGTCAGCATGGTTCCCTCAACCGGTTCGGCGATTGCAGAGTAAATGTAAGGGATTGAATTTTCAACACTTTCAGCAAATTCCCGAAGGTTGATATGAGGCTTATTTATGGTTTCCCTGCTCATCCCGTGCAGGAATTGAGCGAAAATAATGCCTGAATTACCTCGTGCTCCAATCAGTGCTGCATCTGCAATGTTTATGGCAGTGATCTTATAGGATTTATCGGGTTTGATATTGTCGATAACCGAACGAATGGTGGAAGCCATGTTGGTACCGGTATCTTTATCTTTTACCGGAAAAACGTTTATTCTATTGATTTCGCTCTGATTCCGGAGAATTTGAATTCCTCCTGCGATAAACGCATAGTAAAGGAATTTTCCGTTAATATAGGGTGCTTCAACAGTGTCCATTCTTGCTGCCATTTTGAAACCAAACAGGTTTGCTTATCAAAAGAAAGATAACACAATTTGGACAGATAAGTTCATTTAATCAATGGGTTCCAAAACCAGCGTGCCCTTTTTCCTCCCCCGGGTCCACTAAGTTTCACAGTAATGTCGAATGCCATTGCCTCCAGAAACCATGTCCATGGGATAGAACTTATTCCTGCAATCCGCCAGGAATATGATCTCCGCTGAGAAAGGAACAATTCACTATCTTTTCTGTTTAACTTTCGAGAAGAATAGAAAAATGAAAATAATTTGCATTACAGCTCTTTCCATGAAAATTGTGCCATTTGCTATTTCGAATTTGCATCTTTCCAAATGAAAAAACTATTGATCATTTTCTGTCTGATATTGTCTTATCATAACATACAAGCACAAAACAGGATAACCGGCAAAATAGTCGACGAGAATAACTTCCCGCTGGCCGGAGCCACCATTTATATCCCCGACCTGAACAAGGGAACCATTTCCGATGAGTCAGGGAAATATGAATTAAAGAATCTTCCGAACAGGGAGATAAAAATCCAGTTCTCCTCTGTCGGATGCATCAACAAGATTGAAACGATTGAGCTAAGGGGAGCGTCCTTTAAACTTGACATCATCCTGAAACAGTCATTCGTTGAGGTTGATGAAATTGTTGTTACAGGGGGATACAATTCCACCCAGCATGAAAATGCCGTGAAAATTGAGGTTCTCAAATTGGACCCTGAGGAAATAAAAATCACACCGAATTTTGCCGAAGTTCTCACGCGTGTACCGGGTATCGACATGATTTCAAAAGGAAGCGGAGTTTCGAAGCCTGTCATCCGTGGACTCTCGATGAATGATATTCTGGTTATGATTAATGGCGTGCGGTTTGAAAATTATCAGTACTCCGATCATCATCCTCTTGGAATCGACGAATTTGGGATTGAAAATGTTGAAATAATCAAGGGACCTGCATCCTTATTGTACGGATCAGATGCAATAGGCGGTGTTATCAACTTTATCAAAGAAAAACCCGCTGCCATTGGCACTATTGCTGGAGATTATAATATGCAACTTTTCTCAAACTCACTGGGAATCACAAATAATTTAGGGATCAAAGGAGCGTCAAAAAAATACTTCGGCGGAATCAGGATAGGTCAAAAGTCCAATGCCGATTATCTTCAAGGCGGTGGCGAATACCTCCCCAACTCGCGCTTTAATGAATATTCAGTGAAAGCAAATGCCGGATTTACCGATAAAATAGGAACGTTTAAATTGTATTATGATTTTAATATTCAAAAGCTTGGCCTTGTAGAACCGGAAGCAATTGTCGGAATTTCCGCCAGAGGACGAAATAATCGGATTTACTTCGAGGAATTCAATACCCACCTGCTGTCTTCGCAAAACAAAGTTTACCTGGGCAAATTTAGACTGGATATAAACTCTGCCTGGCAGAATTCAGAATTAATCCATTCTGGAGAATTAAATACCTATGAAATTCAGATGAGGCTGACAACCCTGTCCTATGAGGCAAAACTCCATCTGCCCTCGGATCAGAATTCAGAATATATTATTGGTTTTCAAGGATTCAACCAATCCAATACCAACCTGAATGACCGCCCCACAAAGCTCTTACCTGATGCAACCTCCAACAACTATTCCATATTCGGTTTATTGCAGCACACTTTCTTCAGAAAATTAAAATTGCAGACCGGTATGCGTTATGATCGAAAATCAATCTCGACACTGGCAATCGGAAGTCCCTCGGATTCCCAGACTTTTCGTCCTGCACTCGACAAATATTACGGAAGTTTCAGCGGGTCTGTTGGTGCCACTTATAATCTCACTGATGAGCTATTGTTCCGGGCTAACCTGGCCGCTGGATATCGAACCCCAAATCTCGCAGAGCTAACTTCCAATGGCCCACATGAGATGCGTTTCGAAATTGGAGATCCCAATCTGGTTCCTGAAAACTCCAGCGAAACTGATTTGAGCTTTCATTACCATAAAAACAACATCACATTCGACCTGGCGGGATTTTACAATAGGATCAATCATTACATTTTCATTTCACCATCAGGAGTTGAATCAGAAACGGGAATCCCAATTTTCAGGTATATGCAGGATAATTCTAACCTGTACGGAGGTGAAGCGGGGTTTCATATCCATCCGGAACCCGTGAAGTGGCTGCATTTTGAGACCACTTTTTCTTCCGTGATCGGCAAACGGGTAAACGGTGATTTTTTGCCGTTTATTCCCGCTCATAAACTTCAGTTCGAACTCAGGGCAGAAAAAGAAAAATTCCTGTTTTTGCATAAGGCTTATCTTTCTTTCCATTCCCTGATCGCTTTTAATCAGAACCAACCGGCCCCAGATGAAACCAGCACGCCCGGATATACCCTGCTGGATATAGGAACCGGCGGAAACATCAGGATAAATAAACAGATGATTTCGGCCAGTATTCAGGTAAATAACATCCTCGACAAAAAATACATCGACCATTTGTCAACTCTAAAAGAAGTCAACGCCTTTAACCCTGGAAGGAATATTTCAATATATCTGCGAGTCCCGTTCAACCTGGTTAATTAGACTGGGCTTGCCAAAAAAAGTAGCACAAGCTTTCCTAATTTTAGGCAACCTTAATACCATGACAAACATTAAAATCTTTACTCTGGCCACCCTTGCAATGGTCACCTTAGCCAGTCCGCAGAATAAGAAACTGCAGAATACCGATCAGCTGAAGCC
>CAIXHD010000470.1 GCA_903919065.1 uncultured Bacteroidota bacterium
ATGTCCTCAAACACAGTGGCAAATTTTCCATGTTCCGGACAGAATGCCCTGACACTAAAACTCCGGTTTAAAGCTTTGGAAAAGTATTCAATATATACCGGCTTACCGGTCATGGCAACCTTTCCATACGTTTCAATCTGGCGGAGATCAAATTCAGGCTCGATTTCAAGAATTGTTTTTCCGATTATTTTATCGGGGTTCAAACCGGAATTTTGGCTATAGGCGGAGTTGGCCTCAAGAATCCTGAAATCAACCGGGTTTCCGAATTCGTCGGTGATGATTTCATTGAGGGAAAATCCTTCTGCCATGTTCTCAAAAAGCAACCTGAACTTTCTTCCATTGCCAATAAGCGCAGCTTCCGCTTGTTTAATTGAAGTCAAATCGAACAAAGTTATGCTGCACAGCTTCCCGTCACCGAAAATAGTGCCGGAAAGACTCACATGGAATGAGATGTTTTCCTTTCCCTTTCCCTTTTCCTTTAAGATGATTTCGCAGGTTTGTTTTGTCTTGCTTTCAAAGACCAGCTGCATGAAACTGTCAAAAATCGGCAAGGAATCGATGGAGATATAATGGCGGAAATTTTGATTTATCAACGCACCTCTGTCCTTACCCAGAATCTTAGCAAATGCAAAGTTTAATCTTTGTATTCGGCCATCATCCGAAAGACTGAAATATCCGGTTGGTGCGAAATCGTATAAATTGGCATATTTTTCAGAAATAAGATGCTCCGCAGCACTTGACCGCTGCAGCTCCTGATTCTGCATATCTAACTCCAGCTGATGAACTTCCAGCTCATGAACAAGTTTGCGATAATCGAGATTCGGCATGGAAGTTTTTTTATAAGGCGAATTAACCTTTAAAGGTACGAGGATTACTGACGCGGTAGGGGTAATTAATGCACTGATTGGCAATCTTTAGACTAATTAATGCAATTAAGGGGTCAATTGAATAAAATCAACCCTCGGCTTTCTTCAACTCCACACTCCGGTCTTTGCTCAAATCAGTCACCGCAAAAGCGGAATCCTTTTCAGGCAGTTTCAAGGAAAACTGATGAATCAGGTCGATCTCACAGTTGCCCGATGCCAGCTCGAAACCCAGAATATGACCTCCCCGGGTATGGTCGCTGCTGATAAAGTGAAGATGATAGCCAGGCATGTTGATGCCCTTTATGTAAGAGGGAAACCGGAATCCGACAATGGTTCCGGAAATGTTCTCCAAGTTAAATTCAGGCTGATGGGCGGTTACCTCGGTCAACAATGGATAAGGCTTTCCCTGGCGCGGAACACTCCGCGTTCGCATCATCTTAAACTGCCCTGATATTTTGATTGCACAAAAGAGATTTGGATTGCCGGCTTGCTGATCGATTAGTTTTTCAATCCGGGCCAGATCTGAAAGGGTATCAATGCTAAAAGCAATTTCTTTCCGGAAATGGCAAACTGCTGCAAATGGGGTTAAAGCAGAATGTTCAGGTTCATAAACTTTACCATCAGACTTAACCTGATAGATTTTACCGTCGACAATCAGCATTTCACCATCGAGGGCATTGAAAGTTCCGATACCCTGATCCCCTTGCTTTAATAAACTGCCGCAGGACATCGATCCGTCGAAAACGCCGGTTAGAAGCGCATCAATAGTGGAGACCTGAAAAATGGTGTCCTCTTTCTGCACGTTACAACCCACCAGCAGGAAGATACATCCGAAGAGAAGATTCTTTATCATCTTTGCAAATTAACTTATTTTCTGAAACAATGATTAAAGGGGTATTGTTCGATATGGATGGTGTGTTGCTGGACTCGGAAGAGTTTATGTGCGAATCTGCTATCCGCATGTTCTCTGAAAAAGGCATAATGGTCACCAAAGAGGATTTTCAACCTTTCGTAGGGATG
>CAIXHD010000471.1 GCA_903919065.1 uncultured Bacteroidota bacterium
ATAAATACCCGGATCACAGGCGAAATTGGGCAAATAGTATTGACGGAACTGCCCCCTGGAATCTATATCCTTCGGCTGACCAGTGAAAGCAAGGTTCTATCCTCAAAATTCATCAAGGAATAAAGAGGATAGCCAATATTATTTTATCGGGATATCCAGTTCATTGAGTTTTGACGGACTCAGCGAGATCACTTTTTCGGCTGACGCCTTGGTCCAGCCGCCAAGATGTACAATGATGTTCTTGCATGAAGCATCTGTTAAAGGTTCTATCCGAAGGTGAGCTTTCTTTCCATCCCCGGCAATTATCAATTCCATTTTAAGTGCTCCGAATGGTGTGGCCACCCCATTCAATTTTGTGACCATGCCTGGTTTTGTCCACTCAACGGGAAGACCTTCAAAAAGATGGAGGTCATTACCACGATCGAGAGCGAGAAGATGGACGGTGAGGCGGATAAATTCAGCGCTGGCCCAATTGTGTGGCATATCGCCGACTTTTTTAAATTTATCCCCTTTCAGCGATTGCTCTTCGCGCCAGACAAGCGTTGGTGAAGCATGGTTACCAAAGGCATAGAGCACTTTTGCTGCTTTTTGACCATTTCCCTGCCACAGCCAGGCATGTCCGTAAAATGAGGCAAAGTAATTCCAGATGCCGGTGGCATCCCATCCGGTGCCATATACCATTCCTTGGCGTTCGGTGGATTCGAGCATTGCCATATTCCCAGCTACCAAAGGATCGCTTTTCGAGAAGATCTGTCCAGGATAAACTGCCTGACAAAAGGCCCACTGGGCACGTTGAGGCAGTTGCTTCTTGCCTTCCTCACCCATCAGAATCGGAAGATAAGAGTTACCGGCCGGGTCCCTGTCCATATCGCGTTTTGCGGCTTTCTGGAAAGCCAGCATAAAGTCGTCGTACTCCTTCTGCCAGGCAGCTGCTTCCTGTGTTTTGCCCAGCCAGCTGGCAGCCTGAATGAATGCTTTTAACCCCGTAAGATTCCAGTAGGTATTGGTATACTCATCGTGCGTGCCGCCGATGCCGCCATCAAGTGTGCCTGCCGGGTTCAGTCCGTCATCCAGCTTTGATGCGTTACTGAGTGTCTGCTTACGAAGAGTTTTAATGTACTCAGCAATCAGCTCGAGTTTTGGCCAGACAGATTCCAGCCATACCTTGTCCTGAGTAAGCTGCGCATGGCGCACACAAGTCCAGAGCACTATGCCATTCTCTTTCCAAAAATCGTTAGTCAGCGACTCAATACGACCATCGGGCTTCTGCACTGTTAATTCATAGGCAACACCATTGCGGGCCTGATCGCCGGCACCAACCAGTGCAGCTGCTTCGAGAAGGAAGGCTCCGTCCACTATCCACAAACCGCGATAACAGGTAGGGCCTACCTGAAAAGCGGGTAATCCTTTTTTTATTTCGCGTGCCTGCCAGATATTACGGATGGAGGACTCTATAAGCCCCTGAATCTCGAGATCCGGTACCTGAATACGATCGAATGGCAGCAGTGATTTCTTCTCCCAGTAATCGATGGCATGCCTGCGGCTGAGTTGAGCCGCATCAAAAGATTTTGAACGGGGGGCATCCAATATCCCATTGGTATAACGAACAAAAAATGCAGCACTTTGGCCAGCCGGAACGGTGAGAGACTCCAACTGAATTTTGCGAATACCATCGGGTCCTTCCGTGATACCGGACATTTTCAGAGAGGATTCAACATTCTCCAAATTATCGATCTCTACTTTCTGTATATCTGCCAGGTAATTAAGGGGTAAAACCGTGTTGACGATGAGCTGCGGCTGAAAAACCCGTTCCTTTGTGCTGGTATTTTTCACCCTTACCATCATAATATCATCACGTCCAGGGCCACCACGGTTAGCATGATTCAAATCCGCAACAGCAAAAGAATTCAATTTTCCGGTTAACAGGGCATCATCATCTTTTTTTGCTTTTGAATCAAACACCCAAAGTCCGTTAAGTATGGTGTTTTTATCTGTAGCCTTTGATGCAGCCTCCACTGAAATTGCAATTTTCCCGTCATTATTGGTATCCTTTCCATCAAACCAAAATGCCCTGGCATTGTTCTGACCCATTTCCGATATCGGATCAACGGTTTTGTTTTCGGAACCTTCGACACATAATTTCAGGATACGTTTTCCTGGTTCGCTCCAATATCCTTCGCAGATAGCCATTCCTATCAAACTTGCTGAACCTGTCGGAACAGTTAATTCGTATTGAATGTTTCCATCCATATGGACAGCTATATTTTTCAGCGATGGATCGAGGTTTGCAGAAGGTTTTGCCCAGTTCTTCAGCACTCCGCCATCATCAATTCTATTTAGTTTCCCAGCAGGCACAGTAACCGGGGTAACATCGGTAATAGAAAATGCTTCCTGTTTTATTTCCAGCCCGTCGGCTTGCCAGTAAGTACGGACAATGGGAACACGTGGCGAATATAGATCCTGTTTAATCCATTTTGCATCATCAGCTACCTGAATGCTGATCCGGGTACCGAATTCACGCCCACCCTGCTGGTAATGATAGAGAAGTTCACCGCTTCGGTCCACCAGTGTTTTATGAGGATCATCGGGTAAACAGATCGCTGTTTGCCACTCGGGCGGTGAGAACTTGAAATCAAACTTGCCCTGTATCGGTGTAACTGCGGGTTTTTGAGCCAATGCGGCTACTGAAATGAACAGAGAAACGAAAATCATTATCACAAACTGCTTTTTCATTTTGAGAGTATCTTTTTCATCTTTCGAATATACGAATTCCTACAACCCGTATTCCGACAGGATAATTTTGTCAGAGTCGATCATGGGGATCATCTCTTCAATAAAATGACTTTCATCAGAAGGAATGGATTCAAGGTCCTGACGGATTTTATCGATCCAGATATATTCTTTTTCATCGTTTTTCAGGCGGCCTTCAGCCATAGCTGTTTCAATCATCAAAATTGCCTTTTTGCAACCATTGACCGTGCTTTCCAGATAGGTACGGCCTGCCACGATTTCTTTGGCTATCTCAACAACATTTTCAGGTGCCAGAACAAAGGCCTGGGGATCATGATAAATATCGGAATCAACATAAAGGCTTTTGAGTATTCTGGCAGAGGCTTTGCCCTGTTTTGTGGCTGTATTCATCAGGCGCGTTTCATATTCAAGCTGTTCAAACGAAACTGTTGGCGCCATACCTGCCAGAAGTTTTATGTTTTGCACCGATTCGTTGCTCCAAAGGTCGGCACAAGCAGCAGTTATATTTCCAACAGGACTGAAATGGGCGCAGGCAGCATTTTTGCCTTCCATGGAAATCGGAATTCCGGCAATGGCTTTCATATAGGGTCCTTCGTAGCCACAATCCTTATTGGGACCTTTTGCGCCCTGCTCATAGGCTACCAGGGAGCGGCTAACCGTGGCTACGCGTGCCAGGGCCGCAAAGACTTTTGGAATAAACTTTTTCTCGGCCAGCACCATCGCGGTATTGCCGAATGCACAGGCAGTGTCGCCACCCGGAATTTTATTGAGTTTGTTGGAAAGCGCAACAATTTTCGACCATATCATCTGCATATCACGAACCCCGAGTACGGCCTGAGTGAATATAAACTGCCGGATATCGCACATCATAAGGGCATCATCGGATAATTCCTTGCCTCCGGTGGATTCAATCGAGAGGAGGTCACCTCCTGCTATAGCGCCACGTTCGAAGAGCTCCATCATGGGCTCCATATATTTTGAAGTTCTTTGCCGCGGCGGGCGGTCGAAATCGCGCAGATCATTTGGTGTGAGCCTGATTTCGCTTTTCAGTCCATCCCGGGCATAAAAATCTTCACAAATGTCATTCATGACCTTCACCAGCTCAACGCCGATATCAGGATTCAGTGTCATCTCAACAACCGTCTCGAATTCAAGGATGAGGCCGGGGCTGTTCAGCTCAACCGCACGGGTTAATGCTCCATGGACTATTTGTGCATAATGTGTCCTTATCTCTGCGATATTTGACACTGATACCTCAACAGGAGGAAGGGTAAAATTCAGTTCCGGATACACAATCCCTCCGCCAATTAATAATCCTCGACGGGTTAAAACGGGTTTCGGAGCTGTGCCAAAGATCAGGTCGGCAGGGTTGGAAATGGCGAGTTGGGTAAATTTCATAAAGAGGCATTAATTAAAAGTTGCGGCGTTTTTTTTTAAAGCTGACAGCTTGCGGCGTTTTTTTAAAGTTGACAGCTTAAAGATTAAGAAAAGCTGTCAACTTAGTGTTTCAAATTAGGGTACTAATGGATGTGTGGCTAAGGATTTCATTGGTGTTGTCGCGAATGGTGGAGAATACATTCCTGATTTTACATGTGGCTTCGTCCTTGCAAAACTCGCAGGGTTGGTATTGCTTTTCTGATACGCAATAGAGCATAGCGATGGCCCCTTCAAAATGGCGGACCACATCTAAAAGGGTAACATCCTGAGGATCCTTTATCAGGAAGTATCCTCCTGCTTTTCCGGGCTTGCTTCCCAGAACCCCCATCTTCTTAAGGTCCAATAATATAACTTCTAAGAAACGTTGAGGAATTTTCTCCTGCACCGCTATACTGGTGCTTAACACAGGGCCTTTACCATATTCTTTTGCCAGGTGGGCCAGAGCCACCATAGCATATCGGGTTTTCATTGCCAGCATGCGAAACTGTTTTCACCAAAGCTAAAACAATTTCGATAATTGTTCACTCAGTCGATGGACAAATGATTTTTTATAGCTGACAGCTAATGATGGATTTCATAAAGCCGACTTTTACAGAGAATGCCCTCCATCGGTGAGGGCGCTGTTATTGCTGCAGTGCGATGGATAGTTTTAATCGTCGAAATTTTGCCCATTCGCACTTATGGAATACCATAAAAAAAACCAGGAACCTTTCCATGGGTCCCGATTAACACTTGTAAACAGCTTTTGTTTAGAATCCATTATTACATTTGCACTGATACAT
>CAIXHD010000472.1 GCA_903919065.1 uncultured Bacteroidota bacterium
GGCAATTATACGAATGTCGCAACGGTAACGAGCACTACCGGTGATCCTGTTCCCGGCAATAATACTTCCAGTCAGCCGGTGGAACCGGGTGCCGTAGCTGACCTGCGCATCACCAATACGGTGGACGAAACTTCGCCGTATGTCGGAAATTATGTTGTGTTTACCTTGACTGCAACCAACCTGGGACCAAGTACGGCAACCAGTGTTAAGGTTAGCGACCTGTTACCCTCAGGTTACACCTATTATACCAATGATGGCGGAGGCGCTTATGCTTCAGCCACGGGTATCTGGAGTATCGGAACATTAGCATTGAACGCTTCGGCAACTTTAAAAATTACGGCACGGGTAAATGCAACCGGGGTTTATACCAATACGGCAACAATTGGAATCGCTTACACTCCGGATCAGCCGGATCCTGATCTGACAAATAATACCGCATCGATAACGCCGGTCGTCACCAATCCACAGGCCGATCTGGCCATTACCAAAACAGTGGATGACGCCACCCCGGTCATCGGCAATAATATAGTATTTACCTTAACTGTGGTCAACAATGGTCTCAGCGATGCCACAGGAGTTACAGTAACCGATGTATTACCTGCCGGATATACCTTTGTCTCGAATGCAACCCCTTCCATAGGCAGTTTCAACAGCGGTACCGGAGTCTGGACCATTGGCGGTCTGGCGTACAATGCCACGGCAACCATGACTATTACCGCCACGGTAAAAGCCACCGGAAGCTATGTTAATACGGCAACCGTCGCGGCTACCACAGCAGACCTGACTCCCGGCAACAATACGGCAACAAAAACGGTCATTCCGTCACCGCCAATTACGATCACCAATCCGGCAGCAGTATGCGCCCCGGCAACCGTTAATTTAAAAGCCCCGGCTGTTACTGCCGGCTCCAGCACCGGATTGACCTATAGTTACTGGACCAATTCATACGCAACAACTCCTCTGGCTTTGCCTGAGGCGGTTGCTGTATCCGGAACCTATTATATTAAAGGAACAACTGCTTCGGGCGGCTATTCCATTGCACCAGTAACGGTAGTGGTAAATCCTGCTCCTGCCCCTGTTATTACCGGCGCAGCTTCGGTTTGTGCCGGAGTCACGGGCTCGGTCTATACCACCCCGGATGTTGCGGGTCACACCTATTCATGGGCAGTTACCGGTGGGACCGTCACCGCCGGTTCAAGTACGAATTCTGTTACAGTCTCCTGGGGAGCAGCAGGCACAGGTACCGTGGATGTAACCGAAGTGATCACGGCCACGGGATGCTCCAAGGCAGCAACCCCCAAAACGGTTACCGTAAATGCACTGCCAACGATCACCACCGGTGGAACCGTATCTGCTGTTTGCTTCAGCGCCAGTGTTCAGACAACCTCCATGCTGTATACCGCTTCCACGAGTTCTCCCACTTCCTACAGCATCGACTGGACCGGCATGGCTGATCAGGGAAGCACATTGTTCACCTTTGCTGCTGCCGGCGGATCGTTAACGGGTATCATAATTCCTGCAGGCACCACTGCAGGCACCTATACAGGAACCATGACCTTCACGAATGATAGCGGATGTTCAGGTATCCAGGCCATCTCTGTGGTTGTTAATCCGATACTAACGGCCGGCGTTAGTATTGCTGCGATTCCTGCAGGAGCCATCTGCGCCGGAACTTCAGTGACCTTCACCGCAACACCAACCAATGGAGGAACCAGTCCAACCTATATCTGGAAGAAAGGCGGTACCCCGATCGACGGAGCAATCAGCTCAACTTATACTTCGTCTCCTCTGGTCAACGGTGATGTGATCACTGTCGAAATGACCTCGAATGCAACTCCTTGCCTGGCGGGCTCACCGGCCTCTTCCTCGGTGACCATGGTCGTTAATCAGATCCCGGAAGCGCCAACCGTCGGCGCCATTACCCAGCCCACTTGTGGAGTAACAACCGGTAGTGTCGCTCTGAGCGGCCTGCCTGCAGGCAACTGGACGGTAACTGCTACAGGCGGCTCAACCAAAACCGGCTCAACCTCCACAACAATCATAACCGGATTGATTACCGGCACCTATAATTTCACGGTCACCAGTCAGGGAGGATGTGTTTCAGCAGCATCAGCAGATGTGGTTATCAGTGAAATCCAGTGTGCCGACCTCTCTGTTACCAAAACAGTAAACAAACCTACTCCAAACACAGGTACCACCATTACCTTCACTATTGTGGCCAAAAACAATGGGCCTGCCGCAGCAACAGGTGTTAAAGTGGAAGACATCCTGCCTTCGGGTTATGCCTTAACCGGCGTTACGAAGCCAGCCGGGACCACTTGGTCAGCCCCAATATGGACTATAGGCAATCTGGCGAGCGGTGCCAGCGTAACCTTAAAAATTCAGGCAGCTGTATTGACTACCGGCTCGTACGCCAATACCGCAACCATTTCCGGCAATCAAACAGATCCAAATCCGGCAAATAATTCAGCGACCAATACTCCGGTTCCGATACCCCAGCCAAATCTCCTCGTAACGAAAACCGTTGATGTTCCAGCCCCAATAGTTGGTACTAACGTCACCTTTACCGTCAAAGTCGACAATATTGGTCTGGGTATGGCAACCAACGTCACCATCTCTGATGTGCTGCCGTCGGGGTATACCTTTGTGAGAGCAACACCATCGGTGGGAACCTGGGCGACACCTATCTGGACTGTTGGTAATATAGCTCCGGGAGCCAGTTATACTCTTGACATGGTTGTCACGGTTAAGCCCACTGGCTTATACGAAAACACTGCCGCCGTTGTAATCAGCGGAATAGGCGCCAGATCAAACGGCCACGATTATGATTCCGATAAAACCACTCCTGTACCGGTAGCCGATGTTTCTATCACCAAAACCGTGGATAATCTCACGCCGACTGTTGGGAATAACGTAATCTTTACGCTAACTGCCACAAACAATGGTCCGTGTGCAGCAACAGAAGTTCTGGTCAATGATCTGCTGCCATCAGGATACACCTATATAT
The DNA here is from genome assembly GCA_903919065.1 of uncultured Bacteroidota bacterium. GTDB lineage: Bacteria > Bacteroidota > Bacteroidia > Bacteroidales > UBA12481 > UBA12481. The sequence continues at coordinate 3,008 of CAIXHD010000472.1, forward strand.
CAGACAATGGAGCCGGAGCTTATATTCCCGTTACCGGAGCCTGGACCATCGGCAGCCTGGCAGTAAGCGGTTCGGCTACCCTGACCATCACCGCCCGGGTAAACAGTACCGGTATCTACCTGAATACTGCCATCGGAAGCGCACACGAAACAGACCTGATTCCTGGAAATAACAGTGCATCTGCCACTATCACTCCAAACCACCTGCCGCTGGCTGCCAACGATGTAAAAACCACCCCAGAGGATACCCCGGCTACCGGCACTGCAGCAACCAATGATACCCCGAGCGCCGACGGTGGAAACAGCTGGAGTCTGGTCGGAACCAATGGCGGCGCATTGCATGGTACAGTCACGATGGGCACGGACGGCAACTACACCTATTCACCAAATTCGAATTATAACGGAACGGATGTCTTTACGTATCAGATATGTGATATTAACGGTGATTGTTCAACCGCAACGGTAACCATAACGATCACCCCGGTGAATGATCTTCCTGCGGCCGTGAAAGATGTGATCACTACTTTGGAAGATTATCCTGTAACTGGCAAGGTTACCGCCAACGATACACAGAGCGGAGATGGCGGTAATGTTTGGTCGCTGATTGGAACAAATGGCGGAGCAGCGCATGGTACTGTCACCATGAATGCTGATGGCACCTACACTTACACGCCGGATGCCAACTATAACGGAACAGATACCTTTACTTATAAACTATGCGATGTTGACGGGGATTGTTCTGAAGCCACGGTGACCATCACCATCGATCCGGTAGATGATGCGCCGCTGGCACAAAATGACACCAATACTACTGATGAAGATACTGCTGTAAGCGGAAACGCTTCAACAAACGATATCCCGAGCGGAGATGGGGGAAACAGGTGGAGCCTGGAAGGAATAAATGGCGGAGCTGCGCATGGTACAGTCACCATGAACATATCCGGCAGTTATACCTATACACCGGAAACCAATTTTAATGGTACCGATGTATTTACTTACCAGATGTGCGATGTGGACGGTGATTGCTCTGCAGCTACCGTTACCATAACCGTTAACCCTGTTAATGACCTTCCGCTTGCAGTGAACGACGTCGCCAATACCCCGGCAAACACTCAGCTTAGAAGAAGTGTCGCCGGAAATGACATACCAAGTGGCGATGGCGGCAATACATGGACCCTCTCCGGAGCCGATGGAGGTGCCTTACATGGTACTATCTCAATGACTAAAAGTGGCTATTACATTTACACCCCAAATGCAGGCTACATCGGCTCCGACTTGATCACTTACGAGTTATGCGATGCTAATGGTGATTGTTCCAAAGCAACCATAACGATTACGATAAATTCCACAGGCGATGTGCCTGAAGCAGTCAGCGATGACATCAGTACCCTGGAGGATACCCCGGTTACTGGCAACGCTGCAGCCAACGATTCACCTAGCACCGACGGAGGCAACGGATGGAGCCTGGTGGGTGAGGATGGCGGTGCGGCAAACGGTACGGTGACCATGAATCCCGATGGCACCTATACCTATACCCCGCATGCCAACTTCAATGGCACAGATGCATTCACTTACCAGTTATGTGATGCTGATGGCGATTGTTCTTCTGCAGCAGTGACTATTACCGTCGCTCCGGTGGATGACTTGCCGGTGGCAGTTGATGATGCTGCCAGTACGCCTGAGAATACGAAATTAAAAGGCAGCGTTACAGGTAACGATACCCAGAGCGGCGATGGCGGGAATATCTGGAGCCTGGTGGGTACCAACGGCGGCGCTTCCCACGGTACGCTAACCATGGGTACCGATGGGAACTATATCTATACCCCGGATGAGTATTACAATGGCACGGATGTTTTCAGCTACCAGCTATGCGATATCGATGGCGATTGTTCAGTTGCCGCCGTAACCATATCCATCATCAGCATTGATAATAATCCTCTGGCAGTGGATGATGCGGTCAGCACACCCGAGGATACCAGGGTCAACGGATCTGTGGTGGGTAATGATAGCCCCAGCGGTGACGGCGGTAATGTGTGGGCACTGGTTGGTGTCAATGGTGGCGCAGCCCATGGAACCGTCACCATGACCACCGATGGCCGCTTTACCTATGTTCCCCATGCAAATTATACGGGTACGGATAGATTTACCTACCAGCTGTGTGATGTGGATGGCGACTGTTCTACCGCAATTGTTACCGTGACCATTGATTCGCAGGATGATGCTCCGGTGGCCGTGGATGATACCAATAGCATGCTGGAGGATTTCCCGGTGAGCGGTACCGTAATAACGAATGATACACTAAGTGGCGACGGAGGCAATGTGTGGAGGCTCGTCGGGAGATATGGAGGCGCCAAGCATGGTACGGTGATCATGAATTCATCGGGCACCTACACCTATACCCCGAAAGCCAACTATAACGGTACGGACGTATTTAGTTATGTAATATCGGACATCGATGGAGATGCGTCGGTGGGTAATGTAACGATTACCATTATCAGTGTTAATGACTTGCCCATAGCAGTGGACGATGCCTGCAGCATGCCGGAGGATACCCGGTTGAAAGGAAGTGTCACAGGCAATGATACGCCCAGCGGTGACGGCGGAAATGTCTGGACCCTGATCGGAGCCAATGGCGGCGCGTCGCACGGCACGCTCACCATGAGCACCGATGGCAGGTTTGTTTATACCCCGGTGGCAAACTACAACGGCCGGGATGTATTTAGCTACAAATTATGTGATGTAGATGGAGATTGCTCCACAGCAACGGTAACCATTACCATAGATCCTGTTGATGATGCCCCGGTAGCCGTGAACGATATGAATATCATGGCGGAAGATACCCCTGTAACCGGGGATGCCTCGACCAATGATACCCCCAGCGGTGACGGCGGAAACCGGTGGAGCCTGGCCGGAATAAATGGCGGCGCAGAGCACGGTACCGTTACCATGAATGCCGAAGGAACCTATACCTATACCCCGGAAACAAATTATAATGGTACGGATGTCTTTACTTACCAGTTGTTTGATGTGGATGGTGATTATTCGGTAGCCATTGTCAGCCTGAATATAATCGCTGTAAATGACCGGCCGGTCGCCGTAAACGATGCGGTCAGCGGTCCGAAGGATACCCCGCTCATCGAAAGTGTTGCCGGAAATGATACCCCGAGCGGTGATGGCGGAAATGTATGGACCCTGATCGGCGTTTACGGCGGCGCAACACGCGGTACCGTAACCATGGGAACCGCAGGGAACTTTACTTACACACCAAACGCCGGATTCTTTGGCTCGGATGCATTCCTCTATCAGTTATGCGATGCCGACGGGGAATGCTCCATTGCCCGGGTAACGGTGACCATCAATCCAACCGGTGATGCTCCTGAAGCTAATAATGATGCGGAAACTACCGATGAAGATACCCCGGTGAACGGCGACGTTTCGCTGAATGATATTCCAAGTGCCGACGGCGGTAATAACTGGAACCTCCTGGGCGTTTACGGCGGTGCGGCACACGGCACAGTGGTCATGAATGTGGATGGTACCTATATCTATACTCCGAAAGCAAACTTTAATGGAACCGATGTATTTACCTACCAGGTATGCGATGCAAACGGCGATTGTGCCGTTGCTGCCGTAACCATTACGATTGCCTCGGTGAATGACCTTCCGGTAGCCGTGAACGATGCTGCCAGTGCGCCTGAGGATACCCGTCTCAACGGAAGCGCTGCCCCGAACGATACCCCGAGCGGTGACGGCGGCAATGTCTGGTCGCTCATCGGCACTAACGGAGGTGCATTGCATGGCACCGTAACGATGTTGTCCGATGGAAGATTCACGTATACACCGAATGCAGATTACTTTGGTACGGATGTCTTTAATTACCGCATATGCGATGTTAACAGTGATTGTTCCTCCGCAACCGTAACCATTACTATTGATGCGGTGGACGATGCTCCGGTGGCGACGAACGATGAAAACAGCACACTGGAAGATACCCCGGTCACCGGAAATGTTATCGTTAATGACTTCCCGAGCGGCGATGGCGGTAACATCTGGAGCCTGGTCGGAATAAGTGGTGGGGCTACCAATGGCACGGTAACCATGAATGCCAGTGGCACCTATACCTATACGCCTGATGCTAATTTCAATGGCCTGGAGATCTTTATGTATCAGATCACCGATATCGACGGGGATTATTCAGTGGCCACGGTGACTATCGATGTGATCAGTGTTAACGATATACCTTTCGCTGAGAATGATACCACCAAGACTCCGGAAAATACCCCGGTATTCGGCAGCGTTTTGGGTAATGATACCCCGAGCGGTGATGGCGGTAACCAGTGGAGCCTCATAGGGCCCAATGGCGGTGCACAACACGGTACTGTTATCCTTGGTTCACTCGGTTCTCTGAAAGCCGGTGCCAGCCCGATAGTGCTGCGCCTCATCAACTCTGCGATGAAATTGAAGGGTACTACCACTACGGACGGAGCCTTCTACGTTTATTACCCGGAAGCCAATTATACAGGTATCGATGTGTTTAATTATCAGGTTTGTGATACTGATGGCGATTGCGCCCGTGCAACGGTAACCATAACCATCGATCCGGTAGTTCAGTCGCCTATCGCCGTTGATGATGCAGCAGTCACCCCGGAAGATACCCCTGTCAGCGGAAATGTATCAACCAATGATATCCCGGGCAGCCATGGAAGTCAGCTTTGGACACTGATCGGAGCCAATGGCGGTGCCCTCAATGGCATAGTCTCCTTAAACTCCAATGGTACCTATACCTATATCCCGAAAGAGAATTTCAACGGCACGGATATCTTCACTTACCAGCTTTGCGATGCCGGTGGCTTCTGTTCTGTTGCCAGGGTAACAATTACCATCACTCCGGTAAATGATCTGCCGGTAGCGGTTAATGATCAGGCTTCCACTCTGGAAGATACTCCGGTGGTAAGCAGCGTTTCGGCGAATGATACCCCCAGCGGCGACGGCGGAAATACCTGGACCTTAGTCGGAACCAATGGCGGGGCTGCCCATGGTACCGTTACTATGGACGCTACAGGTTTGTATACCTATACGCCAAATGCCAATTTCAATGGCACCGATGTCTTTACCTACCGGATATGCGACGGCTCCACCCCGCCGGATTGCGCGACTGCAACAGTTATAGTTTCTATTCAGTCGGTCAACGATGAACCGGTTGCTGTAAATGATGTCGCCACCTCCCCGGAAAATACCCCGATATCAGGCAATGTTGCAAGCAATGATACCCAGAGCGGCGATGGTGGAAATATCTGGACATTAGTCGGAACCAATGGCGGCGCAGCCCATGGTACCGTAACCATGAATCCTGATGGGACCTATACCTACATTCCGGCAACAAGCTTCAACGGATCAGATACTTTTACTTATCAGTTATGCGACGGATCAACGCCGCCTGACTGCGTAACGGCAACGGTAACCGTTACCATCACTGCCGTAAACGATTTGCCGGTAGCTGCTGACGACCGGATAATCACGAGCCGCAATAAACCGGTTACCAGCAATGTAGGCAAAAACGATAAGCTGAGTGATGATGGCGGAAACAGCTGGAAATTGTTTGGACCGAGTGGTGGCGCAGCTCACGGAAGTGTGATGATGCTCTCAAACGGTGATTATACCTATACCCCGAATTATAATTATGATGGGGAAGATACCTTCTTCTATCAGTTATGCGACGGATCTTCACCGGCTGATTGTTCATTGGCAAAAGTAACGGTGTTCGTAATTGCCCCGATCTTCTCCTTAACCATTGATGCGGTAGACGATAAAGGTGGCGTAAGCAGCGGAACCGGCGGAACAGCCATTACCAATATTCTTGCCAACGATAAGCTGGGTAACTTTGCCGTGGATCCAAACCTGGTTTACCTCACTTTTATCAGCTCCAGTCATCCGAATATAACTTTAAACGGTACGGCAGTAGAAATAGCCCCGGGCACCCCGGCAGGTACTTATACACTGGTTTACCGGATCTGCGAAAAACTTAATCCGACCAACTGCGACCAGGCTACCGTTACGCTGAAGGTGAAAGAGGGCATCATAAAAGATATTGCCATCGCCAAAGAAGCGCTGGAAACCACCTTCGGTGCGGTGGGTGACCTGGTACATTATAATATTTTTGTTACGAATACCGGTAATACCGAGAGTTATATCAACATGACAGTTACCGACCTGAATGCGGTAATCCTGTCCGGAAGCCCGATTCCTATACTCGCTCCGGGCCAGACTGCTGTTGTTACTGCTGTTCATACCGTTACTCAGGCGGATCTCGACTCAGGCGAAATTCACAATACCGCCACTGTGGCTGGCGCCGATATGGATGGTGTTTCCACCCAGGCTTCGAGTAATAGAGTTCAGGTTACCGGATTGCCCCGTCCGCAAATCACCATTACAAAATTCGTTCAGGAAACAACCTTCCATAAAGTAGGTGAGGTTATCCATTATACCCTGGAGATATTCAATTGCGGTAATGTGACACTAAATAATATTGTTGCCAGGGATCCAAATGCGAATATTCAGGGCACCGCGATGATCAGCAGTTTGGCTCCGCGGAATACCGTTACCATGTATGCAACACATCTCGTTACCCAGGCGGATCTAGCCAATGGAAAAATTGTGAATATCGCTGATGTGGCAGGTTACGATTACTTCAATAAAGTAATCAGGGACGACAGTAATATAGTAACACTGTTCTCCAACAATGCGGCGAGCCTGGTATTCGGAATGCTGGCGAAAGAAGCTTCATTCAAGGCGGTTGGTGATACGGTTCACTACGAAATGACCCTCACAAATTACCTGAGCACTTACCTGTCAGAGATTGTTGTGACTGATTCCAATGCTGTCATTACCACATTAATGCCGATTTTCAGGCTTGATACCGAAAGATCAGTCATTATTAAGGCATACCATATAATTACCCAAAAGGATATGGATGCGGGCAAAGTGGTGAATGTGGCCATGGCCCGTGGACATGATTTCTACGGCATCTTTGATCAGATTTACAGCAACGAGGTAACGGTATTTGCTGAGCAAAGGCCGGGTCTTACCCTGATCAAAACGGCAGAAGAAACGTACTATAAGAAAGCCGGCGACCTGATTCATTATACCAACGAGATTAAAAACAGTGGCAACGTTAAGATTACGGATATCACGCTGACTGATCCGAATACAATAACCATCGGGAGCAACCGGATTGCCAGCCTGAATGCGGGTGAAAGCGTTATCGTAAGAACCGTTCATGCGGTTACCCAGGCAGATCTCGACCTTGGGGCCTTGGTACAAACAGCTGTTGTGATCGGTCGGGATGCCAATGCACAGCCCATTCAAATGGTTAGTAATGCTTTGACTGTAAAAGCAATTCAGGAACCGGGTTTATCCACCACACTAACCGCTGCTGAAAGAACATATCATAATGAGGGCGATCTGATTCATTATTCTGTTGAAGTAAGGAATACCGGTAACGTTTCGCTCACAAATATCGAAATTGAGGAGTCAACCTATGCGTTATCCAGCAACAGCAACATCTCTGGTTTGCTCCCGGGGAATGCTGCTGTGGTAACTTTTGAGCATCTGGTTACGCAAGCCGATGTGATGGCTGCCCGAATTATTAATCAGGCTAAGGCAAACGGATTCAGTACCGTTGGTAATAAGATTTCTGCCCAAAGTAATGAGCTTATCATCAATGCCAATGTAGCAGGTAATATGTCGGTTGCCATAATCCCTGAAAAATCAGCTTACTCGAGGGTGGGCGAGAGTATCAATTATCTGATCACCATAAGCAATCGTGAATCGACTGCCATCTCCAATATCAACATTACATTGCCTGGTGGAATGCTTTCCGGCAGTCCGGTAACCAGCCTGGCTTCAGGTGCAAGCGCAACCGTTGTGGCTTCTTACACTATTACTCAAAATGATCTTAATAGTGGGTCAATCAGCATGGTTGCATCAGTAATGGGTAAATATCCGGATGGAAATGATTGTATGGCAGAAAGTAATCAGGTAACGATTTATGGCTTGCAGAATCCGCAGCTTAATGCCAGTCTCACGGCATCTGAAAATTCGTTCAAACTGGCCGGGCAGGTAATCAATTTCACCGTTCAGGTTAAAAATGCCGGAAACATTACCTTGAGTGGCATTAGCCTTGCAAGTGACGGAGATCTGAATTTCAACGGGAATTCATCTATCAGTCTTGCCCCGGGCCGGAGCGCCACTTTATTTGCTTCCTATACCATAGCCGCAGGAGATCTTGATGCCGGCAGCATTGTTAAATCGATTACCGCAACCTCCGTTGTTCAGGGTCAGCAACCTGTGGTTTCAATCAGTAACGAAATCATTCTTACTGCAATTCAGAATCCTGAACTGACCACCATTGCATCTACGCCAGCAACCAGCTACACTGCTGTTGGGGAAGTTATTAAGTACAATATTCTGGTGACAAACTCAGGTAATGTCAGTCTGATCAGTACGGCATTATCAGATCCGAATGCCGTTATCAATTCTGCAAGGCCAAATACCATTCTGCTTCCGGGAGAATCGTTTATGGCAGAGGCATCACATATTGTTACCCAGTACGATATCGATTTTGGAAAAGTGACGACTGCTACAAAAGCAGAAGGATTTGACCTTAAGGGTGATACCATCACGAAACTGGGGAATGCAGTAACAGTTAATGCGATCCAGAAACAGGAACTGATGGTGTCAAATGCACCGGTTCGCCCGACATTTAAACAGGTAGGAGAAATTATTAACTACAATCTCACGGTTGTAAATAGTGGGAATGTCACTTTATTCAAAATTGGGGTGGCTGATCCGAATTTAGTATTGAATATTTCCGAACCGGTGTCGAGCCTGCTTCCGGGTAAAACAATCACTGCTGCCGCTATGCATATGGTTACCCAGGCCGATATGGATGCAGGAGAAGTGGTGAGTCAGTCGAAAGCTGTGGCAACGGATATGAACAATATGCGGGTAGAGAAAACCGGCGAAAATGTAATCGTTCCGGGTGAGCAGCATCTCGAATTGAGCACCACTGCGCGAACCTCTGTTCCGGAGTACAAAGAGGAAGGAGATCATGTTGAATATACCGTGGTGGTTAAAAACACGGGTAACGTCACCATGAGAGACATTTATGTTACGGATGCCAAATCAATTCTGAATTTCAAAGAAAAGATAGGTGTTCTGGCCCCGGGTGAAACGGATTCGGTTAAGACAATCCATCGTGTTAATATTGAAGATATTAATGCCGGCAAGATTGTTACCGCTGGAATCGCCAACGGATATACACTGACCCAGGGGAGATCATCCTACATGAGTAATGATGTTACTGTAAAGTTGACGATCGATAATTATAACCTGCGCAACTTCCCGAATCCATTCTCGTACGAAACAACCATCGTATTTGACCTTCCCGAAAGAGGTGAGGTTATTATGAAGATATTTGACATGACCGGCCGCGAAGCCGCACAGATCGACAAGAAAGTATACAATGCGGGCAGGAATTTTGTACAGTGGAGAACCCTGGAGGCACAGAAGGGAATGTATATCCTGAAATTGTATTACAATGGAGATCAGGCGGTAAAAACAATGACGATTACCAACTAATCCGATTAACGGAAATGCCTTATCTTTAGACGAAATAGTTTAAAGATATGAAAAGAGTAGTCGTAGCAGGTGCTGGCGGGTTTATCGGCGGACATCTGGTAAAAGCATTGGTTGCACGTGGATATCAGGTCAGAGGGGTGGATAAAAAGCCGCTGAACCAATGGTGCCAAGTCATCGAAGAGGCTGAGAACCTTATCCTCGACCTGATGATTAAAGAAAACTGTTATCAGGCACTGAACGGCTATCACGAAGTATTTAACCTGGCCGCCGATATGGGAGGCATGGGATTTATCGAGACACATAAAGCAGATTGCATGCTCAGCGTGCTGATTAATACCCATTTACTGATGGCTGCCAGAGATAAGGGCATCAACCGGTTCTTTTATGCTTCCTCCGCCTGCGTGTATAATGCCACCAAGCAAACCGATACCGATAACCCCGGACTCCGCGAATCGGATGCTTACCCGGCTATGGCAGAGGATGGATACGGCTGGGAAAAATTGTTCAGCGAACGCATGTGCCGGCATTTCAGCGAGGATTATGGCATTACCGTCCGTGTGGCCCGCTTTCATAATGTTTATGGACCGTTCGGCACCTACGACGGTGGCCGCGAAAAAGCTCCGGCTGCCCTTTGCCGCAAGGTAATTGATGCGGAACTGAACGGGGTAAAAGATATCGTGATCTGGGGCGATGGACTTCAGACCCGCAGTTTTATGTATATCGATGACTGCATTAAGGGCATTCTTGATATCATGTACAGCAATATCGAAGAACCGATTAACCTCGGAAGCAGCGAGATGGTATCGATTAATCAACTGGCTGATATGGCAGAAGATATCGGTGGGGTAAAGCTCGATCGTTTGTATGACCTGTCGGCACCAAAAGGCGTTCGCGGACGAAACAGTGAAAACACTCTGATCCGGCAATACCTGGATTGGGAGCCGTCGACTCCGCTCATGGACGGCCTCAGGCAGACCTACGTTTGGATACGTGAGCAGATGATTGCGGCCAAAGAATCGAAGAAACCGGTAAGATTTAACTGATGTTTCCTTACCGTATTTGCATAGCCGGAGGATGGATGGACCAGCCCTGGGTTTCTGAAGTTCACCCGGGATCGGTGGTGGTTGCCCAGATATGGCCAACTCTCGATTTTAACGACCGGAGCGGCATGGCAACCAGCTCCCGGAATGTGGCCATCGAACTTTGGGGCGATCAGTTGCCGGAAGGCGATCTGCTGCGAAAGGCAGAGCTTCTGTTCGGCGCTGAGAACTATGGAAAGACCTACGTTTCAGGATCGCAGGATCATATAGGCTTAATGAACCCGGGAATCAACCGGTTGTATTATAACGGAAGCTGGTGGCCTCAAAAGATCGAAACCTCCGTGGATCCGGAAATCTGCGATTGGCTGTCAAGCGTAATTCATCTGGTGCCTCTAAAGCCGCGACCTGAAGGCTATGATCCGCTGCTCGATAAGTACCTTACCCCTGAAATCGTTAAGGAACTTGGCGAAGCCGGCGACCACTGCTGGGAAAGCATCATCAAAAAGGACGTTAACGGTCTGGGTAAATCCATGAAAGAAACTTTCCTCGCCTGGCGTAAAATGCTCCCTTACACTGTGCCCGACTGGGTGTTGCAGGAAATGGAAACCAATTATTTTCCATTTTTCCCCGGAGCCATAACCTCCGGCAGCGGAGGCGGATATGTTATGGTAGCTTCGGAAAACGAAGTCCCGGGAGCCATCAAAATCAAAATAAAGTGTTAGCTACCACTTCATCTTTCACATTTGAATTTTTTCTTAAAACCTCCAACTTTACTTATTACTTGCGCCTTGAGCCTTGAGTTTTGAGCCTTGAGCCTTCAATTTCCTTTCTAACAGGAAGTAAGGAATCAATTGCCACTTTGCTATATTTGTTTATTCAAAAGAACCAATGGTAAAACGAGTAACCCAAAAGGTTGATTCTGATGTTATGATCCGGATTAATCGCCGGATTATCCTCCAGTTAATAAGGCAGAAGCACTTGATTAGCAGGGCGGAGCTGGTTAAATTGACCGGATTGGCAGCGCCAACAGTGTCCCGCATAGTTGACCGGCTCGTAAATGAAGAGAACCTGGTTCGGTATGGACGAATTGGTGAAAGCAATGGCGGCCGCCCTCCAGTGATCCTGGAGTTTAATCCAAAGGAACAACACGTACTTGGCATCGACCTCGGTGCAACCCTTATCCGCGGTGTTTTGGCCGACCTTGATGCAGAAATTGAGATGGAAGTGCAGCTGCAGTCAGATTTAGAGCAAGGATATCAGACTGTTGTGAACCAGGTGGTGAGTGTCGCTGAAAGATTGCTTTCAAAACGGGGCTTGGATGCAGGTAAGGTAATTGGTTTGGGTATCGGTGTTCCGGGTCTGCTGGATAAAGCCAAAAGAACAGTGGCTTTTTCCTCCGCTTTCAATTGGTATAATGTAAAATTGAAGGAGGATCTGGAGTCAAGAATCGGGATGCCCATTTTTGTGGAGAACTCAACCAGACTGATGGCTCTGGGAGAGAAAACCTATGGACAGGGGAAGGATCTGCGAAATTTCATTGTGGTAAATGCCGGTCATGGAATTGCCGCCGGTACAGTGGTTGAAGGACAATTGACAAACGGTGGACAGGGTTTTTCCGGGGAGTTTGGTCATATGACAGTCGACCCAACAAGCCCCATTATTTGTGATTGCGGACGTAAAGGATGTCTGGAAGCCCTTGCTTCAGGCAGACATATTGCTCTGACTGCACAGCAAAATTCGGTGGCAGCAAGGTCAATTTCAGATCTTTGCCGGGTAAATATTGACCGTATTGAGGCAAAAACAGTTTTTGAAGCTTGCCGGAGAGGTGATCCGAATGCCCAGGCTATTTGTTTGAGCGCAATTGAATATCTGAGCATCGGTGTTGCAAACCTGGTTCACCTTCTGGATCCTACTCATATATTTATCGGCGGGGGATTAAGCTTAAATGGCGATGAATTCTGGAACCCCCTGACCACCGGAATCAGGAACAGGTTGCTGATTCCAAATCAGGATGTAAAAATCCTGCCCGTAGAATTTAAGGAATATGATACAGTGGTTGGCTCACTGGCACTGGTCCTTGATTCTATCCTTGGACTGGAAATTGGGTAATTGCAAAAAAAAGTGACTTATTAATAGGATATTAAAAAGTCAATTATATCTTTGGATAGGCTAATTAACTAAACCTTTAATAACCTATGAAAGAAAGCAATGCCAAACAAGCCCTTGTTGGGGTTTGTTTAAAATCCCTTCGAGGATTTTTTTGTGTTTTCGCGCTTTTCCTCATTGCCGCGAGCCTGAACCTTTCCGTGGCAAGCGCCGGGGGACTTCCACCTAAGAAAGTTACAGGTACTGTTACCGATTCCAAAACCGGTGCTGTTTTGCCAGGTGCGAGTATCCTGATTAAGGGTACCAAAACCGGAACTAATTCCGACACCAATGGAAAATATTCACTGGACGTGCCAGATGCGAATGCGGTGCTTGAATTTTCCTCACTTGGCTATATCCTCCAGTCGGTAACTGTAGGCAGCCAGTCAGTGATTAATGTTGCGCTGGTCGAGTCAGCTAAAGCACTTGATGAGGTGGTTGTTGTTGGGTACGGTTCTGAAAAGAAGGTAAACCTTACCAGCTCAATCAGTTCAATTTCAAAAGATAAACTAAACCTTGGTGGAACCACCGCGAATGCGGCAATGGCAATCCAGGGACGCGCCGCCGGTGTGATGGTCAGTCAGGGTAGTTTTGCCCCAGGTGCCCAGGCAGTTATCCGCGTTCGCGGAGGGAACTCAATAAAATCAACTAATGAACCATTGTATGTGGTCGACGGATTTCCCTCCTCAACCGGGATGGACATTAACCCGAATGACATTGAAGATATTCAGATTCTGAAAGATGCTTCCGCAACAGCTATCTACGGTGCACGTGGTGCCAACGGCGTTATCATGATCACCACAAAACGAGGTGCCGCCGGAAAAACCAATGTTCAGTATGACGGCTATTACGGGGTTCAGCAAACGCATAATCCTTATCAGATTATGACCGGGCTGGAATCCATGCAGGTTGCTAATGCCAAGGCCGATGAAACTGGAAAAGTTCATCCCTATAATTCGCAGGACCTTGCCAACGGCAATAACAATGACTGGTTCTCTCTTGCTACTCGCCTGGCTAACGTTCAGAGCCATAATATAAATGCAAGCGGTGGTAACGAAGATACCCGCATTTCTTTCTCGGGTAATTATTTTTCACAGGACGGTGTTCTGAAGAATACCGATTATACCCGTTATACTTCCCGCCTTAATGTTGATAAGACTTTCAGTAAGAAATTCAAGATGGGAGGTAATGTATATTATGGACGTACCTTCTCCGACTTTAAAACCTATGATGGCAATATTGTGCCTTCAAACGTTATGTACGGCCTGATCACACAATCACAGGCTGCTCCCTATCTCAATTCCGATGGGACTTATGCCCGGTGGAAAGGTCGGGATAATCCTATGGCATGGCTGATGTTGCCTACCAATGAGCGCTTTACCAATAAGTTCTCTGTTTCTGCAAATGCTGAATACAAGATTTTGAAAAATCTTTCTTTTAATGTTAACGGCGGTACTGAGTATCAGACAACCAAAGAAGGAACCTACCTGCCAACCGGACTCGTATCGGGTCAGGATGTCGGAGGCAGGGCCAGTGTTACTGACCTTTCGTTCTCAAGGAGTTTGTTTGAAGGCTATTTCAATTACAATAAAGAGTTTGGCGGAAAACACAATATCAATGCTGTTCTTGGAGTATCGGCTCAGAACGATGATTCTGACAGGCATTATTCTGAAGTCCAGAAGTTTTCTACGGATGCCTTCCTCTATTATAATTTAGGTGCTGCCTCAGAAAGAACATTCACCCAAACCTCCAGAATCCAGACAAAAATGAGTTCTGCTTATGGCCGTTTAAATTATTCATTCCTTGATAAATACCTGGCCACTTTCACCATGCGTGCAGATGCTTCTTCGCGGTTCGGTCCTAACCACCGCGTAGGTTATTTCCCATCCGGTTCTGTTGCCTGGAGAATTCTGCAGGAAGATTTCATGAGCAGCCTGAGAAATGGTAAAGTTTTATCGAACCTGAAATTACGTGGCAGCTATGGTGTTACCGGTAATGACAGGATTCCTGATTACCTGTACCTCACAACTTTTGTTCCTACCCGCGTTACCCTCGACGGGACCAACAGTTATGCCGGAATCACCTCCGGAAGCTTACCTAACCCAAACCTTAAATGGGAAAGTACAGCGCAGTTGGACATTGGTTTGGATTTCGGTCTTTACAATAACAGGATAAATGCTACCATTGATTATTACAGCAAAAAAACTTCCGACCTGTTGTTCGATATACCAATCGGTGACTGGACAGGATTTGCTTCACAAACGGTAAACGCAGGAGTCATTGAAAATCATGGTATTGAATTTGGTATCAATACGGAGAATTTTGTCTCGAAAAACTTCTCATGGAGCACCCAGCTGAATATGGCATACAATAAGCAATCCTGCCTCGACCTGGGAGGTCGCCCATATATCATTACCCAGATAGCAGCTCCTTATGGCGGCCGCGGTATTGATTATACCAAACTCGAAGTTGGAAGGGAACTCAGCGAAATCTGGGGCTATAAGTATGACGGTGTTTTTAAAACCGGAGATGATCGCACCGCTCAGCCTAAATCAAAAGTTGGTGATGCCCGTTTCGTAGATGTTAACGGCGATGGAAAAATCACTCCTGACGACCGTACCTATTTAGGAAACGCTACCCCGCATTTTATTTTCGGACTTAATAACGACTTTAAATACAAAGGCTTTACTCTGAACGTCTTCCTGCAGGGTGCTACGGGTTATAGCCTTTTCAATGTCGGAAGTTATCTGTTGGAAACAGGTATTGGTGTAGATGCATTGAACCGCTGGACGGTGAA
Source organism: uncultured Bacteroidota bacterium (assembly GCA_903919065.1). GTDB lineage: Bacteria > Bacteroidota > Bacteroidia > Bacteroidales > UBA12481 > UBA12481. The sequence continues at coordinate 18,628 of CAIXHD010000472.1, forward strand.
CAATGAAAATACTGATATCCCCAGAGATGGTTACCTGCAGGGCGGTTACGGGTTTGGTGTGGTCGACAAATTTGTCCAGGATGCCTCATACCTGCGTCTGAAAGTGGTTACCCTGAGTTATGACTTCAAGGTGGGTAGCGGTATCCTGAAATCCGTGAAAACTTTGAAAGTATATGTTACCGGGCAAAACCTGCTGACATTGACTGGCTATAAAGGAGCTGATCCTGAGGTTAATACAAGAGGAGGAAATGCAAACCTGGCAGCTGGTGAAGACTATACCGCCTTCCCAGCCTATAAGATTCTCACTTTTGGCCTTCAATTAAATTTCTAACATTTAACCACTAGGAAATTATGAACCCCTCACGAGCAAAGCATGCAAAATGCAATGAAAATAATTGAGGGCTCCATGAGTACAAGCCTATTTTATTTGAAACAAAAAAATTATTTACGAATGAAACACTTAAGAATAATATTGCCTGCAGTTTTGGTGGTCATCCTCTCCTGTAGCAAGATAGATGAACCAAAAGTGTTCAGCTCTCTCATGAGCACCAACGCATTTCAATCAAGAAATGATGCTATTGCTGCAACTAACGCTGTATATGCAAGGTTAAAGGCACCAAGCGGAATTTCTGATGCCTGGATGTATTACGCAGGATTTCAGGTGATCATATCGGACCTGACAACTGATGTCGGACAGTCAAATGGCGGTACCGATGTTGAGGCAATGACGAATTGCTTGTGGGGAAGCAGTAATCAGTATCTGTCATTTTCATGGCAGCAACAGTACAAGCTGGTTACTGATGCCAATACCGCAATCTATTACCTGGGAAAAATGACCTCTATAACAGAAGCCGAAAAGGCCCAGTTTATTTCAGAATGCAGATTCTTGCGTGCTCTTGGGTACGTTGATTTAACCGATGCTTTCGGTCCGGTAATTTTGGTGACAGATAAAGACGTGGAAAATAATATTCTTCACGCCGATTATGAATCAAAACCATCAACCACAAGCGTTGAGGAGATCGATAAGGTGATTATTGCCGATCTGGAATATGCAGCGGCCAACCTGCCTGTTAATTACAAGTCACATACCATCTACCCAACCACCGATGTCGGTCGGGCAAGTAAGGGCGCTGCCATGACTCTTTTAATGAAACTCTACATGCGCGAAAAACAGTGGCAAAAAGTGGTTGATCTTTCTGCACAGATTAAAGCCTTGAATGAGTATGCATTATATCCGACATACGACGGCCTGTTTAAGGAAGCTAACCTGTGGTGTGAGGAAAATATTTTCAATTGTATGGCTAATGCGCTGGTTGATGGGATGGAAATCATGAACCATTTCGGACCGGTAAATAACGCCGAAGTCACTGACCGCTGGGGATGGCTGGGAGTTTCCTGGTATTTCTATGATCAGTTTGAAAAAGGAGATGATCGCAGGGATAAAATGTTTTTCGTGGATTATGAAGGCACCGATGGCTTAAAGTATATCGAGCCTATTAAAGGGCAGGATACCCCTCCTGAAGGTACCACCTACATGCCATACGCATACACGAAGAAATATGCCGATCCTTCTGGCTCAACCACCTATTATGACGGACATGGTTTCCCAATCCTCCGCTATGCCGATGTATTGCTTTGCAGGGCTGAAGCGCTGAATGAGTTAAATGGTCCGAATACCGAAAGTATCGACCTTATTAACCAGACAAAGGGACGTGCACATGCAACTTTGCTGGGTAATGCCGGTGGTTTTACCAAAGAATCTTTACGAAATGCTATTTTGCTGGAAAGAGGCTTTGAATTTTATTTCGAATGCAAGCGCCGTCAGGACCTGATCCGCATGGACAAATATGAATCCATTACAAATGCTTATCTGACAGCTATTAAGCAGGTTCCAAATATTAACCTGGCCACGGATAAATATTTCCCTTATCCGCAAAAGCAGGTCGATTTGAATCCAAATCTCAGCAACGCTGACAGGAGATAGAAAATTTTTTCTCGATTATTGTTTTGGTTATATCCGGATGAGTTGAAGGTTTTATCTTTGACTCATCCTTTTTTATAAAATCAGCGATCATGGTGCGGATAATAAAAAATAATTCAGTATTTCCTCTTGTTGCGTTTGCCATCTCGGTATTGCTTTATGGTTGTTCTGATGGATGTTCAAATAAAATTTCTGATATCCATATCAGTTCCCCCGGGGGCAATGCCATGAAAATAGAGGTGGATGTCAATACAACTGAAAACCTCGACGTTAGTGTTCAGTACTGGCCTAAAAGCAACCACAAACAGATCAGCTCAACCTTGGTGACACCCGCCGGTAAAACACATAAAGTCATCCTGACTAACCTGAAACCTTTGCAGGAATATGGATACAGGATCGTGACCAGCAAAGAGAATTGCTCATCTGTAAGCAAAGAATATTCATTTACCACCCTCGATTATCCCATGTGGCTGAAGGATATTTTTAAGGTGATCTGTCCGGATACTACCGTTCTGCCGCAAAATTTCCGGCAGGGTTACCAGATGGTTTTCAGGAGGGAAACCCCCGGAATATTGTTCTTTCTGAATGCAGGGGGAAATATCGTATGGTACCATCAGGTGAATGGCACCGGGTTTAAAGATGCCCATTTTACCAAAGACAATACCATCCTGGCGCTCCTTGGAACTGAGGATTATCAAACCAGTTACGGGAATGAGATACTGGAACTCACACTCACCGGTGATACGGTTTTTCATCTGAAAAAAGGTCAGGCCGATTTCAAGCAGACCATTCATCACGAAGTTTTGCTGAATGATCAGAATCAGGTGGTTACCATCTGTTGCGAAGAAAGGATTTTAGATCTGCGTGCGAGAGGTGGCAAAGAGGCTGATACGGTTAAAAGCGACGGAATTCTGGTGATGGACAAAACAGGAAAGCAAATCTGGAAATGGACTGTTTTCGATACGCTGAATCCTGTTGATGACAAGAATATCGTCAAGGACAAAAGCGACTGGATGCACGCCAACTGCCTGAACTATGATACCGACGGCAACTACCTGCTTTCATTTTATAATAATGGGCAGATCTGGAAGATAGATGTGAAAACAGGAAAAGTGATCTGGAAATTCGGAAAAGGCGGCGATTTCGAAATGCCGGCGAATGGCGTGTTTGATAATAGCCACGCTGTTCATATTAATGCTCTGAACCAGTTGATGCTGTTTGATAACGGAACGAGCAAATTGTTGTCGCGGACTCTTGCTTTCAGGTTGGACGAAAAAAATAAGAAAGCCACCCTCGAATTAAATATTCCATTGCCCACTGAGCTTTACAGCGAAAGAATGGGCAGCGCTTTTATGGTCAGTGATTCCACCGTCCTGAACAGTTGCTCGAAAAAGAACACGGTCGTTCTCACTAATCACCAGGGTAGATATCTTTGGTTGCTGAGGACTGGATTTATGCCTTACCGGGCAGAATTTATCCCGGCTGAAAAGCTGATGCCATATATCCAGGCTTTTAGATAGTTGGGCCGGGCAAAAATCGCTAAAATTTTTCCATAATGATAATATTAATAGGATAATTCCTATTAATATTGTTTAATAATAGGATTATTGCTATTTTTGAAGGGTCGGGCATTAGGTTATGAAAGTTGTAAAGGTTAGTGATATTATTAAACAGTTAAATCAAGATGGTTGGTATTTATACAGGCACAAAGGCTCCAGCCACCGCCAGTATAAGCACCCAACAAAAAAGGGAAAAACTACAGTAAACGGTAAACTATCGGCAGACATCAGTGGAAGTCTTTTAAAGAGTATTGAAAATCAATCGGGATTATTATTCTAGCACTGAAAAAAACTAAAAATTATGGCGACAGAAGTAATTGTAAGAATTGGCAGGACCGAAAATAACTATGCAGCCTGCGTTGAAGGGTTAGAAGGATTTGTGTGTACTGCGGATACCTTTGAAGAGCTTAAAAAGGAGGTTTCTGAGGGAATTGATTTTCATCTGGAGGGGTTGCGTAAAGATGATGACCCAGTGCCTGAAGTATTTGCAGCGGAATACTCCCTGATATACAAATGGGAAGTTGAGAGCTTAATGGATTACTACAAAGGCATTTTTACCAAGGCTGCTCTTGAACGAATAACTGGCATAAACCAAACCCAATTGGGACATTATGCGGCCGGTCGTTCAAAACCACGAAAAAAGCAGATTGTTAAGATCGAAAAGGCGCTTCACCAATTGGGCGAAGAGCTTTGCACTATTTCATTTTAATAAGTCGGCATCGGGAATTTTACTTATGCAAATCGGTAAGAGAACCGGTTTCATTCCTTATCGGTTTGCAGACTTTAAAGTGGATATTAAGGTCCGCGCACATTCAGCCGGAGTTAGATTCAGGGTGGAAATCCTGATTTCATCGCCTGAGGGTTCTTCAAACGGTGATGAAATGCCGGTAAACTGTACCATTAAACCTTTGCTTGCAGATTTGTAATGTCCCTTAACATCGCGGTGCACACATTCATCCAGCGGCGTGTCAATAAATACCGGAAAAAATGGTACTCCATTCCTTTCCGCAACAGAGGCTGCCAGATCCCGTAATGTTTTTATGGGAGTGATGAAAGCACATATGACCGTTGTGTTCCCCTTTAATGCGATAAAAGAGGCCATTTCGGAAGCTCTCCTGATATTTTCACATCTGTCTTCCATGCTGAATCCAAGGTCGCGATTCAGGCCCGTACGCAGAAAATCAGCATCTATAAAAAAGATAGGGCTGTCTGTTCCTGATAATTGTTCGATGAGCTCTTCGGCAATGGTTGTTTTTCCCGAACAAGGCCTTCCGTATAGCCAGATAATCCGGCACTTCTGAGTCATAATGTCTTTGAATTAATTCAGGAAATGGGTATTCGGTTTCTTATGCTTCTCAGCAAATCGTCTTGCTTCTGTCTTTTCGCCAGGTCTTCTGGCTTTATTTTACCCCTGATCTCTTTTTTCCGCTGCTCGTTGAGCGCTGAAAATTCTTCGATCTGATCCCGCGTAAAAGGAGTATTATTAACCGGGAACTGCAATGGATAACCTAGCTTCAGGAGCGTTTCCCCGGCTACCTGTTCAAATAATTGAATGTCTGTGACTGACATCTCCTTGGTGAACTTATTGAAATTATCTTTCAAAATAGGCTTTTCAACATTCTTCCACATCTCACCGGAATGAGCAGTGTTTATGGATTCGTCCGATTTAAAAAAGCTTAAAACAGATGGGTCATATTCCGCACCCATGAAACTGCATAATTTTTTGATCTCTCTTTCCGGGTTTGCCAGTAAACTCTCATACCTGACCTGAGCAAAACGATTATTTTCAATAGTATTCATCAGTCTCAATGCCGCCTCCTGCTCTTCGCGCCACTGTTTAGCAATGAAATAGACGTGCTTTTCTCCAACAATTGCCTTCATGAATGACAGTGCAACATCCCGGCCATCCCTGAACAGGTGAAGATATAGCGGTTTAATATCGGGCTCTAGTAAATTTACGAACTGGATGTTTACCATGCTTTTACAGATCCAGATATGAGCTCTTTGACTCTCTGCACGCAATTCGTAAACTACTCTGAAGATTTCTTCAATACTGTTCTTTTTGCAACGGCTGATTATTATCTCACTGCTTAATTCCACTCCATCCCAGGGAACGGGATTAAATTCAATCAATCTGCAAACATCAGTCGCCAGTTTCACGAAATTTAAGGGATCATATAAGTCTCCATAAGCGGGTAAAAGCGTGACAAACCTCTCTAAAATATGAGGAGGGTGGGGTGCTGAAACAGAATCGAGCTGGTTGAGCATCAGTCGGAGTAAATTGGATCCGGAACGCTGCGTCCCAATCATCTGGATTGCTGTAAACTGCTGTTTGCCCATATTATAGTAAGATTAAACCAATAACTCCGGCGACTGGGATGATGAAAACTGTGTCTGGATTATACTTTATTACCACTGCCAATATCGCTAAAAACAGAATAATTGTTTTATATGAAATTCCGGTACTTACCAAAATGGTCACTGCAGCTGAGAGAATCATGCCAATGATGGCCGGCCGCAATCCTTTAAATGCCGCTTTCAGGGCAGGTGCGTTATTGATTTTAGCCAAAAACCTGGAACAAATGACCATTAGAATGGCGGTCGGAAGAAATATCGATAAAGTGGCATTGAGGGCGCCGAAAAATCCAGCCAGCTTATAGCCTATAAACGTTGCACTCACCAGGATAGGACCTGGAGTAACCTGGCCCAAAGCAATGGCATCCACAAACTCCTTGTTGGTGAGCCAGTGAAGCGTATCAACAATTATTTTGTGCATCGATGGAACCGCAACATACCCGCCTCCGAATAGACTCAGACTCATGCTGGAGAAAGTGAGCATGATTTTCCGGTGCAGCCACACCAGCGTTTCCTTTTCAGGAATAATAACAAGCAAGATGATGATCAGAATCAGTAAACTTCCCACCGCCGACTGCCAACTGAAGACTGCCGACTGCCTCCTGAAGACTGCCGACTGAAGACTGTAGACTGAAGACTGAAGACTGCCGACTGTCTTTGTCCTGTAAAGAAAATACCCTGCCAAACCTGAAAAAACAATGATCAGTAACGTTGAAAAATAAGATCTGGAGAAATAAGTGACCACTCCGGAGAGAACAACGAGAATAATTTGTTTCCAATCGGAAACATTCTTTTTAATCATGCCCACCGCAACACTGATGATGATGGCGGCAACCGCTGGCAACACTCCCGCAAAAAACGATCCGAATTCGGGAACGTTTCCAAACTTCTGATAAAGAGCAGAAAGCAGGAGCATCAATAAGAATGAGGGAATGAGAATGCCAATGAAACATACTATGGCACCCCTGATTCCTTTGAGCCGGTAACCGATAAAAGAAACCACATTTACGGCAATCGGACCGGGAAGAACAGAAGCCAGCGATATCCCGTCCAGCACCTCTTCATTGCTGATTAGTTTATCCCTGTCAACGACTTGCTTCTGTACCGCCGAGATCAGCGACATAAACCCGCCAAACGAAATGGATCCTATCTTAAGAAAAGTGAAAAACAAATACCATAGACTATCTGTCCGGTTCTTCTTCATTTTTCAAATTTAAAAATTAAACTAACTTCACGATGAGCGAAAAAATAATAACCAATGAACTTCAACAGACTCGATTTTATCAAACTTACCGGTACCGGAGCACTGGCTGCCGGAATGCCCGCCCTGGCGTCAGGAGCAATGGCAGTAACTTCTCCCGAAATTAAGGCAGATGCTTTTCGCCTGGCTATCGCTGGATATACATTTGCCCAGGTTACCCTTGATCAGGCACTTGCAACGATGAAGCGGACCGGCATAGGTCAGTTTGCAGTAAAGGATATGCACCTTCCACTCAATAGTACACAGGAAGCCATTAATGCATTCCTGGCAAAGGCGGATACCTTCGGCGTGAAGCTCTATGGCGTTGGGGTTATCTATATGAAAACCGAAGCGGCAGTTGACCAGGCCTTCGCTTATGCTAAAATGGTGGGAGTACCCCTGATTGTGGGCGCCCCCGACGTGAATCTGTTGCCTTACGTGGAAAAAAAGGTGAAGGAATACGATATGCGCCTGGGAATTCATAACCACGGTCCCGACCAGAAACTTTATCCGGGCCCCGACGATGTTTGGGAAGCTATAAAAAACCTCGATAAGCGCATCGGTTATTGTCTCGATATCGGTCATACCACACGGCTTGGACTGGACCCGATTGTAGCCGTTAAAAAATATCATGAGCGCATCTTTGATTTCCATGTATGGGATACCGATAAGCCCGTCAAGGCCGGTGGCTGTGTGGAGGCCGGTCGCGGGATCATTGATTTTCCCAAATTTTTCAAAACACTCCGCGACGTTAAATATCAGGGTACGGTAAGCCTTGAATATACCAAGGATATGGCCGATCCGCTGGGGGGCATCGCCGAATCTATCGGCTACTTCCGTGGAGTACTGGCAGGTCTGGGTTGAGCTCAGATCGACTTGACCTGAATTCATGAGACCACATTTCCTTACATTTGAAGCATGTTGAGATTCCTTTAGTTAAATAAAAAGTCAACGAATGAAATTTAAGTCCCTTCTATTGCTGTTGCTGATGTGTGCTCCAATAGCATTTGCCCAGAAAATCGATTCCGTCCGTCAGGTGATTAAATCGATGGGATACGAAATGCCCAGACTATCTCCGGTTCCTGAATCGCCACAAAAGGCTGATGGGGAAATTCTAAATCTTAATGGCACCTGGCAATTTTCGGCCGGGGCAGGGGATCAGGCCTTTCATAATATTGAAGTACCCGGTGAGTGGGTGATGCAGGGGTTTAAAGTAAAACCGGGTGCCTATGCGGAATACCGGCGAACTTTCAGTATCCCGGCCGGATGGCGGAATAACCGTATCAAGCTCAGGTGCGATGCGGTATACAGCGAATGCGAAATCTTCATAAATGGAGAAAAATCCGGCGCTCATCTCGGAGGCTTCACTGCATTTGAAACCGATATCACCAGCCAGGCAAAACCAGGAAAAGAAAATGTTATCTCGATAAAAGTCCGGTGCGAAAGCGTTGCCGATTCGCTTGCCAGCGGATCACAATACGCGGTGCACCCCCTCGGTGGTATCCCCCGAAAGATTTTTCTAATGGCCCTGCCGGAGATGAACTGTTCAATGTTCCACGTATCAACCTCATTTGATAAGGATTACAGAAATGCAGTACTAAAGGCGGAGGTTGAGCTGAGCAATGAAACGGCCATTGAAGGTGCCACGGATTTCCGGTTTGAACTGCGGAAAGCCAATGATCCAGCGGTAATTTTTACCCGCGAATTTAAGTCCGATAAAAAGGTTTTACCTCATGAAATATCCTACCGCATTTTTTCCTTCGATGTGGATAATCCACTGAAATGGGATCCGGAGCATCCTAACCTCTACACGATAAGCCTACAATTGATTTCGAAGGGTAAAACCATTGAAACAGTAACCCGCACCTTCGGATTCAAGCAGACCGAAGTGCGCGGCAATCAATTGTTTGTCAATAATATGCCGATCAAGCTCCGTGGAGTGTGCCGCCATGAGGTGATGCCGCTGCGTGGTCGTTCCCTGTCACCCGGTCAATGGGAAGAGGATGTGAAGCTTTTTCGGGAGGCTAATGTCAATTACATCCGTACCTCCCACTATCCTCCGGCACCGGAATTGCTGGAGGCTTGCGATCGCCTGGGAATGTTTGTGGAGGTGGAAGGACCTTTCTGCTGGGCCGAACAGACAAAAGTCCCTGCAAAACGCCGTTTTGAAGCCCTGATTCAACCCGAACTGGAGATGATAAACACTTTCCGGTCGAATCCATCGGTGCTGATGTGGTCGATCGGCAATGAATCAGGTAATTACGCAGAATATTTCAGCTATCCGGCATCGCTTATCAAGGCGATTGATCCCACCCGGCCGCGCAATTTCAGTCAGTACGATCCGGAAGGCGATGGTGGGGAACTCGAAGTCTCCAACCACCACTATCCGGGCCCCGGCGGCCCGGCGAAGTACGCTGATTCAAAGCGACCTGTTACTTTCGACGAATATTGCCACCTGAATGCTTACAACCGTTTTGAGCTGGTTACTGATCCTGGCTTGAGGGATGCCTGGGGATTGGGCTTCATGTGGATGTGGGACCGGATGTACTATTCGAAAGGGGTACTCGGTGGAGCTCTCTGGGCCGCCATCGATGATTCGTTCATCCTGCCTGGCGGCATCGCAGTGGGTTACGGCACCTGGGGACCAATCGACGGGTGGCGCCGGCTCAAGCCGGAATACTGGCACGTGAAAAAAGTTTACTCACCCGTAAAGATCAGGCAATCCGGCAACCTCGATGCAGCCACCGGAACGCTGAAACTTGAAATTGAAAACAGACAGCATTTCTCAAACCTCAGCGAGTGCCGTTTCACCTGGGTTTCAGGCGTCCAGTCGGGCACATTTACAGTCGATGCACTGCCGGGAAAAACCACTTCTGTCCTGATCAAAGTTCCCGCGGTCGAAAAACTCAGGGTGGATGTTACAGACCCCCGTGGATTCGTGCTGGATCAATACGAATTTTCCGTGATCCCATCCATGCCCGAAATCGTGGAAATCAATGCCGCACCCGCCGTTAGATCTGAAACTGCTGCCGATATCCGGATAAAAAGCGGAAACCTGGTTATGCTGATCGACAAGGCAACCCATTCGCTTAAGGAGGTACAGGTTAATGGTAAACCGGTATTCCGTGGCGATGCCCTTCTGATGGTACTCCCGCTGAACGGCGATGGAAACGGGACCCAGATGCTCGGAGACAATGCACGTTTCGACCCCTATACTGCCACTTGTGCCAACCGCTCGGTCAGTCGCGTTGAACAGTCGATGGACGGCAGCGATTTTCTTTTGAGGGTTTATGATCAAAGCGATGAAGCAAACGGTTTTACGGATTATCGCCTTTCCAATGGAACCCTGACTGTAAGTTATCGGTATCAGATCCTGAAAAATATTAATCCGCGTCAGACAGGCCTCGTATTCAGCCTGCCGGGCACATTTCAGCAGCTGGAGTGGGACCGCAACGGTCAATGGAATTATTATCCCGACGACCAGATCGGACGATTGCAGGGCGTGGCAAAAGCACGAAACGACAATCCGTTTTCCGGGCCTGCAGGTCCGGTAGCAAAGCCGGCAATGGCCTGGGCTTATGATCAGAATGAGTTGGGTACTAATGATTTCCGGTCTACAAAAAAGGATATCCAATGGGCATCGTTAACTAATGGTACGGAAAAGGTGGTTGTAATTTCAGATGGCAGCCAGAGTATCCGTTGCTGGCTCGATGCCGGTAACACCCGCATGCTTGTTGCCGGGTATAGCAATATGGGTGCTGAAAGATTTTTCCGCGGACATGCAGCGCAAGTTGATATTCCGCTGAAGACGGGGGATGTAATATCAGGGACTGTGAAACTCGGATTCGACAGGTAGCTATTTTTTCTCAGTTATCACGATATCGTCTATCACCAGATCGGTCTCTTTTTCATTTAATTTCTCGATGCCAAACCAGGAGTTACCGCTTTTGCCTGCCGTAAAAGTGACGGTTGCCAAAGTGGATACATTCGCTGAATTCAAGGTGAATGAGCTGATTATGGAGATGCCTTCACCAACTACCAGTGCATAATCGGAGCCGGAAGCTTCATAAGAGAATGTTACGGTATAGCTTTTCCCACCTTCAAAACGAATTGTTTGAGGGATTGTCTGAAGCAATAATCCGGTGGGCTCTCCATGGGCTTTCAATGACCACTGTCCGGTAATCACATCGTCAATTGGTTTTCCGTTCCATCCTTTCTGCGTATAAGGTGCATGAAGCTCGGAAAGGTGCGTTCGCGGATCGTTCACACCCCCTGAAGGGCCTTTCACAAATGGATAAAGACCATCAGGAATATGTTCAAAATCTTCCCTGAAAAACACACTGTCAGAGGTCAGCGCGTGCCCGGTTCGTGCTACACGAACATCATCAAATACAACCGGTGACGAGCCTTCATTTGCCTTTAAAAACAAACTGGCAGTGGTCTGTCCATCCGGTACGCTGAAAAAAACATACATCCGCTGCATGTTCGAATCGTGCTTTGAATCGGCAGCAATATAGTTCATCCGCAAAGAGCTGCTGGAATAGTTTGATATTTCATCACCCGCGGTGTTCCTGATACCGAGAGTCGCTTTACGTCCGGCCTCTGTGGAAACATATACAGAAGCATACCACGATCCGGGCGTTAATTCAGAGATAGTCTGACTTACCGATATCGGCGCTGTGCCTTTTATCACCAGCTCATTTTGTCCATGTATATTCCGTTCAACAGCGGCGCCGGAACCTTCTATCTGCCAGAATTTTAAATCGCCATTATTAAATCCGGGGTCTTTTACCGGAGTTCCCTTTCCCCAATCGGAAATGGAATTCGCAGCAGCTTTCTTCTTATAAATCACATAAGGTTTGCCCGCTTCAGCCTCGATAGTAA
>CAIXHD010000473.1 GCA_903919065.1 uncultured Bacteroidota bacterium
GGTAAAATGTGCGGTATTTTTTTAACCTATCTTTATTTATTAATCCCTAAATAGGTTTAGTTTTATCTTTATTGATCGAGTGGTACAAACAAAAAAGCCCCTATTTTCGGGGCTTTCGTGTTGAATCTGCTGATTCTGTTAATGTTTTGCTGAAGTTCGTTTTTTCAGCCCAAGTACCCAGAGCCGGGGTCGAACCGGCACAACATTGCTGTTACTGGTGTTTGAGACCAGCGCGTCTACCAATTCCGCCATCTGGGCAAACTGATTGAGCGGCAAAGATAAAAAAAACCCCGACAATCAATATCGGGGTTTTTAAGTGAAATATGATTTATTAGGTTTGGGTGCTAATCAACAACCACCATTTGCTTGGTTTGAACGAAATCACCAGCTCTCAGGGTGTAGAAATAAATTCCTGCATCCAGACTGCTGGTTGACAGGTTATAGGTATGCTTGCCTGCGGGCATCATGCCGTTGTTTACTTCCATAACCTTGCGGCCGGTAAGGTCCATAACCTGGAAAATCACCTCTGAGCCATTGGTCAGCTCAAAATCGATAGCTGTAGTTTCCCTGAACGGGTTCGGATAGTTCTGCCCCATGGAGGCAGCTTCCGGTCTCAGATCGACACCATCGACCCGGTTACCATGGTCGTTAAGGTTCAGATGAATCATCAGGTTACGCTTGCCGAAAAAGTCGCCAATGCCAGTTCGTGAACCTCCCCGGTAAATGGCAACAGTTGAAGATTCGGTTAGTCCAACCGTGTTGTCTGTACCGATTTCAAGTCCATTATTCCGTCGGTCGAGATAGTTCGGGTGGGTATTGTCGAAAGTAAGACCAGCATAAACTTTATCGCCTTTTTTTAGGAATTCCGATTCACCGTCCTTACTCAAAGGCATGGTCACCCAAGTATTAAAGTCGGCCGAATCCAGCTGCTTATTATCCGAAACGAGGATTTCAGGTGAAGCTTCTATCGCTTCGCCCGGTGTTTGGAAAAAGAGCGAAAAATGGTAGTTCAGCATCGGGTCAGCCAATCCTCCGGTAATGAATACCGAGATAGAACTAACTTCACAATCATTGAAAATCGGGAAGATAGATCCGCAGAAGTGATTTGTTTCTTCAGCATCCGGAGTATTATAAGATTCCTTGTTCATCGACCAGCCCAGTGTGTTTACTTCACCTGAACGGGAATAAACACTGTCGGTTACATTGAAAAGAATCGACCGCTTGTTATTGACAGTATTATCATCGGCAACTTTCTGCTTAAATTCCCAATTGATCTTATAGTGCCCGTAATCAGCCGGTGCATATTTATCAGCAATTCTGGCGGTATCAACAGTCAGAACGTTAACATCGGTCGGGGTCGACATCTTATGAAAAAGGCTGTTGCCATTCTTGGATATATCAACATCCAGGTAGGCAGCTTCCTGGTCATATTCGCCAAAGTTCAGCGCTCCTGACTCGAAGTTCATGAATCCGCTGGTTGCATTCAACTGTGATTTCGGAATATTGGCAATCCAGGCCATGGCGGTAGCATCGTCGCCATCGTCCCACTCCATTTTCACGTAATTCACGGACATGTCGTTGTTATAGGCTTCCGAAACCGTAAAATCATCAAATGCCCAATAATACATGTACGTATCCAGCCAGTGTAAACGAATCCTGACTTCAGGCATCCCGGCGGCAACATCAGAGATGTTTACTTCGAGGAGGGCCGGTTCACCTTTTGGCTTATCTGCGGGGCGGTCCTTGTGACCACAGGCGAAGTTTACGTTATAGTTAGCAGAGTGAACCCAATTGTCGACCGATACCTCCAGCCACATGTGTGCAACGGAATAGGCCATAAAATGGGTTTGATAACGAACAATAACTGAGGAGTGGGTGCTGCAATTCAGGGTGGGGAAGCCGAGTGAATTGTCAACAGGAGTTGTTGTAAGAACCCCAGACTGCCAGTTGAATTGTTCGATGAAGTTGGCCATGAATCCGTTATCCTTCGTGGTAGAATTCAGCGGAGGGTCTTGGGTGTAAAGGGTGTAGAAACCTTCTGTTCCCGGCCACCATTTAAAATTGGTACCGTTGTCAAGGGCATCGACAAAATAATAGCCGGCAGGGGCAGTCCAACCCTTATCGTCGGCCGGGTTGGCCCAGCCAAAGGTCTCTGAGAAGAAAACTTGTCCATTTCCCTTGGTTCCGGGAGTCTGGGCATGTGTCTGGACTGCTGCAAACAGTCCGAAAAACACAAGGAGTAGTGTTAGTTTTTTCATAAGTGAGTGTTTTAGTTGACTAAGAGCTTCATTACTTCATTATTTACTTTTAGGAAGTACATCCCTTTGGCGAAAGAGCTGAGGTCGATGTTTTCCTGATAGTTCAAAACCGATTTAACCTGATTCTGATAAACAGTCTGGCCCTGAATATTGGTTACCGTAATATTAAGATCCATGACCTGTGCATTGGTAACGGCTAAAGTAAACAGACCTTGGGTTGGATTCGGGTAGGCATTGATTGAGGAGGCCAATGCGTTATTGTTGATACCCAAGCTTTTTCCGTTGTTGTAAACATCATGCAGCATGTTATAGTACGATGTACGGTATACCCTGTTCGGTCCGCCCGATGGAAATTCCGAAGTATTCCAGTCACCGTTGATCCTGTATTTGTACTCGATTTTTGTGAAACAGCCCAGGGCAGGAAAGCTAAGGGTGTAAATGCCATCACCGTCAGTATCGGTGAAATGGGCTGAAGATCCCCAGTTGTTGATAGTGCCGGAAACATCAACAAAATCAGTTGCTGGCTTAAAGGAGCCGTTGGCAATTGGTATGGTCATATCGACATTGAACACCACATCCGCATTTTTCGGTGCACCGGTACTGTTGAGGTTCAAACGGATCATGGAAAGATCTTCCAAACCGGTCCAGGAGTCGCCGCCAATGAGACGATATATGGTTTTTCCGCCGGAATAGCGGTGGTTTTTATCGGAGCCGATCGTGAAACGGTAAGTGTTATTATCCGGTCCTAATCCGCCGCCATGGTATTGCTGGATGGCTGCAACATATCTTCCCGGTTCAATAAATTCAGATTCACCATCTTTTTCCATGGGTACTGTAACCCATGTATTCAGCATTTCCTGAGTAACTTCAGTGGATGCCGAATAAAGGACTTCGTTATAAATTTGATCTTCAACATTCCACTTGAATAACCAATACTGGAAAGAATATCCGGGCTTGGTACTGGCCCGCGGATTTTCGTGACGCTGCATGATCATGCACGAAATGGAGTTTACTTCGGTAGGCTTATTGATATCATAAACGATACCCATGTAATCACCATCGTTGTTTCCGTGTCCAGCGGTACTTGCATAGGTCTCAAAATCCCAGTCGGCGGCTGAGTATACGCTGTCGGTCACATAATAGGTGTCTCTGTATACGTTGTTGCCTGGTAATCCGTCGGTGGCTTTTTGCTTGGCAGTTAAAACCATATCATAGTTACCATATCCAGAGGTAACCGATGGAGTGAGAATCTCAAAAGTATCTTTCTGCAGGGCCCAAATATCAGCTGTTCTGGTAGAATTCTGATTGTAAACAGAAACTCCGTTTTTGAATATCTCTGCATTCAGGTAACAGGATTCCTGATCGTCGCGTCCGGCATTCCAGAAACCAGCCCTGAAAGTGTATCCGCCAAAACCATTGGCATCAGTCTGGGAATTCGGGATCATGAACATGAATCCTTCATCATCGTTAGCTTCCAGATCCTGCATTTTCAGCCATGGGGTTTCGAGCTGAAGTTCATTATTGTAGGCTGTCGATAAAGTGATGTCATCAACACACCAGAAATATCTGGCCATTCCACCCCATTCAAATTTGATCCAGACATGTTGCATACCACCGGCAACATCACTGATGTTAATCTCCGGGAAGGGATTGTTGGCAAAGTTGTTTGTGGCAGTTTCGTATACCATATTATAAGATGACCAGTGAACGCCTAAGTCATTACTGACATAAACTTTAATATTAGGAGCAGGATTACACCTGAAATACTGACGAAATTTCAGAACCACTGTAGGATGGGTTGAACAATCCTGTTCAGGTAATTGAAAATTGCATATACTCCCGTTGGCGGTAGTTATACCGTCGACAAAGTTATATTCATCCATAGGCAGCACGAAATAACCATCTTCAGGAGTTTTGGAATAGATATGCCCCGGCAGGAAAGTATAACGTCCCCTTATACTATCAGTACCGGCACGCCACTGGAATTTAAAGCCATAAGTATCACCAACCTCCACGTTCTGATATCCGGCGGGTAATGTCCAGCCACGCGGATCAGCATCATTTTTCCAGTTAAAGGTTTCGTGAAAGAATATTTCGCCTTCAGTTTTTAATGATAGCTCTTTAGGTATTGGCAACATTTTTTGTTCGTTAGCATAAGGAACAGGATTGGCATCCTGCCTTACCACTTGTCCGTAAGAGAGGACAATAATTGAGCACATCAGCAATAGTAGTGTAAATCTTTTCATAGATGAGTAGTATTAAAAAGTGTTTGTTAGTGAAAATCTAAGATATATATTTTTAGGTATGTTACTATGTTGTAGAATTTTTTTAAAAAAAATAGAGCTGACAGCTTATTTAAAAGCTGTCAGCTCTATAGCCAAAAGTTGGCAACTGTAACCTTTTACCTTCTTACTTAACCAGAAGCTTAACTACCTCATTATTCACTTTCAGGAAGTACATTCCTTTGGCAAATGAGCTGAGGTCGATGTTTTCCTCATAATTCAAAACCGATTTAACCTGGTTCTGATAAACAGTCTGGCCTTGAATGTTGGTTACCATAATGTTCAGATCCACTACCTGAGTGTTGGTGACGGCTAAAGTAAACTGCCCGTCAGTTGGGTTCGGGTAAGCATTAATGGATGGCGTTAATGAATTGGCATCGATACCGAGGCTCTTGCCATTGTTGTATACATCATGGATCATGTTGTAATACGAGGTGCGGTAAACCCTGTTCGGACCTCCGGATGGGAATTCCGAGGTATTCCAGTCACCATTGATTCTGTATTTGTACTGAAGAACCTCGAAACAGCCCAGTGAAGGAACTGTGAGAGTATAGATTCCATCAGCATCAGTATCAGTCATGTGAGCAGATGCACCCCAGTTGTTGATAGTACCTGATACATCAACAAAATCTGTTGCCGGTTTAAAGGAACCATTGGCAATGGGTATGTTCATGTCGACATTGAATACTACGTCAGCAATCTTTGGAGCTCCGGTGCTGTTGATGTTCAGACGGATCATTCCAAGTTCGTCATTCTGCGACCATGTAGCGTCGGTGTAACGCCGGAAAAGTGTTTTACCATAAGCAAACCGATGACTTTGATCGGCGCCAATTGTAAACCGGAAAACCCTGTTACTTGCGCCGGCCCCGCCGCCATGGTAGGTCTGGATGGCTGCAACATAATATCCTGGTTCCAGAAATTCGGATTCTCCATCTTTCTGAAGTGGCAGAGTCACCCAGGTGTCAATCATTTCCTGTGTCACTTCCGTATATTCCGACATGATTGTTTCAACCCAGGCAGCTTCGGTTTCATCCCATTTAAAGAGCCAGTACTGAAAATTATAACCAACTTGGGTGCTGGCTACTTTATTCTTTGGCCTCTGCATAATCATGCAGGAAATCGAGTTAACCTCTACGGGTTTTTTGATATCGTAGGCTATTCCCATGTAGTCTCCGTCGTTATTCCCCCAGGCAGCTGTACTGGAATGCTCCTCAAAATTCCAGTCACAAACGGAATAGATACTGTCGGTAATGTAGAAAGTATCTGAATAGGTGTTGTTTAAAGGTCGTTGATCAGGTTCTTTAGCCTGCGAAGTAAAAACCATTTCATAATTACCGTATCCATCAGGATTGAAAATTTTGGTGACTGGGAAAGTATCTCGTTGAACTGCCCAGATATCACGTGACACAGAAGTCTCATCATATACCGAGGTTCCATTTTTAAATACTTTTACATTCAGATTAACGTTCTCCTGGTCATTCAGCCCTTCATTCAGCAGAGCGCCGGCGAAGGTGTAGCCTCCGAAGTTGTCAGTTCCAATCTGGGAGACTGGAGTCATGTAAACAAAACCTTCATTGTTGTCGGCATTATCCAGATCAATGGCATATGACCAGGAATTTTCCATCAGAATGTCGTTGTCATAACTTTCCATCACTTCGATATCGTCGATACACCAGAAATAGCGGCTCATTCCGTTCCAAAGAAATTTGATCCAGACATGAGGCATACCCGCAGCAACCTCGGAAATATTTACTTCCGGGTATGGATTTTTACAGAAAATGCTGGTTCGGGTATCATAAGCCACGCTATAGTTTGCCCAATGGACTCCCAGATCGTTTGAAACAGCAACTGTAACATTTGTAGAAGGATACAAACGGAAGAATTGTCTGAAGGTTAAAATAACCCCAGGGCGATTCGAACAATCGAGCTCTGGCAATTGAAACCAGGATACTGCACCATTAGCGGTACTTACACCATCCTTGAAATTATACTCATCCATGGGTAAAACAAAGTAGCCATCTTCAGGAGTAAGGGAGTAAGCATGGCCAGGTTCAAAAGTCAACTCCCCTTTGATACTGTCGGTGCCTGCCCGCCAGGTCCATAGACAGCCAAAGTCAGTTTCCTCAACAATCTGGAATCCGGCAGGAGCTGTCCACCCTCTAGGATCGGCATCATTTTTCCAGTTGAATGTTTCTTTGTAGAATACTTCCCCGCCGGCTTTAAGGGGTGATAACCTGGGTTGAGGAATCGGGGTCATCAGTTCGGACCCGAAAGCTACGGGTTTGCCCTGATTTACATTGACCTTTTGTCCGAAGGTCAAGGTTACTAAAGGCAACATCAGAATAAAAAGTGTAAATCTTTTCATAAGCGAGTAGTATTAAAGAGTGTTTGTTAGTGAAAAACTAAGATACATAAATTTGGATATAACAAGAGCTGCCAACTTTAAAATTTATAGCCTAGTAGATAGGCACAAAATAAAGTTGGCAGCTCTAATTACAGTTGCCAACTTTTTGCTGGCTAAATTAGTACGGCTGACACCTTTAAAGTTGGCAACTGTACAGCCAAAAGTTGGCAACTGTAACCTTTTACCTTCTTACTTAACCAGAAGCTTAACTACTTCATCATTTACTTTCAGGAAGTACATTCCTTTGGCAAATGAGCTGAGATCAATATTTTGCTGGTAATTCAATACGGATTTAACCTGATTCCGATAAACGATCTGGCCCTGAATATTGGTGACCATTATGTTTAGATCCAAAACCTTTGAGTTGGTAACATCCAGTGTAAATTGGCCGTCACTTGGATTTGGATAGGCATTGATCGCTGCAGTCAGGGAATTGGCTCCTATGCCAAGGCTCTTGCCGTTGTTGTATACATCATGGATCATGTTGTAATAGGAGGTCCGGTATACCCTGTTTGCTCCGCCTGATGGGAATTCTGAGGTATTCCAGTCGCCGTTGATCCTGTATTTGTATTCAATCTTCTGGAAAGTACCCATTGCCGGGATCGTCAGTGTATAAATTCCGTCAGCGTCAACATCGGTCATATGCTCAGAAGAACCCCAGTTGTTGATAGTACCTGAAACATCAACAAAATCAGTGGCAGGTTTAAAGGAGCCATTGGTAATCGGTATGTTCATATCCACATTGAATACAACATCAGCATTTTTTGGAGCCCCGGTACTGTTGATGTTCAGACGGATCATGGAAATATCGCGGTTCTGATACCATGTTGCCAGGTCATCAACCACGTTATGGTATACGCTTTTTGCCAGTGTTTGCCTGTGGCTGTTATCAGATCCGATGGTGAACCGATAAAGTGAGTTGTTGGCACCTGCTCCTCCATTATGATACATTTGAATGGCTGCAATATATCGTCCAGGATCAAGAAATTCTGATTCGCCGTCTTTCATCAGCGGCAGGGTAACCCACTTGTCGAGCATTGCAGTGGTGACTTCTGTGAATTCCGATGACAGCAGTTCAATCCAGGTTGCATCATCAGGACTGTACCAGAAGAGCCAGTATTGGAATGAATATCCCGGCTGAGTGCAGGCAATCTTGTTTTCCGGCCTCTGCATAATGAGAGTGGAAATGGAATTGACTTCAGTTCTGGTCTTGATATCATACTCAACGCCGAGGTAGTCACCATCGCTATTGTTAAATCCGGCTACACTGGAATAGGTTTCAAATTCCCAATCGGATATTGAATACACGCTGTCAGTGATATAATAAGTATCCTTGAAAACATTGTTTTCAGGAAGTCCGTCGGTCTGCTTTTGCTTTGCAGTCAGTACGATATCATAATTCCCATATCCATCAGGAACAAACTGGTCGGTAATTGGAAACGTATCTCTCTGGAGTGCCCAAATATCGCGCGATGCTGAGCTTTTGTTGTATACTGACGTTCCGTTTTTAAATACTTCGGCATTCACGAAACAGGATTCCTGATCGTCCCGGCCGGCGTTCAGCAAGCCTGCCTTAAAGGTATATCCGCCAAAGCCATCAGTGCCGGTTTGTGATTTCGGAACCATGTAGTAAAATCCCTCATCATTATTTAACGGATCCAGGTCGGTCATATAAAGCCATGCCTTTTCTAACTGGAGTTCATTGTTAAAAGCCTCTGAGAGGGTTATGTCATCTATAGCCCAGAAATACATGCGCATATTGGTCCATACAAACTTGATCCAGACATCCGGCATACCGGCAGCGACATCGCTGATGTTGATTTCAACAAATGGGTTTTTGCAGAAGATATTCAGGAGGGTTTCATATGCCAGGCTATAAGTTGCCCAGTGACTACCCTGGTCATTACTAACCTGCATTGTGAGGCCTACGGAAGGGTTTGTTCTGAAATATTGCCTCATTTTAAGAACTACAGTGGGACGAGTCGAACAATCAATTGAAGGTAGCTGGAACCAGGTCGTTGCATACTTGTCCGTAATAACTCCATCAATAAAGTTGTATTCGTCCATCGGGAAACAGAAAAAACCATCCTCCGGGGTCTTGGAGTACTTATGCCCTTTTTCAAAAGTCAGATGACCTTTGATACTGTCGGTCCCGGCACGCCATACCCAAGGCGTTCCAAGGTCTGTTTCATCTTTAATTATCCATCCGGCAGGTAAGCTCCAGCCACGTTCGCTGGAAGGATCTTTCCAGTTAAAAGTTTCAGAGAAGAATACATCCCCTTCTCCTTTCAGCCTGGACTCCGCAGGCGCACTAATTGTTTTTTCGAAATTGCTGTAAGGCTTTATGCTGGTACTCGGCTTAAAATTTTGCCCGAATCCAACAGAAAAGATGAACAGCGCGGTAAGGAATAGAGTAAATCTTTTCATATGAATAAGTGTTGGTGAATAGTCGTATTAAGTTGTCCTGGCGTGCCCCTTCATCCGGCCGATGAACTCCTTCTTCTTCCTTTCGCTGACATCAACCTGACTGCCATCTTCAAAAATGATATAGCCTCCGCGGCCGGAGACATATTTTTTTACAAATTCGAGGTTTATCAGGTGCTTGCTGTGCACACGGACAAATGAGAGATCAATCAGGAGCCTCTCGAAATTATTAAGGGTTTTTGAAGTTACGATACGCTGTCCGTTCTTAATATAAAACGTCGTATAGCTGCCGTTAGCCTCACACCGGATGATGTCGGCGATCTTGTATACATCAAAACCATCCATGGAGGAGAGTATGATGCGTTCATTGCGGCTTGACAGCCCTTCTCTCAAAACAGATACCCGGTCGCCAAAATTCGCCTCTTTACGGATTTTCGAGTAATGGTCAACAGCCTGCTGTAATTTTTCCGTGCTGATGGGCTTAAGCAGATAATCAAGTGCCGAAAAATCGAAGGCCTTGAGCGCATACTGGTCATAGGCCGTTGTAAATATCACTTCAAATTCAGTAAATTCAACATCTTCAAGAACTTGGAATCCCTGACCATCCGGCAGGGCAATATCCAGAAAAACAAGTTCAGGTTTTATTCTGTTGATCAGTTCAATGGCAGATTCAACGGTTTGAGCCGTTCCCACTACCTGAACATCGGGGCAATATCTTTGGAGAAGTATGGACAGCGCTTCGAGACTGTTATCTTCATCATCAATCAGGACAGCTTGAATCAGAGAGGTCATAATATCAAGGGTTAAGTTCAAGTATAAATGTACAAGGATTTTCCCGGATTAATTTCGTCCGGTACCCAAAATTTAGTCCAGTCTGATTTCCCGGACGGCATTTGCTATGCTTTCGGGGTCGAAACCGCACTCACGGTATAGTTGCCGCTGTGTGCCATGCTCAATAAATTCATCAGGAATACCAAGCATTTTTACTCTTGAACTGTAGTTGTTCTGCACCATGAATTCAACCACTGCACTGCCGAATCCACCAACAATGGTTCCATCTTCAACAGTGATTATTTTTTTGAATCGGGCAAAAACATCGTGGAGGATCGACTCATCCAGAGGTTTGATGAAACGCAAATCGAAATGTGCAGCAGTAAAACCCTCTTTTTCGAGTATCTGAATTGCTTTTACAACATGGTTTCCGGGATGACCGACGGATAGCACTGCTACTTCAGATCCATCGGAAATCATTCGTCCCCTGCCAATCGGGATACTTTCAAACGGTCGCCGCCAATCAGTCATTACGCCCTGGCCCCTGGGATATCGGATCACAAACGGGCCGTGGTTTTCTTCCTGGGCGGTGAACATCAGATTTCTTAATTCTTCTTCGTTCATCGGGGCCGCAACAATCAGGTTGGGAATAATGCGCATAAAGG
This sequence comes from uncultured Bacteroidota bacterium, assembly GCA_903919065.1. GTDB lineage: Bacteria > Bacteroidota > Bacteroidia > Bacteroidales > UBA12481 > UBA12481. Next base: position 10,805 of record CAIXHD010000473.1, read on the forward strand.
CCAGATCGAATGAGCCGTGGTGAGTGGGGCCATCAGTACCAACCAAACCACCCCGGTCGAGGCAGAGGATAACGGGTAATTTTTGAATGGCTATGTCGTGGATCACCTGGTCAAATGCCCGTTGCATAAACGATGAATAAATATTGCAGAATGGGATAAACCCCTGAGCTGCCAAACCAGCTGAGAATGTAACAGCATGCTGTTCAGCTATCCCGACATCGAAAGTTCGGTCAGGCATTTCTGCCATCATCAGGTTCATCGATGATCCCGAAGGCATAGCCGGTGTGATGCCCATGATTTTGGGGTTGGCCCGGGCCAGCTCGAGAAGCGTAATCCCGAATACATCCTGGTATTTTGGAGGAAAACCCTGAGGTTCCTCTTCCATGATTTTACCGGTTACCTTATCAAATATTCCGGGAGCATGATAAATCGTCTGGTTCACTTCGGCCAGAGGCAACCCTTTCCCTTTTTTTGTAAGAATATGGAGCAGTTTTGGTCCGTCGATTTTTTTCATATCCTCGAGCACCTTAACCATGTGCAGTACATCATGTCCGTCGACCGGGCCGAAATACCGGAAGTGCAATGATTCAAACAAGTTACTCTGCTTGAGAATCATGTGCTTGATGGCAGTCTCCAGGGTTTGGGCCATGCGACGGGCATCCGGACCAATTTTCCCCAGCACACCCAGCATTTTCCAGGTATCTCCCTTGAAACGGTTCCATGCACCGGAAGTGGTGATATCCAGAAGATAATCATTCAGGGCGCCATGATTGGGATCGATGGCCATATTATTATCATTCAGGATAACCAGGATATTCGATCGTTCGATTCCGGCGTTATTCAGGCCTTCGAAAGCCATGCCCCCTGTGAGGGCGCCATCGCCTATTACAGCAATAGTTTTACGGTCCGTTTCCCCTTTGCGGTTAGCGGCCACTGCCATGCCTAAAGCGGCTGAAATGGACGTTGATGAGTGTCCTGTGCCAAATGAGTCGTACTCACTTTCCGACCGTTTGGGAAAACCACTGATTCCTTTGAATTTCCGGTTGGTATGAAAACTATCGCGTCGGCCGGTGAGAATCTTATGGCCGTAAGCCTGATGTCCCACATCCCAGATCAGCTGGTCGTAGGGGGTATTGTAAACATAATGCAGGGCAACAGTTAGTTCCACAACGCCAAGGTTGGCGCCAAGATGACCCGGATTGCATGAAACTTCCTCAATAATGAATCCCCGGAGTTCCTTGCATACCTGCAACAGATCGGCTTCGCTGAGTTTCTTAAGATCGGCCGGACTGTTGATGGTATTCAGCAGCGAGAAAGTACTTTTTTGGGTTGGAATCATGTTGATCCTTTGGTGTGGTCAGATGGTCATTATATCTTTCTCTTTAGCGACCAGTCTTTCATCAACCACCCTGATATATTTATCTGTCATTTCCTGCACTACTTTTTCGGCATCTTTTTCGTCATCTTCGGAAAGTCCTTCCTTGATCAGTTTTTTTAGCTGCTCATTCCCGTCGCGCCTGTTATTTCGGATACCAACCCGTGCACTTTCGCCCTCAATTTTTACTTTTTTCACCAGTTCGCGCCGGCGGTCTTCGGTTAGCATAGGAATATTAATCCTGATGATTTCTCCGTTATTCATTGGGGTCATACCGAGATTTGCTATCAGGATTGACTTTTCGATCGGGTCGATCATGTTTTTTTCCCAGGGCTGAATAGCCAGCGTGCGGGCGTCGGGCGAATTTACGTTGGCAATCTGGGTGAGCGGAGTAGGGTTGCCGTAATAGTTCACCATGATGCCATCGAGCATATGTATATTGGCGCGGCCAGCCCTTATTTTCGACAGTTCGTTGTCGAGATGTTTAATGGTTTTGTCCATTTTTTCCTCAGTATCTTCGAGGATTAGATCAACTTCTTCATTCATGGCCTTTAGTCATTAGAATTCGAGCAGGTAAAATTATTTATTTCTGAATGATGGTGCCAATTTTTTCCCCGGAAATCAGCCGTTTCAAATTACCGCGGGTATTCATGTCAAACACCATAATCGGGAGATTGTTTTCCTTGCAAAGGGTAAAGGCAGTCTGATCCATAATTTTGAGGTTCCGGGCAATGACCTCATCAAAAGTAATCGTGTCGTAACGGACAGCCTCAGGATCTTTTTCCGGGTCGGCGCTGTAAACACCATCGACACGGGTACCCTTTAGAAGCATTTCGGCACCAATTTCCACGCCCCTCAGAGCAGCCGTGGTATCCGTTGTAAAGAAAGGGTTGCCGGTTCCGGCAGAAAATATGCATACTTCACCCGCATCCAGTGCCTCCACTACTTTATCGCGGTGCCAGAATTCTGCCACGGGTTCCATCCGGATGGAGGTGAATAAACGTGAAGGGGTATTTGACTGCCTGAATGATGACTGCAGGGCGAGACCGTTGATGACGGTAGCCAGCATACCCATATAATCTCCTTTAACGCGATCATATCCTGCTTTGGCACCTGACAGGCCACGGAAAATATTGCCGCCACCGATAACCAGTCCAACCTGAACACCCATGTTACGTATTTCAGTTACCTGGCTGGTAAAACTTTCGAGCTGGGCAGTATCGATACCCTGGGATGATTGTCCGAGGAGCGATTCGCCGGATAATTTCAGGAGGATTCTTTTATAGATTGCCATGTTTGTAAGGTTGATGGCCGAAAGATAAAAAAAAATCCCGGTGGAGACCGGGATTTTGAGGTATCATATCCGCAAGCGGAAGAGTTTCTTAGTCGAGGTTCAGGGTGAACCGTACAAAATTAACAACGGTCAGGTCTTTATCAATGTGAGAAAGATAATCGCCAACTGATGTTTTGTGATCTTTAATGAAATCCTGACTTAACAGGGTATTTTCCTTGAAGAATTTACCAAGTTTACCTTCAGCGATTTTATCAATGATATTGGCTGGTTTGCCTTCTTCGAGGGCAATAGCGCGACCGATTTCCAGTTCCTTGTCGATAATTTCCTGTGGGATGGTGTCTTTATTTACGGCAACAGGGGCCATTGCGGCAACCTGCATGGCAACATCTTTAGCCGGCTGCTCGTCACCTACATTTTTCGACATGCTCACGAGAGTAGCCAAACGGTTACCCGGGTGAATATATGGCATTACGAATGGTGACTCGAGAGACTTAAAGAAAGAGATATCAACTTTTTCACCGATAATACCGGTCATGTTGGTGACTTCACTTTCGATGGTGTGTCCGTCAACGATAAGTTGTTTCATTCCCTCCAGGGTGGTTGCTTTAGCGGCAATTGCTGCATCAGCAAAAGCATGGGCTTTTTTCACGAAATCTTCGTTTTTTGCAACGAAGTCGGTTTCGCAATTAAGAACCAGAACGACGCCAAAAGTATGTTCGCTGTTGCATTTTGCAATAACTGCACCTTCAGAGGCTTCACGGTCGGCTCTTTTATTAGCCACTTTTTGTCCTTTTTTCCGGAGAATATCGATAGCCAGATCAAAATCACCATTGGTTTCGGTGAGGGCCTGCTTGCAGTCCATCATACCGGCACCGGTCATTTGACGTAGTTTTGCTACCTCAGAAGCTTTTATTTCTGTCATGATTTTTAGAATTAGAAGTTATTCAGCATCATCATCATCACCGGCTGATTCAGCGGAGATACGTTTGCGCATAGGCTTCTTACCGACTGTAGGGCGGGCTGAATCTTCGGAAGTTTCCGATTTTTTCGGCTTCACAGCTTCTTCTTTATCTTTTTCAGCCTTTCTTTCATCCAGGCCTTCTTCGATAGCTTTGCACATGATTCCGCAAATGAGTGCGATCGATTTTGAAGCATCATCGTTGGCCGGGATAGCGAAGTCAACTTTTTCAGGATCTGAATTGGTGTCAACCATTCCAAATACAGGGATATTCAGTTTGTGCGCTTCGTTAACGGCGATATGTTCTTTGGATACGTCAACAACGAAAAGGGCTGCCGGCAAACGGGTCAGGTCCTTAATACTGCCGAGCAGTTTTTCCAATTTGTTACGTTGACGGGTAACCTGGAGACGTTCACGTTTCGACATATGGTCGAAAGTTCCGTCAGTAGCCATCTTGTCGATGGAGATCATTTTCTTAACAGCTTTCCTTACGGTAGGGAAGTTGGTGAGCATACCGCCCGACCAGCGTTCTGTTACGAAAGGCATGCCTGTTGGGGTAACCTTTTCGGCTACGATTTCTTTTGCCTGTTTTTTTGTGGCAACGAATAAGATTTTCCGCCCCGATTTAGCGATCCGCTTCATGGCTTCGGCGGCTTCATCGATTTTGAAAGCGGTTTTGTGGAGATCGATAATATGAATCCCGTTCTTCTCCATGAAGATGTAGGGAGCCATGTTTGGGTTCCACTTACGTTTCAGGTGACCAAAATGTACACCTGCATCAAGCAATTCCTGAAAATTTGTTCTGGACATAATTATAATTCTAGTTTACCTTCTGTTTAAGCAACCTGCCGGTAGTCACGGAGATCCGTAAGTCCTTCAAGTTTAGATACTAAACTATACTCTGTGATAGAGATATTAGCGTTTTGAGAATTGGAAGCGTTTCCTTGCCCCTGGCTGACCTGGCTTTTTACGTTCAACAACCCTTGGGTCACGGGTAAGAAAACCATTGGCACGTAGAACTTTTTTACACTCAGGATCAATTACCACGAGTGCGCGTGCGATTGCCAGACGAAGAGCTTCGGCCTGTCCTTTGATTCCGCCGCCATCAAGGTTGACGCGGATATCATATTTACCGGCTACCTCAAGAACATTGAGTGGCTGGGTTACAATATGCTGAAGCTGGAAGATAGGAAAATACTCGGCCAGATCTTTTTTATTGATCGTGATCTGTCCTTTTCCTTCGTTCAAGATAATACGGGCAACTGCCGCTTTCCTTCTACCAATAGTGTTAATCAGTTCCATGAATCTTATATTCTACTTTTGTAATTCAATACTTTTCGGGTTCTGGGCAATGTGCGGGTGTTCATTTCCGGCATAGATATGCAGATTTCTGAAAACTTCGCGACCCAAACGATTTTTAGGAAGCATACCTTTAATAGCATGTTCAACAACACGCGTAGGATCTTTCGCCATCATCTGAGCAGGAGTGCGTTCTTTCTGACCGCCAGGAAAACCTGAATAAGTCCAGATAACCCGGTCGTTCATCTTGTTTCCGGTCATCCGGATTTTCTCAGCATTGATAACGATTACATTATCTCCACAGTCAACGTGAGGAGTGTAACTTGCCTTGTTCTTTCCACGAAGGATGCTGGCAACTTCTGATGAAAAACGACCCAACACAGCGTTGGTTGCATCGAGTACAACCCATTCCTTTTGTACAGTTGCCTTGTTGGCTGAGATCGTCTTGTAGCTTAACGTATTCACTTTAATCCGTCCTTTAAAATTAATAGCTGATAATCAATAAGTCGAGCAAGGCTCGAACGAATTGGAGTGCAAAAATACAACTTTTTTTAAACGTACCAAGTTTATCAACTTTTAATTTGTTGAAAACTCTGTTCATTAAATTGCCAGGGGTCTGAAGCAAGGAACATTAGAGGGCTCCAAGTGTGGTTTCAATCTGCCTGGTTATCTCCAGAGCCTTGAAACCGCCCTCCAGGCTTGAAAGGGAGTGCCGTCCCCTTTCCAATGCGTGTATGAAGCTGAGGCATTGCCGGGCAGCGTCCTCATCACTGCAAAACTCAGGTAATGCTAGGTCCTGAGCCTCACCTTCCACCGGCCATAAAATTTTCCCGGGGATGGGAGATCCAATATCACCATCTTTATATTCTTCAGATGTGCTGATTCCTTTAAGCAGGTCGAGCATCAGAATTCCTGAGGGCTGGATGATTTCAATGCTTCGTTCGGGTGTGCGGGCAAGTTTTCTGATCAGCAGGTTGATCACCGTTCCATTGTGCATCTCCACCCGGATATCTATCTGAATGGTGGTGCCGTCGAGCAGCCTCGAAACGTGAGGCCTTACGCGTCTGACTGTGCTGCCAGCCAGCCCCAGCGCCAGATCAAGATCGGCTACAATGGTTTTAAATACCAGGTTGTGACTCTCCGTCTGCGGCAATTCTGTTATATGATCGGTAAAACGAATGCTCTGGGGATGAAAAATATGCATCAGTGAACTCCTCACCACCGGATTGTACCAGTCGCGATGCCCGATTTGCACCTGAACACGTGCCTCATGCGCGAGCTTTACCATGTTCGGTGCCTCGTCCATGAATTCCACCACCGGAAAACCAAGCGATAGGTGCCTCGAGCGTCTTATCACCTGGATGGCTTCTTCCATGCTGCCACTGATTTTTTCAGGTATCCAGATAAGATCTGAAAAATCGATGAGCTGCTGGGTATCGAAAGGTGATGATACCTGGGGGTTGATCCAGCCGGAAACATTTGAACCGGAAGTTTTCAGCATTTCTGAAAGTACTTCCGGCCATTTTCCCTGCCCAGATAATATCCCGACCGAATACATGGTTTTTTATACAAATAAACCGGTTTTTAATTCTTAACCTGACTCAAAACCGGACAACTTATTAAATTGCACCTGTGTAAAACGTAAATTTGCCGTATATTCATAGAAAATGACAAGGGATCTGGTTAAAAAACAGCTGACTTTCAGGAATATTACCCTGTTTTTTCTATTTGTGGTAGTGGTTGCCCTGCCGTTATCAAAATTTCTGGCAAGTGCAGCGCAGATACTTCTGGCTGCCACCTGGCTGGCCGAGGGTAAATTCGATGAGAAATGGCGCCGGATAAAAATGCGTCCGCAGATATTGGTCTTCACCCTGGTATTTATAATTCCGGTTCTCGCCCTATCCTACACCAGTGATCTCGCCTATGGAATTCACGACATCAAGCTAAAATTGCCATTATTATTGATGCCTTTAGTGCTCGGGAGCATCCGGCCACTCGATAAATCAGAAATGAGGATAATTCTCGGTGGATTTGTGATAGCCGTGTTTATTGGTGCCATAGTTAGTCTGAGCATTATGCTGGGTGTGGGTCCATCGGAATATACCAGCGACCGCCAGTCGATCCTGTTTATTTCACATATCCGTTTTGCCCTGATGGTGGTTCTGGCAGTCTTCATCCTTTTCTACTTCATATTTGATCCTTCAACTTCCTTGCGCCTTAACTTGTTTCTTGTGCCTTGCGCCTTGAGCCTTATCGTTTTCCTCTTCCTGCTAAAATCCCTGACTGGTGTTGTCATTTTACTGATCGGTGGCTGGATTTTAACTTTTCGGTGGGGCCTTAAAAACAAGGACATGATGATCAGATGGTTTGTTTTTGTTGGCCTGGCAACCCTTCCTGTGCTCGTGGCTGTTTACCTGAGCGGCCAGGTGTCGCAGTTTTATACCCTCAGGGAAGAGTCGGGTCAGCTCGATACAAAAACGGTAAAAGGAAATCCATACTGGAACGATACCGCCAGTCCGATGATAGAGAATGGTTACCATGTTGGCTGGTACCTGTGTGAAACTGAATTGCGCGATGGATGGAACAAGATGAGTGGATTCGATTACAATGGCCGCGACCGGAAAGGCCAGGAACTTAAATATACCCTGATCCGCTATCTGACCTCCATGGGCCTTAGAAAGGATGCTTATGGAGTATCGCAGCTTAAATCGGATGATATCCGGATGATTGAGAATGGTTTTGCCAATTGTATTTACAAAAATCCAAAAAAATTCAGTGTCCGGATGTATGAAACCATCTGGGAAATAGATCAATACAAAAAGGGCGCTAACCCAAGCGGCCATTCCGTGATTCAAAGGATCGAATACCTGAAAACCGGCTGGGCAATCTTTTGCGACCATCCTCTTTTCGGTGTGGGCACAGGCGATACGCCGGCAGCTTTTGAGGAGAAATATGATCAGATGAATTCGCCGCTCGATCCGGAATGGAGGCGGAGGGCGCATAACCAGCTGCTCACCTTCATGATTTCATTTGGCTTGGTGGGATTTATCCTTATTGCTATTGCTATTGTTCTTCCGATGTTTATCGAAAAAAGAAAGAGCCGATATTTTATAGTGATGTTCCTTTTAATTACGCTGCTCTCCATGTTGAACGAGGATACCCTCGAAACCCAGGCCGGGGTAGCCTTTTTCTCTCTCTTTTACTGCCTTTTTGTTTTCGCCGATGGGAGCAAGTGACATAGCAGGTATTTTAACCTGAAATTTGCTGTCTTTATCCAATTCCCTGTGTGGAAAACAATCTTGCCCTTCTGTCGGGCAGTTTCGCTAAATACCAGCAAGGGAAACTCTTTGACCTTCAGGTGGTGATGATGGATAAAAACCGCCAGAAGCCTTTCACTCATATTCCCGAATTTCCTTCGCTGCTCACTATCCTCAGGCATTATTATTTCACTGTGCAGTTTGAATAATATGGTAAAAAGAAACTCACAGTACCTGTCGAACAATTCCCATCGTGCCACCAGCATATTATATGGGGGCAACTTATTTGTACCCTCAAGTACTGAATCAAAACTTGGCAGGTAATCCGGAAACAAAGCGATAACCGCCTGCCTCAGGTCGCTGTAGTGTTCCGGATAGTGATTCTTTTCATAGTTTCTGCGCAAAGAATGGGGCATCACAACATTTATCGGAATAATAAGATCACATTCGGACAGAAGTGTTTCGTATTCAATCCGGGGGAGTTTCTCAACAAGCGAGGATTCGTTTGGAGAGTATCGCCGGTAGGCAACAGGATATTTATCTCCGTTGGCAAAATCAAAGAATCTGCGGTAATGGCAAAACCCGACAAAGTCTGTTTTTGGTCTGTTTTTCCATACCCAGTATAGCACCGTGAGCTCTGAATAGAGGAAGTTCTGACTGGAAATGTTTATACCGGAATTATCTCCGGTACAATCCAGATCGTGCAATCCTGCTGCTTTTCCTGCCTGGACAGGGAAATATTGGGGATCTTTTACAATATAAAAGGGCTGGTGGTAGGAAACATACATACAACCCTTCAGTTCTTTCTCCTTAATCATATCCTCAAAAATAGGTGTTTAAAGCATTATCTTTGTACCAAATTCAAACCTGATACCCGAAACCCAATTGAAGACCAAGACCAATTTTGAATGCTGAAATTACAAGATCAAACCGATATAAAATTCCTCGCCCGTGCGGTGCAGCTGGCCAGGGAAAATGTTGCCATTGGCGGAGGACCCTTTGGTGCAGTAATTGTTAAAGATGGTGAAGTGGTTGCTGAATCGGCCAACCAGGTGATCGCTATTCCGGACCCGACAGCACATGCCGAAGTACAGACCATACGCCTCGCGGCAAAAAACATCAATAGTTTTAATCTGTCGGGCACCACTCTATATACCTCCTGCGAGCCCTGTCCGATGTGCCTCGGAGCCATTTACTGGTCACGCATCAGCAGGGTGGTATTTGCTTCCGACCGACATGATGCCGACCTGGCGGGTTTTCGCGATGATGAGTTGTATGAGGCGATGACGCAGGCCCCGGAGGAACGTAAAATCCATTTCGAGCAGGTGGATGTTCCTGAAAAGGGTCTGGAGTTTACCGACTGGAATAATTCCCATATAAAAATCGACTATTGAACGACCGTCTCGATCGCGCCTTTTTCAGCCGTGATGCCCTGGTGATCGCACCTGAAATTCTGGGCAAAGCGATCGTTCGGGTTATGCCGGATGGTACCCACCTGATCTTGCCTGTTACCGAAGTGGAAGTTTACCGTGGTATGGATGACCGTGCCAATCATGCCAGCAAGGGGATGACGGAAAGAAACCGGGTGATGTTCGGGCAGGGGGGCATAATATATATGTATCTCATTTATGGCATGCACTGGATGCTGAACATTGTTGCTGGTGAAGAGGGCAATCCGGAAGCTTTACTTATCCGCGGCGTGGGTGAAGTTGAAGGACCCGGACGGGTAACAAAACATTTATCGATCGGGCGCGATTTTTACGGGGAGGATCTTGAAAATTCCCGCCGTATTTGGTTGGAAGAGAGGCCGGCTGTGGAAAACTTTACCACCGGACCCCGGGTTGGTATCAATTATGCCGGCGAACCCTGGATCAGCATGCCCTGGAGATTCAGATGCTAAAAGGCATATCCAAAATCGATTGATAACGGAATTTTTACCGCATCGTTTCGTGTGAAAAGATTTCCGTTGGAATAATGCGCGATTTTTATTTCGGCGATAAAATTTCGTTTCGGGCCCAGAAAAACCCCGGTTCCCATGGTATCCTGAAAAGTAAAGTGCCCGCCCATCAGGTAGCCATCAAGCGTGGTTTTCGAAATGTAACAAGGTCCGGCCACCGAGTAGTAGAAATAAAAATCTGCCTTTTTAAGATGAAGGTAGTTGAACCGGAAAACCGGAAAAACGGCCAGCGTGAAGAACCGGTCGTTGTTTACATTGGTTTGCCAAACCGACATATTGAGCCCCCAGTCGAGGGAGAAGATTCTCAAACCATGATATACGTTTCTCTGGTAAATCAATGATGAGCCGAATTTCACTTCTGCCTCACCACCCCAGAATACCGGAATTTTCCCTTCCGATAGAAAGTTGTTTACCCCATAACCCAGGATATTGCTTGAAAATCCGAGTTTAACCATCTGTTTCGGATAGATACGGCCGGACTCGGCAACCATTTTCCGCCGGCTCTCTGAAATCGGATGAAGCTTGTAGGAAAATCCGGGGGCGATAAACGTTGTGTAAGGCTGATTTGCCTTTTTGTTTGCAGGCGACCAGGCGGTCATAACCTGTAAAGCCCACCGGTCGTTAATAAGATACTTCATGCCTGCACCGAAAAGGAAGGTGGCATAATTGGCATTTTTAACCACCGGCATATTCTCAGCATGGTTAAATCCATGTCGTGTAATAATGCCCAGACCGCCTTCTCCATAAATCGAAAAATGGGGACCGATAGGGATTTGCGGCTTAATGGTCAATCCTGCAACATTCATCCATACCGTCCGGGTACTGCTGACGTTGTCGTATTTATAATTGTATTTTACCCAGAGCACCGGGCGCATGTAAGTGATTTGTGCAGCTAAATATTTATTGAATTCATAACCAAACAGAACCAGACGGGGAGCTACATGCGGAATGGAAACAGATTCAAAATCAAACCCCGGTTCCATTTCCTTTGCCGAAAACGGGTAGTTTATGCTGCCTATATTAACCTCAAAATAAGACTTTTGCATAATCAGCGGAAGCTGGCTCTGCTTATCCTGTGCGAAAACAGCCGTTGATATGATCAGGAAAAATATCAGGAGTGAGATTACTGGTACGGATCGCTTCATCTTGGAATTCTGTTCATCAATGATAATTAAAAATTCAAAAGGGATTCTTTAATCTCTACTTTTGCGGGATGAACCCCTCATGAGCTAAATTAGTAAAATGGCATGAAATTGGATTGAGGGCTCCATGAGTACAAGCCGATTAACCTTGATTAAAAAGTTTATTTACGAGTGAACATAGGTCCGATAATATTACCTGAGAGGCCATTGATACTTGCACCGATGGAGGATGTGACTGATGCGCCCTATCGCATGCTGTGCAAAAGATTTGGGGTCGATCTGATGTTTTCGGAGTTTGTGGCTTCGGAGGCGGTCATACGTAAAATCGATAAAACTCTCCAGAAGATGGAGATCCATCCGCTGGAACATCCTTATGGAATCCAGTTGTATGGTAAGGAGATTTCGTCCATGGTGGAGTCGGCCAAAGTGGCGGAACAGTATGAGCCCGACCTGATCGACATTAATTTTGGCTGTCCGGTAAAGAAGATTGCCATGAAGGGTGCTGGTGCCGGCATGCTGCGCGATGTTCCCAATCTGCTGAAGATGACTGCAGCCGTGGTAAAGGCTACCAACCTGCCCGTGACTGTAAAAACGCGTCTGGGTTGGGATGAAGACAGCAAGATCATTGTGGAGCTGGCTGAGCAGTTGCAGGATTGCGGAATAGCTGCATTAACGATTCATGGCCGTACCCGTGCACAGATGTATCTGGGGCATGCCGACTGGACCCTGATCGGGGAGGTTAAGAATAATCCGAGAATGCATATCCCGATTATCGGTAACGGGGATATTGATACACCGCAAAAGGCTAAACAGGCATTTGACAGATATGGTGTTGATGCGGTAATGATCGGCAGGGCAGCTATTGGCCGGCCATGGCTGTTTAAAGAGATCAGGCATTATCTCGATACGGGTGAGCTTTTGACACCTGTTTTGGTAAAGGATCAGGTTGAATTGGTAAAAGAACATTTAGAGATGGCAACAGCTGGCAGAACAGAGGTTCGGGCAGTAAGAAGCATGCGCCGTTTCTTCTCCGTTTATTTTAAAGGATTGCCAGATTTTCGAGATACCCGGGTGAAGTTGCTTCAGGCGGAATCTTTTGAAGAGGTTGACCGGCTGCTTGATCATATCGTGCAAAAATGGGGTCATCTGCCTGCCTATTCATCCACCGAATCCGAGGCAAAATAACGACGTTTCATTACGCGGAGCGGAATCCATGCAGCAAAATATCCAATAACGCTGATAAGTGCTATCACCAGCAGAAAGTCCGATACCAGCATTCGCACGGGATATATGTTAACCACAAACGAGCCACTGTCGGGGAACCTGACCAATCCGAACTGCTGTTGAAGAACGACGATCACGGCACCCAGAATGAGTCCGATCACCATGCCGATACCAGTGACCAGCAAACCTTCCCAAAGGAAAACCTGCTTGATTTTTGCCTGTCTGGCACCCAGGCTGCGCAAAGTCTGCATATCACTCTTTTTCTCCAACATGAGCAGGGTAAGCGAGGAGATGGTATTAAACGATGCGACCATCAGTATAAAGCTTAATATCAGAATAATGGCCCATTTTTCCGAGGCCATTACCCTATAAAATCCCTGATGCTGGCCCAGCCGGTCGGCAATTTTAAAATCCTTGCCAAAAAGGGTGGAAAGTTCTTTTATGACCTCCGGGGTCAGTCGCGAATCGGTGACCTTAATTTCCAATGCGCTGACTTCCGAAGATGAATAGTCGAAAAAATCGCGCGCAAAAGTGAGGGGTACGATAAGGTATTTTGAATCATAATCCTGTTGAACGGCGAATATCCCGGATGGGAAAATATAATTATGATTTATGGACGATATAGGATTGAGCAGAATTTTGCCTGATCGTTTTGGAGCATAAACATGAATGGGATTGATGAAATTAAGCCCGACACCCAATTCGTCTCCAAGCTCCCGGCCTATAACACTCAGGGGCTTATCCTCATCATCCAAAAGGATTTCGCCATCGACAAGCATGGAATCCAGGCCTGAAATACGGGTGAATTCGGGTCCCACCCCCTTTATGGTAGCTATCGCCTGCCGGTCGCGGTATTTCAGGAGGGCATTTTCCTCCACAACCTGGCAATAATCAGCCACACCGGGGATACCTTTCAAATGGCCAAGCAGTATGGAATCCGCCTCGAAAGTTTTTCCCTGAATGGCAGTGATCTTAATATCGGGGTCGAATGAGTCGAAAAGCGATCTGATCAGGTGATCCAGACCATTAAATACCGACAAAACAATGATGAGCGCCATGGTACCGAGGGTAATCCCGGCAATGGAAATTCTGGAAATCCAGTTAATAATGTTCCTTGAGCGGCGAGCCTTGAGATATCTGAAAGCAATAAAAAAAGGCAGGTTCATTACTTCAATAATTCACTGATCCGATCAACATAATCCATGGAATCATCAACGTAAAAACGCAATTCGGGAATGTGGCGAACCTGTTTTCCGATCTTTTTACCCAACTCATATCGGATCATTTTGCTTTGATCCTCAAGTAGTTTAACAACTTCTTCAGCCTTTGATGAAGGAAAAACGCTGATATAGGAACGAGCCTGACTCAGGTCGGGGCTGATGCGCACCTGGGTAACAGAAATCATGGTACCATGAACGGCTAAATGGTCGTTCCCACGAAAGAATTCGGCCAGTTCTTTCTGAATCAGCCGGGCTATTTTTAATTGTCTTGTTGTTTCCATCTCATTGTCCTCCTCGCTGGTTAAATCGATATCAAAGGTAATCAAACCACACTAAAGGAGGAATTTCTATCTTTGCGACCGTTTATTTAGAACAGAAACAGAATGAAAGAAACGGTATTAAGCGGAATCCGGCCAACCGGAAACCTCCATCTGGGCAACTATTACGGGGCAATTCAGAATTTTATCAGGATGCAGCATGAATATAACTGCTATTTTTTTGTTGCCGACTGGCATTCGCTTACCACACATCCGCATCCGGGGGACCTGCACGGGAATGTGAAGACCGTTTTATCTGAATATCTGGCCTGCGGAATAGATCCTGAAATTGCCACTTTATATATCCAGAGTGATATTAAGGAGATTGCTGAGCTATACCTGCTGATGAATATGAATTCCTATATCGGTGAGTTGGAGCGGACCACCTCTTTTAAGGAAAAAGTGAGAAAACAACCCGACAATGTGAATGCCGGCTTGCTGACTTATCCTGTTCTGATGACCACCGATATCATTATTCATAAGGCCAATAAGGTTCCGGTGGGTAAAGATCAGGAACAGAATATAGAAATGGCCCGGCGTTTTGCCCGGCGTTTTAATACCATTTATGAAACGGATTATTTTCCAGAGCCGGAAGGATTCAGCTTCAGCAAAAACCTGATAAAGATCCCGGGATTGGACGGATCAGGCAAAATGGGAAAATCAGAAGGAAATGCGATCAACCTGGCAGATGATCCAAAAACCATTCACAAAAAAGTGATGGGAGCGGTCACCGATGCCGGTCCGACCGAGATGAACCAGACACCACCCGAGGCTATTGAAAACCTTTTCCAGCTGATGGAGGTGGCCAGCGAACCGGAAACCGTTGTCTTTTTCCGTGAGCAATATGCAAAATGCGCCATCCGTTACGGCGACCTGAAAAAGCAGCTGTCTGCAGACATTACCAAGCTGACCGAACCGATCCGCGAGAGGATTCTCCAAATCCAGTCCGACGATGCCTACCTGGCAAAAGTGGTGAATATGGGTGCCGAGAAAGCGAGGATCAGCGCTGCGGCTACGCTGAAGGATGTGAGAGAGATTATTGGATTTCGGACGTTTTAGGGGAGTCGGCAGTACTCAGTCTTCAGTACTCAGTCGGCAGTACTCAGTACTCAGTCTTCAGTCTTCAGGAGCTACTGCATGGTGTCGTGGTAAGGGACGGGGTCCCCGCTTCCGGCTCCGCCTGCGCGGGGATGACAGAGAAGGGCTGGGTACGAAGGGTGAACGTTCTGCTGATGAATGCCGTTGTAAGGGACGGGGTCCCCGCTTCCGGCTCCGCCTGCGCGGGGATGACAACTCTTCGAGGCTA
>CAIXHD010000474.1 GCA_903919065.1 uncultured Bacteroidota bacterium
CGGGAGTTTTGGGAGGGTCAACCATACCAATTCTTCACGATTCAGGTCAGCTGAATAAAATTCATCTATTGCACCACTCTTCCCCGCTCCACCCGCCAGATAAACGATGTTTTCAATAAGAGCAGCCCCTCCGCTCGTAACAGGCTGCGGCAAGGGTGCGAGTTGATTTATCCTGATTTTTCCGGAATCATTTTCCAGGCTGATCACCTGGTTAACCGGTCCGAAAGCATCTTCTCCGCCTAAGCAAATCAGGCGGTCGGCAAATGAAACACATGAACTGTAAGCTACGGCTTTCGGCAAAAGGGTTTTAGACTGCGCCCATTTTCCCTCACCGGGTGATGGGGTGAGTATAAATATTTCATCGTGGTAATGCTTTTTGCCACCCCGCCAGGGTACCGAATCCCCGAAATTGGCACCACCGGCAACGATCAGCATGTTATGACTGAACCCCGCAAGGGCACCGGCTACTCCATATTGAACCGGTTCACCGGCTGCAGGTGGTATTGGGGAAACTTTTTCCCAGGTGATGATTGGATCGTTCTGAGCCAATGCAGTATTGCTGATGATTGCCATGATCAGAATTATTCCGGTGAACAGCTTACTGCTCATGATTTTTTGCACGCGTACTCAAAGAAGTTCAATGAATTCAGGTCGATTAAAAGCTTAGTCTTCTCGCCTTCTGAGATCTGGCGATGTGGCAAACGGACGATCCCATTGGGAATTCCCAACTCCTGCATAATTGCCTTACAGGCAGATATGTAACCATATGGAGCTATCAGACGAATAATCTGTATAGCCAGTTTTTGAAGGGAAACAGCCTTTGCCCCATCACCCGCATCGTAAGCTTCAAACATCTGTAAAAACAAAGGAGCCATAAAGTTGTATGTGCTGCCGATATACCCTTTGGCGCCGATTGCCCGGTTAGCCAAAGCGATTTCGTCTATCCCGGCAAGCATGTCGTATTTTCCATTTTCGAGTTCACTTGCCATCATAAAATCCTCGAGATCATTATGAGTGAACTTCACACCTGTAAGGTTGGGTATCTTTTCTCCGGCAATTGCAAGAAATTGGGTCATCGGGGTTGTAATTCCCGTCAACACCGGAATATGGTAATAATAGAATGGCTTGTCAGGAGCTGCTGCAGCGACAACCGAGCACCATTCAACCAGCAGTTCAGGGGTGACTGGTTTTTGATAAAAAGGCCCGGTGAGCGAAATGCCATAAACATGATCGAGACTGGCAGCATGTGCAGCTATAGAGGAAGCATCATTTACAGAAAGATGCCCGGCAAAAACAAATATTTTAAAATGGGTTCCTTTTACAGCATCATTCCATGCTTCAGCCATTATCCGTCGCTCATCATTAGTCAATTGGTAACCCTCTGAGGTGGTCCCGTTCAGGAAGATCCCACCGATGCCATTATTAAGCAGAAATTTAAAATAATCGGGAACTACATCCGGATTAATACTTCCATTGGATTTCATCGGAGTGTGCGGAGCGGTTATCAGACCTGTGACCTTTTCCATTTTTATAGATTTAACCTGCAAAATAGGAAATAATACCTGTGAATTGCAGGTCTATCCTTTGTTAATGGTTTCACTTTTTGACAAATTCCCTTATATTTGAATCAGAGGATATAACCTATTTGTTTTCAGGAGGCAGTATGGGCTTTTTAGACTTGCGGACAATTTTGATATGTTTCATGGTTATCAATCTGATAAGCACGTTTGTCCTTGTTTTATTGTGGAGGCAAACCCGTAATCGCTATAAGGGAACCATTTATTGGGTGATCGCTTTTCTTTTTCAAACACTTGCGATGTTGCTTATAGCACTCCGCAGCCAAATTCCGGACTGGATCTCCATGGTTGCATCCAACACTCTTGCTATGACTGGTTTAGCATTGGGCTACATTGGACTCTTGAGGTTTCTGGGGAAGGACATCAGATGGAAAATTAACGCTGGTCTGGTTCTTGTTTTTGCTATTATCCATTATTGGTTCGCCGTTGTTCACATTGATCTAACGATGAGGACATTAAACCTGTCGGTAATCTCTTTCATCTTCTTTTTTCAGTGTGCCTGGTTAATGATTTATGAGGTTCCAAAAAGCATGAGAAAGCTTACCTTCTTCGTTGGGAGTATATATGTTACGTACTGCCTGATAAACATTGTCAGGATTGTTAACTCCCTCTTCGGCAAACCGATGCCAAATGATTACCTTCATGCAGGTGGCTTTGAAAACTTTGTCATGATAACCTACCAGGTGTTATTCATACTTTTAACATTCGGCCTGGTACTGATGTTTAATAACTATCTGAATAACAATATTTTAAAACAAGAAGAGAAGTTCTCTAAAGCATTTCATTCTTCCCCTTATGCAATATTGATCACAAGGATATCCAATGGCAGAATTATTGATGTAAATAATTGTTTTCTGAACATAACAGGTTACAACTTAAACGAAATCCTTGGACAAACCACCCTCGAATTAAATATATGGGAGAACGATTCGGACCGGGATGATACTGTAAATGAAATCCGGAATTTTGGGAAGATTCAGGAAAAAGAAGCCCGGTTCCGCACCAAATCGGGCCAGCCATTAGTAGGTCTTTTCACTGCTGAGATCATTGAAATTGATGGCGAAAAGTGCCTTTTAGCGAGTATTAATGATATTACCAGAAGAAAAGGCATTGAGCAGGAGTTGGTTGAGAGCGAAGAAAGGCTCAGGGCGCTGAATGCATCCAAGGACAAATTTTTTTCTATCATAGCGCATGATCTGAAAAATCCGTTCAGCAGTATTATTGGGTTCAGCAGCCTTTTGCAAGAGCGTATCAAGGAAAAGGATTATGAAGGAACTGAACAATACAGCGAAATAATCCTGAGTTCCGCAGAGCGAGCCATGAATCTGTTGATGAACCTGCTGGAGTGGTCGCGGTCGCAAACCGGAAGAATGGAGTTCACTCCAGAATACATCGAAATGGTCGCGCTGATCAATGAGGTGGTCGAATTATTCAGTGACAATGCCAAGCAAAAATCAATAACCATTTCAAGTAATTTACCCCGGAATGCCGTGGTATTGGCTGATAGGGCTATGGCAGGCACCATCTTGAGAAACCTCATCTCAAACGCTATAAAATTCAGCATGCCAGGAAGCGGCATAGTTATTTCAGCTGAACAAAAGAAGGATGAAGTAATCGTATCACTTACTGATCATGGAATCGGAATCAAGAAAAGTGATATCAAAAAGCTTTTCAGGATTGAAGAGGGCTTTTCCACCCCGGGCACCAAAAACGAGAAAGGAACCGGACTCGGACTAATTCTCTGTAAGGAATTTATAGAGAAACATAACGGAAAAATCTGGGTCGAAAGCGAACTCGGACTGGGAAGTACATTTTATTTTTCGCTGCCACGGGAATGACACTGCGAAAATATAATTGGGCAATCCTGGGATGTGGCAAGATAGCCGGAAAATTCAGCTCGGATCTTAAGTTGCTTGAAAATGCTCAGCTGTATGCAACTGCATCAAGGAGCATTGATAAATCCAAATCGTTTGCAGAAAAGCACGGCTTCCAAAAGGCTTTTGGCAGTTACGAAGAGATGGCCGCTGATCCGGCAGTTGATATCGTTTATATTGCCACACCACATTCACTCCATCACGATCATGCAATTCTGTGCATGAAAGCCGGCAAAGCTGTCCTGGTTGAAAAAGCTTTTGCCCTGACAGCTGCTGAAACGATGGAAATGATCAAAACCGCCAGAGAGAATAACACCTTTATGATGGAAGCTTTCTGGACCCGTTTTCAACCTTCACTTGCAAAAGTAAAAGAGGTTCTGGCTTCCGGAATATTAGGCAAACCTGCCGGCATGCGCTCTGAATTCTGCTTTCATGCTCCTTTAAACCCTGAAGGCCGATTGTACAACCTTGCCCTTGGTGGCGGGTCCCTGCTCGATATCGGCATTTACCCTGTTTTCTGGGCCCAGCAGGTATTCGGTGTCCCATCCGACATTAAAGCCATTGTGGACCTGGCGCCTACAGGAGTGGACCGGACCATGGCAATGACCTTTGGGTATCCGGGTGGAGAATTCGCTCAGCTGACCTCGAGTTTAGCGGGATGCAGTGACACCCAGACCGAGATCTGGTGCGAAAAGGGATTTATCCGGGTACGCAAAATCGATCCGTGGACAGTAAAAGTTACGGTTTCGGTAAAAGAGGTATCCGAGGATGATTTTATTTTTCATCAGGAAAATGGGTTCGGGCTTTTCCTGGAGGCACAGCATGTTATGGAGTGTCTCGATGCCGGCCTGAGTGAGAGTCCTTCATTGCCCTTTTCTTTTACTTTGCAGCAGATGCAGCTACTTGACAGGATCAGGGAAATTGCCGGAATCCGCTATCCGACAGAATCCGATTAAAAAAGGACATTTAAATACCAAAGAAAACAAGAAGCATGGCCAATCTAAATTTACAGTTCGGGAAACTTGTTTTCCTCCTGATTATATCCGGCAGCTTTAGCCTGGATCTTTCAGCCCAGATGAAGTCGCACCCACTTTTCAACGGAAAGGACTTAATCGGCTGGCATGCCGATGTGCCGGAGAAAGACACGAATCCGCAGGTAAGAAATTCTTTCATCGTTCGCAATGGAATGCTCGTTAGCCTCGGCACACCTGAAGGCCACCTGATCACAGATTCCGTTTACAGCAACTTCCGTCTGGAATTTGAATACCGGTTTGCCGGAGAACCGGGAAACTGTGGTGTCCTTATCAATGCATCCACACCCCGGGCGCTGTACAAGATGTTTCCCAAATCAATTGAAGTGCAGATGGAACATAAAAATGCCGGAGATTTCTGGTGCATCGTTGAAGACATCAGTGTTCCGGATATGGTCAAGCGACGCGGCCCCCAGGAAAAATGGGGCATTGTTGAAGGTAAAAACCGGAGAATAGAGAATCTGACCAACGGAACGGAAAAACCAGTCGGGGAATGGAACAAGATGGTGGTTGAATCCAATGAACATCAGATCATAGTATGGCTAAACGACACACTCGTAAACCATGGATTCCATTGCACAGCTACCAGTGGTCGTATCGCTTTACAGGCCGAAGGTTCTGAAGTGGAGTTCCGGAAACTGATGATTGCACCCGTAGGCAAATAGTCTTTAAACTCAAAAATCTGATATCCATGCGCATAAATTTCAACCATATAGCTGGAATTGCAGCCTCTGGATTACTGATTCAAAGCGGTTGCACTCCAAAAGAAAAAATCCATAGAGAACAGGTTGCCAGAAGCCCGAACATTGTTGTGATCCTCGCCGATGATCTTGGATTTGGCGATCTCGGGTGTTACGGAGCAACCCAAATTAAGACACCGAATATCGACAGGCTGTCAGCCTCCGGATTGCGGTTTAACAATGGCTATTGCACATCGGCCACCAGCACACCCAGCAGGTTTGCCTTGCTTACAGGCCAGTATCCCTGGCGTAACGATAAAGCCAGGGTTTTACCCGGTGATGCTCCGTTACTTATAGATCCTGCGAAAACCACTATGCCCGGGATGCTTCAAAAGGCAGGCTATACCACCGGGATTGTGGGTAAATGGCACCTCGGACTGGGGTCGGGGCAGGTCGACTGGAACCGGCCCATCGCC
Organism: uncultured Bacteroidota bacterium; assembly: GCA_903919065.1. Taxonomy (GTDB): domain Bacteria; phylum Bacteroidota; class Bacteroidia; order Bacteroidales; family UBA12481; genus UBA12481. The sequence goes on from CAIXHD010000474.1 coordinate 5,639, forward strand.
CCGGGTCCAAATGAAACCGGCTTCGATTATTCGTATATCATGGCAGCCACAAATGACCGTTGCCCCACTGTTTTTATCGAAAACGGAACAGTTGTCGGCCTTGATCCTGCCGACCCGATACAAGTCAGTTATAAGCAAAATTTTCCAGGAGAACCTACAGGTAAAGAATTTCCCGACAAGATCAGAATGGGACTCACCCAGGGACATGCCGGCACCATAATAAACGGCATTTCAAGGATTGGCTTTATGAAGGGTGGGAAAAAAGCCAGATGGACCGACGAATTTATGGTGGACACCTTTCTGCTCAAGGCTGGCAACTTCATTGAAAAAAACCGTACCAAGCCATTCTTCCTCTATTATGCATTACATGAGCCGCACTGCCCGAGAGTTCCTTCGCCCCGTTTTGTCGGTTCATCGGGTCTGGGACCACGTGGTGATGTGATTGTTGAGGCTGACTGGGCTGTAGGTGAATTTCTAAAAAAACTGGATCAGCTTGGGCTTACCGGAAACACCATCGTGATATTTACCAGCGATAATGGTCCGGTACTCGATGACGGGTATGCAGATCGTGCAGTAGAACTTAACGGTGCTCACACACCCTGGGGCCCGATGCGCGGCGGAAAATATAGCCTGCTTGAAGCAGGTACTCATATCCCATTTCTGGTAAGCTGGCCAGGGCATATCAAACAGGGTGTTTCTGAAGCTCTGGTTTGCCAGATCGACTTCGCTGCTTCATTCGCAGATCTTACCAGACAGCCAAATCCGGGTTCCGACAGCCAAAATATTCTAAATGCATTGCTTGGAAAGTCGCCGAACGGGCGCTCCTCGCTGGTACTTGATAATGGCAGCGGTAAAACACTGGTGAGGGAAAATGAATGGGTAATGATACCATCATATCCAGGTGTGCCGCTTTTTAAAGATGTTAATATCGAGACTGGCCTGTCGCCTGAAATCCAATTGTACAATATAAAATTTGATCCCGGCCAGCGTAATAACCAGGCTAAGCAAAAACCCGAACTGGTTCAGAAAATGAAACTTAGTATCAGGTAATCTACTCCTATGAAAAAACTATTTTGTTATATCACCGTAATTTCCACTCTGGGTTTTAGCATTTCGTGCAACAAGGAAGATATTACCGGCAAGGACCTGAGGATTATCTGTGAGGAGCTTCGTCCCTACAGCTATGTGGAAGACAATCAATTGAAAGGCATATCTGCAGATATTACGGCAAGGATCCTCGACCTTATGGCTGTTAAAAGCAAGTCTGTTGAGGTAACCGCGGACTGGAGTGCGGCTTATGACCTGTTAAGATCGTCTGATAATGTTGCACTCTTTACCACAGGTCTCACAGCCGAACGAAAGGAAGAATTCCAGTGGGTTGGTCCTATAACCATGTTCTCAACCGGATTCATCGGATTACGATCATCCGGCATTACTATCGGATCTGTTAATGATGCGATGTTTCTTTCCTCAATTGGAGTAGTTAAAGGATATCCGACTGTGACTATGCTCCAGGACAGAGACTTTAAAAATCTGATTATTTACAATACACAAAGCGAAGCAGTTACAGCTCTTTATGCCGGATTGGTTACTTCCGTTTTCGACGAATCAAATTCCATCCGGAGTGTTGCCGCAGCCGGCGGTCACGATGCCGGCCAATTATCCGAATTATTTACACTTTCCTCGGTGCAGGGGTTTATTGCCTTCTCAAAGGGAGTATCCCCAATAATTATTGAATCGTGGCAGGAGAAATTGGACGAGTTGAAGGAGTCGGGCTTTGTTCAGGATGTTTATAACCTGTATTTACCCGGAGTAAAAGCGCCTGGTGTTATTACTATTTATACCGAAGAAAATCCACCACAAAATTTTCGGGCATCTGATGGAACCCTCACCGGTAGCTCAGTAGAAATCGTCAACGCCATGAGTCAGGGAATACCGATGAATGTATCGATTACAATCGAAAATTGGACTGATGCCTATGAGCAGGTACAATTTGCCCCGAATTCAATGATTTTCAGCACAGTCAGAACCCCGGCCCGTGAAAGTCTGTTTCACTGGATCGGACCTGTTTGCCGAAAGAATTATTGCTTTTTTGTGAATTCGACCAGTGCTATTGATATAAATATTATTACTGATGCGAAACAGCTCACTGCGGTTGGAGTTCCACAGGGATGGGCAGCTGAGCAGGAGTTAAAGAATCAGGGATTCACAAATATTCATACCTATGGCACACCTTTGATAGTTTTTCAAAAACTCCTCGATCACACAATTGATGCCGCTGTCCTCAACGACATAGCCATTCCTTATCTGGCAGAACAATCGGGGCATCAGCCGGCGGAAGTCCGCAATGAGTTGGTTTTATCCTATACAGAAACCAGTCTGGCATTCTCGCTTGACACAAAAGACAAATATATCCAGCAGTGGGAACAAGCTTATGCCACCGTTATGAGCAATGGAAAATTTGCAGAGATCTGGGGCAGGTGGTATCCGGGGATTAAGTGGTAAAAGGGTTGAATGAAGTATGAATGATGAGATTCGAGGGCCAGTTCTGAATTCTGAAATTACAGATTCAAGTGTGCATGAAGTACCCTTACTTCTTAAATATTAAGACTTTACCTTGAGCCTTGAGCCTTAATTGGGAGGACCCGCGGGTCCTCCCCTACAGCGTTCTTCCGCGTCACGTGTTTAGCTTCGCTGAGCTCGCCTAACGGCTCGGTTCGCGTTCCGATCTTCCGTCTTCCGATCTTCTTCTTCGTCTATCGATTATTGGCGTATTATGGAGTCCGCCCTGGCACGAAGGTCAGCCGGAAGTGACCAGTTTCCCTTTACTTTTTTGAGCACTGTCTCGTTGATATAGATTTTTTCGGGAACCACATTTGTTGTTTCAAATTCCTTCACCGATTTGCCGTTAAGAATTTCGCTGGCCATTTTACCGGCTTGTGCACCAACACTTTGATAATTGGCGCCGATGCCAAACATGGTGCCTCTCATTGTCGAATAAGGGCTGTTGTTAAAAACCGGTATTCCGGCTTTCATGCCGGCATTTACGTACATGTCGATACCTGTTTCTATTACATTGTCGCCACCGATCCAGAGCGCCTGGATCCCACGAGCGGTCATTGCCACCGCTGCTTCATAAACCTGCGATGACGTTTCAATACCTGTCTCGATAAGCTCAATGCCCAACTCGGCACAAATGGCGCGTGCTTTTTTCACGCATGCCTCAGAACAGGTTTCGCCCGTGCACCAAACAACACCCACTTTTTTCAGATCAGGCTTCATTTCACGTGCAATGCGAAATGCTTTTTCAACCGGCTGAAAAGTCCCGATACCTGCAAGATATGCCGGGTGCTGGTCTTTACCGGGACCGGAAATCCCCACCCCGGAGACAAACGGATCTGTCACAGCGCAAAATACATGCGTCACCGTCCCTGCTTTGTTGGCATTAGCCATCACCTGCAAACCCGGTGTGCTTATTGAGATCACCATGTCGTATTTTTTGTTGATGACCTCGAGTGCAATAGTGTTGGCAGTAGGCAAATCTCCCTCCGGACAATAACGGGTAATCTCCATGCTCTCGAATGGAAATGTTTTCTGTGTTTCCAGCTCATTCAGCAAACCTTTTTCTGTTTCATTGAGAATCAGGTTCGAGTTAAACTTGAAAATCGCTACCCGCTTTATCTCCATATTCCGATGAATTCCCTTGCGGTTGGACAGGTCTGAGAACAGGAGAATCGAGGCAGCCACCAACAAGAATAATGCGGGTTTCAGAATATTCTTCATAATCTAGATATAATTTGCGGCTACAAGTTCAGCCACGCTGTTATCGATCTGGTCCTTCCTGCGCAACTCATCAAACAGCGCCAGCAGATCATTCACCTTCATCCGTCGTTTCTCATCTTCGCCAAAATCATAAGCTATACGGCCTTTGTGCATCATGATCACGCGGTTGCCCAGGTTTACCGCCTGCTGCATCGAATGGGTAACCATGAGGGTAGTGATATGGTCGCGCCTGATCACCTCCTCAGTCAGCTCGATAACCTTGGCTGCCGTTTTCGGATCCAGCGCAGCGGTGTGCTCATCCAGAAGCAGGAGCTTTGGCTTCAGCCATGTAGCCATCAGCAGAGTCAATGCCTGGCGCTGTCCGCCTGACAACTTGCCGATCGGATTACCAAGCCTGTCTTCAAGCGACATCTGCAGAGGGGTAACCCGAAGCTTGAATTCATCGATCAGGTTTTTAGGCAATCCCCATCCAAGGCCTCTTGATTTTCCACGGCGTGTTGCCAGGGCAAGATTTTCCTGAATCGACATATTTGGAGCTGTACCTGTAAATGGATTCTGGAATACGCGCCCAATAAAGTCGGCCCGTTTATGCTCCGGCCAACGGGTGATGTCCACATCATCAACCAGAATTTTTCCGCTATCAACCAAAAAAGAACCGGCAACGGCATTTAAAAGAGTTGATTTACCCGATCCGTTGGTACCCAGTACGCAAACAAATCCACCGTCGGGCAGGTTGAGGCTGACCTCATTCAGTGCATGAACCTCGTTTACGGTGCCGGGGTTGAAAACCTTTGATATATTATTAACCTGTAACATCTGATTATTTGCTTGTTAGTCTGATTTTTTTCGTGTTCTTCATAAATCCCGGCAGGATAAGAGCCAGCAAAACAAAGAGGGCAGTTATCAGTTTCAGATCGATAGGATTCATCCCCCAGCGAAGCGCAATGGCTACGAGCAGACGGAAAAGCACAGAGCCGATAACAGCGCCCGTGATTACCAGTCCCAGGCTGTTTTCCGAAATGAGTGCCTCTCCGATAATGACGCTGGCGAGACCCCAGACCAACATTCCGATACCCATCTGAACATCGGCGAACCCTTGATATTGTGCCAATAGTGATCCGGCAACGGCAATAAATGCATTGGAGAGCGCCACTCCGGCGATGATCATGAGTTTTGTATTAACTCCCAAAGCCCTGATCATTTGTGCATTATCCCCTGTTGCACGCATGGCGGTTCCCAAACGGGTGCGAAAAAACCACCAAAGCAAAAGGCTTACCATCACTACCATGATCAGGCAGAAAAGCAGGATCCACAAATCCTTGGCGGGCACTTCCCAGCCAAGTACCATGGTTAATTTCCCCTCGCCCGAAAACTTAACGGCGAGCTTATCGAACCAGGTAAAAATAGTGGTTTCGGAAAGCAAGGGAAGGTTACTGCGGCCCATGGTGTGCAGGTTAACGGAGTAGAGGGCCGTCATCACCAGAATACCTGACAGCAGCGAATTAATTTTAAAGCAGGTATGCAGAATACCGGTCACCATGCCAGCCAGTCCGCCTCCAACAAAGGAGGTGAGAGTAGCAAGCAAAGGATTTACACCGGCGATGATCAGTGCAGCTGATATAGCAGCCCCAAAAGTGAAGGAACCTTCAGCGGTAATATCCGGAAAATCAAAAATCCGGAAACTGATAAAAATGCCCAATGCAAGCATGGCAAGAATCAGTCCTATGGTAATGGATCCGAGGAGTAGTGTCATTATTTTGATCCCTTTCTTTTATTCGATTTGCCCAATCCAGCAGATCCCGTTTTTAAACCGGCTATCGCCCAGGCCATTAATTTCGCGTGTATCATTCAGCAGGTGAAGAATATCGTGCACCTCCGAATCCCCAAAAAGGGAGCGGATGATTTCGTGGTAGTCAGGTTTTGTTTTTCTTAAAGGCTGATACGGAAAAACTGCCGTATGCAGATGACCTGCTGTATCAGAGCCATGATTCAGCGAACGCAGCCATTTGGGCGGAGCAGGGTTGCCCTTTTCAAAATATCCGAACGATACCGTAAGCATCCGTGAATAAGCCGGTTCTGTGGTAAAGAACAGGTTGTCGGCCAAACCCGGAAGTTCCAGCAGGGTTGGGTCGTTCACCGGAGATTTCCTTAGACGCATACCAATCAGCCCATCGCTTTCCGCCGCCATCAGGAGGGTAAATTTCTTATAGCCGGTAATTCGAAACAGAACATCCACCAAGGTATGCAGCGTAATAGACAAACTTCCTCCAGCGGGTTCAAAAATAATCCGGTCACCAAATTCCCCTTCCGCCCTGATGGCAAAAAGTGCATTGATTTCAGGAATATACTTACCGCTGGAAAGTGCGTAATCAGGTATTGTACTTTGATCTGCAGGCATATAAGTCACTGCGTCGCCAAGCGCCAGAAACTCTCCGTACCTTGATTTGCAATCATCAAATCCTGTTCCGATGGCACCCAAGCCAAGTGCAAATGTTTTTCTGCCGCCGGTGATCACCAGATTATCAGCTGAAGTATAATCTGATTTTCCTGCTAATTCAGGCTCCCCATGAACTGTCAGAACCATTTTGCCCTGTCCGGAGGTTTCCTTTTCGAACCGGAATCCTTCCTCTACTATTCCTTTTGGAGCAGCGGGCTCCGGAGCTGTTACTTTTTCCTGCTTTCGCTGGAACATATCTGCCATGCCAACCATCCTCAATACCTCCTTCACGGGATCTGACATAGTAGAGAGGTTGAGTGAACCTCCGATCTTGCTCAGGTTTTTATACTGCATCACGAGTACGCGAATACCCAACGAGCTGAGATAAACCACCTGGCCGAGATCGAGTTCCACATCGTAAATACCCTCCCGGATTAGGGAATTTATAGTGTCATCGAGGTGCCCCGATGAGTTCGCATCGAGGCGGCCACTAATGACGAGAACAGATTTCTTTCCGCTGACTGTTTTCTGAATATCCATAATTTAGTTTGTCAGTTTGATATTTTTAGATAAACCCTCGGGCATCTTAATCTTAAATTTTGCTGCGACAGTGGTATTTACCTGGAAGTTAGTTTTAGTGACCAATTGAAAAGGGATTTCCTTTGGCGGCTTTCCATCGAGAATCATTTTCACCATCACCCCGGCATCATAACCGGCCTGATGATAATCGCGGGCAACCACTGCTATGGCTCCCTGCGTCATCAGTTTAGTTACAAACCCGTAAAGGGGGATACGTGCACTTTCCGCGGCCTTGATAATAGAGGAAATACAGCTTGCAGTAAGGTTATCCGATATCTGGCAGATAGCTCCGATTCCTTTGGATGTAATGGAAACAGCTGCATCCGTGATTTCCGAAGTGTTGCTGGCCGGTGCACACACAAGCTCAATTCCTCTCTTTCTTGCTGCTTTGTCCAGGTTTTCTTTGTAGGCGACTGAGTTGATTTCAGCCGGGGCATATACAGTCCCGATCTTCTTGATTTCCGGTTGCAGGCTAACGAGAAGATCAATCATTCCATCGAAATCACTCATGGTTGACACCCCGGTTACACCAGCAATATGATCAGTAAACGATTTCCCGAGGCCGGCAATTATGGGATCGCCAACATTCGTAAAAACAATCTGGCTTTTGGTCTTCTTTTTGACGAGTGACTGTATTGTAGGAGTAGAATTTGCAATAATTATATCCCAGGGTTGTGAAGTGACATTGCCTGCGATACTGTTGAGAGCCGATATATCACCCTGAGCGCTGAACACTGAGAGGGTAAAATCCTTGCCTTCGACCAATCCATTATCCTTCAGAAAATCCCTCACCCCTTGTTCGCATTCCTCAGAGTTGGGGCTGTCGACAAAGTGTATCAAACTCAATTTGTACATCTTACGAGATGCTGACTCCCGGGTTCCACCTTTTTTATCAGAACGGTTTTGAAGGTCTGAGAGTAAAAGTATTGAGGCAACAATCACTAGTGCCACAATACCTTTTATAATTCCGGAGAGTGCTTTCATTGCTTAAAGTTGCCTAGAGTTGCCAACTTTAAAAATACCAAACTTCCTAAGTTATCCAACCAAAAGTTGGCAACTCTACATTTTAAAGTTGGCAACTCTACTGACCAAAAGTTGGCAACTCTACTTCTTTGTCTTAAAGTTCACCTCATAGCTCACCAGCGGAAACATATCCATTGTCCGGAATGATTGTGACGTTAGCACAAAGGAATAATCCCAGTCGGGTTTCAGCTTTACGGTTAGGATCAGGGTTTGACCGTCATCACTGAATTTTGGATTACCTGACAGTGCAAAATGCTCGGCCCCTCCTTTCCCGTAATTTATGGAGTAACCGAGCTTTGGATTCATCGGTTTATCGAATTTGATCCGGATTTCTTTTAAGGCAGAATCTACTTCCGAAAAACCGTTATCAAAAGGTTCAATAGCTTCTACATGTGCACATTTCGATTCATAATCCCTTTTCATCTGATCGATTTTCGGGGCCAGATCTGAATATAAGGCGGCTATCCGGGGCATAAAAGTGGCCAGGGACGGAAAGATTTCGCGCTCTGTTTTATAAGTATTCAGCAAGGCAACCAATTGTTCTGTCCACAAAAAACCATTGGCCATTTCATTGATCACCAATTTTCTACTCTGACTTCCATCCACCTTGCTATCAATAAAATATTGAATGGTTGAAGCCCTGACCAGTGATTCATACATCACCGTTTTCCAGGTTCCATAAGCCATTGATGTCATCTGCTTTTTCACTGCGGCAAACAGGGCACTGCCTGGTTGTTTGAGTAAAGGAAGGTTAGCATTCACCAATGGATTGGCAAAGGAATGGTTGAATTCGTGGATGATGGTACCAAGCACATTCCCATTATAATTCGGATTTCCCGCCTGATCTATCAGCCAGGTTCCCATGATCGCATACAAATCCTCTGTGCCATCGGGATAAACTACTTTAGGACCATAATTTCCCCCACCATTCCCGATACCGAGCAGGAGATTAAACCTGCCGGCTGATTTCACTCCATAAAATCTCTCAAACCAATCAAAATTGACTTTCTGGAGTACAGCATTCATCCGGGTTTCAGCTATATTGTACATCGCCTGATGATTGGTGTAAAACTGCGCGAAATTGGATTCCTGATAAAAATTACGCAGCAGTTTAAGAAATTGACGGGCGCCTTTTTTCCCCCATCTGTGATCAGGAACTTCAGAAGTTAATGGAACCAAAGGTTGAAGTTCCGGTGGCTGACTGATATGCACCGCCATCGACATGACCGCATCGTAGCTGACTCCCCTGGTTACATGCAAGCGCTTTGCCATTGCAACTACCGGATGATTTTTATAAGGTCCGAACCATTGGTTGATATCATCCACATAACCTTTAAACTGATTCATATTGTATTCATCGTTCCCGGCCAAACGAAATACGATGCTCAATAATTCAATGCGCTCATCGGTTTTTGCGACGACCGCTGCTGTGCCATTTGCCGTACTCCAGAATAAACTGACAAGCAAGGCTGTGAGGAGGATTTTCATGTTAGAGTTGCCAACTTTAAAAGTATAAAGCTGCCAACTTTTTTTAAAGTTGCCAACAATGTAGAGTTGCCAACTTTAAAAATACCAAACTTACTAAGTTATCCACCCAAAAGTTGGCAACTATATTTTTACTACTTTTGTATAGCAACTAAACATTTTTCAATGGGAAGTGAAGTCAACGAGCTGGTCAACCTTTTTCAAAGCATTTTGCATGCTTACTCAATCATTGAAAGGCAGCCGCGTGATTTCGGAATCGGATGCACCGTGCACCTCTCGGAGCTGCAAACAATTTCCACAATAGGGGAAAATCCTGAAGTAAATATGACTCAGCTAGCTGATATCATGGGTGTTACCCGGGGTGCTATATCGCAGACCGTTCGCAAGCTGGTCACTAAAAAACTGGTAAACCGTACCAATGCACGTAATAACAAGGAGGTTAACCTCAGTCTCACGACTATCGGAAAGTTGGTATGTGATGGTTATCATCACAGGATGCAGGAGGTATTTACTTTCGCCGACGAACTTTATGCCGGTGCAACGCAGGCGGAACGCGAGTTGGTGAAGAGGCTCTTTTTGCAGATACACAAGAATATGAAGAATCGATTACCATAAATCGGAACACGTGACGCGTGACACGAAACACGGAAGACGAAGAAGATGGTACTGAATCTTTTTCCGCGTCACGCGTCACGCGTTTCGTGTCACGAAAAAAATAAAAAATGAAAACGAAACTGATCCTGATCCTGATAATTCTCGCCCAAACAACCTGGGCCCAGTCCCCTCTGGATGATTATATCCGGATGGGCCTCGAAAATAACCTGGCCCTGAAACAAAAGGAGACCAGCTACCGGAAGAGCCTCGAAACACTGAAGGAGGCGAAAGGCTTGTTCTTTCCTAATATCTCCCTGAACGCAAGATTCTCAGTGGCCGAAGGCGGACGTACCATTGATCTTCCTATCGGCGACCTGCTGAATCCTGTTTATGCCACACTGAACCAGATTCTCCACTCGAACCAATTCCCGCAGATAGATAATCAGTCGTTCATGTTCTTCCGGCCAAAAGAGCAGGAAACAAAAATCCGCATGATACAACCATTGTTCAACACCGATATCTACTATAATTCGAAAATTAAAAAGGAGTTGACGGAAACAGAGCAGGTTAGTGTAGACCAATACCGGCAGGAGCTGGTAGCCGAAATCAGGAAAGCCTACTATAATGTTGCCATGGCTGAAGGAATAGTAAACATGCTCAATGAGACCCGCAAGCTGCTGGAAGAAAACGTCAGGGTGAACCAGAAGCTGGTAGACAATGGAAAAATCACTATCGATAATCTTTATCGTGCCCAGACTGAAATGAGCAAGTTCGATCAGAAAGTTCAGGTGGCTGCAAAAAACAAAGAGATCGCATCGGCATATATAAATTTTCTCCTGAACAGGTCGTTAACCGAACCTGTAATACTAACCGAGCCTAATATTTTACCAGCCCTCACCGGGGAATCAACCATTTACAGAGAATCGGCATTGGCCAACCGGGAAGAATTGAAAAAACTCGATCTATACAATAATATCACGGATCTGCAGGTGAAAATGAATCAGGCCGGTGCCTTGCCAAACGTCATGATTGTTGCTGATTATGGTATCCAGGGAGAAAATTACACAGTAAATAAGGATTCCGATTTCGGTCAGGCCTCGGCAATTCTTAGCTGGGACTTGTTTGCAGGCTTCCAGAACCGGGCCAAAATCAGGCAGGCAAAACTTCAGAAAGAGATGCTCGATCAACAATCTGAGGAGGCCCGCAAACAGATCGAGCTTCAGGTGATCAATGCCATGAATGAATTAAAAACGGCATTGGCAGGTATCGAGGCAGCCACCAGCCAGGTGAAAACTGCCCGTGAAGGTTTCCGTTTGGTGAAGCGTCGTTACGAAGAAGGCCAGGCAAACCTCATCGAGTTTATTGATGCCCGGACTACCCTCACCCAGGCCGAGGAAAATATGATCATCTCAAAATATACGTATCTGGCTGATTATGCTGAATTTGAGAAAGTTTGTGCGATAAATAAAATCTGAAATGAAAATAACTAATAATACTTCTGTTGAATGTCGTGGTAAGGGACGGGGTTCCCGCCTCCGCGGGAATGACAACTCTACGAGGGTCACCAGTCACCTGTCACTCGTCACATTAGTCCTGCTGCTGGCCTTCGTAATAAGCTGCAAGCCGGCGCCGGTAAAGGAATCGGCAAAAGTGGAAGATGTAAAGGTGAGAGTAGTGCCTGTTGTAATTCAGGAAATCAGCCTGCCGGTGAAATCAGGCGGAGTCGTTACGACCAGTGAGGAGGTGAAGCTTTCGTTCAAAACCGGTGGAATTGTTGCCCGCACCTATTTTAAAGAGGGCGATCCGGTAAAGAAAGGCCAGTTAATGGCTATTCTTAACCTTTCCGAGATCAATTCGCAGGTTAATCAGGCAAAAAACGGGTTTGAAAAGGCCCAGCGGGATTATAACCGGGCGAAGAATCTGTTTGCCGACAGTGTCGCCACGCTCGAGCAGATGCAGAACGCAGAAACAGCATTGAACGTATCGAAATCGGTGCTCGATATGGTCAATTTCAATCTATCCCATTCAAGAATTGTGGCCCCGAAAACCGGGGTGATACTTAAGCAGCTGGTCAAGGAAAATGAGCTCGTTGCCCCGGGGTATCCTGTTTATGCACTGGGTGTCAGTGGCAAAAGCTGGATCATCCGTACCGCACTTTCCGACAGGGATATCGTCAAAATCAATGTTGGCGATTCAGCAAAAGTGACCATCGATGCCTGGCCAGATCAGCCATTCTCGGCGATAGTCAGCCAGATCGATGAGGCTTCGAACCCCATGACCGGAACTTACGAGATCGAACTGAAACTGGGGGAGACAAAAAATCGTCTGGCATCAGGGTTTATCGCCAATATCGAAATATTCCCCGGAAAAAAGGTTTCCTATTACCTTATCCCGATGGCCTCAGTGGTGGAAGCCGACGGGCGGACCGGATATGTTTATGAAGTAACTTCTGTTGGACTTGCTAAAAAAGTCAAGGTGAACATAGCCACTTTATATGGCACCCAGGCTGCAATTTCAGGCGGCCTGGAGAATGTAAAAGAGGTGGTTACTGAAGGCGCTGCCTATATCACAGATGGAACACCGGTGGCAATAAAAAAACAGTGATCCTGATCTGCAATGAAAATAACTGAAATAGCAGTAAAGAACCATCAGTTTACCATTGTGGTATTCGTGATGCTGATCGTGGTGGGAGTATATGCCTTTACTAAAATTCCTCAGGCCGAAGATCCCGATCTGCCAATGCCAATCGTCCCGGTAACGGTTCTCTATCCGGGAGCTTCACCTGTTGACATGGAAGAACTGGTGGTGGATAAACTGGAAAAATCGTTCAAGGAGCTTGATAATGTTAAGCGAACCTGGAGCGACATGAAGGACGGGCTTTCTACCGTGGTGGTTGAATTCACTTCCGGCAGCGATCCTGACAAAAAATATGATGAAGTGGTGAGGCAGGTCCAGAATGTCCGGCCATCATTACCACAGGATCTTTATCTGATTGATATTAAGAAGATTAATGCCGGCGAAACCTGTATTATTCAGAGTGCTCTGGTTTCCGCCACAGCTTCTTATGATGAATTACGCACCCAGGCTGAAAAACTGAAAGACATCGTCGCCACTGTTCCCGGGGTTAAAAAATCTGAATCCGTTGCTTATCCGGCCAAGGAATTAAGAGTGGCTGTTGATCTGCCTAAACTTTCGCAGCTCCGAATTACAATATCCCAGGTAATGAATGCGATTCAAAGCGAGAATGCCAATATTCCCAGCGGCAGCGTGGAGATCGGTCCTCAGAAATTTAACATTAAAACCAGCGGCAATTATCAGAGCCTCGATGAGGTTGAGCGCACCATTGTGGGTTCCAATATGGGCCAGGTGGTTTACCTGAAAGATGTGGCCACTGTTAACTGGGATGAGGAAGATCCCCGGTATTTCGGTCGGTATAATGGCACCAGGGCTGTTTTTATCACAGCAACCATGATGGATGGCCAGAACATACATAATGTCAGAAAAGGCGTGTATGACCAATTCGACACCTTCCGTAAAAAACTTCCGTCGACCATGACACTCGAGAACGGTTTCGACCAGGCAAAGAATGTAAAGAAAAAACTCAGCGGACTCGAGCGCGATTTTATTTTCGCTATTCTATTGGTTCTGTTAACCTTGCTACCACTAGGGTTACGAGCATCAGGCGTGGTGATGGTGGCAATACCGCTATCCATATTAATCGGACTCTCGGGGCTCTATTTTCTCGGATACAGTATCAATCAGCTAAGTATCGTAGGTGCGGTGATCGCCCTTGGGTTGCTGGTGGATGACTCAATTGTTGTGGTAGAAAATATATCGAGATGGATACGGGAGGGAACAAAACCCATGGATGCAGCAATAAAAGGCACCAGGCAGATAGGTGCTGCCATTCTGGGTTGCACAGCTACCCTGCTGTTTGCCTTTCTTCCATTGATGTTTCTGCCCGGCATGCCCGGAAAGTATATCAGAATACTCCCGACAACCATTGCATTTATCGTTCTGGGTTCCCTCTTTGTTGCTCTTACCATTATCCCCTTCATTACAAGTAAGGTTTTTAAAGGCGACGTAGACCCCAGGGGCAATATTATCCTCCGCGGATTGAACCGGGTTATTGATTTCACCTACGGCCGTGCACTTCACTGGTCACTAAGAAACCCAGTAATAACACTACTTCTGGCACTTGTCATGTTTGGCAGCTCCTTGCTTCTGATTAACATTATCGGTTTCAGCCTGTTTCCCAAGGCAGGTATGAAACAGTTTCTGATCACCATTGAGACGCCCAAGGGAAATACGCTCGCCGAAACCGATAAAGCAGTGCGATTTGTGGAGTC
>CAIXHD010000475.1 GCA_903919065.1 uncultured Bacteroidota bacterium
GATTCCGATCTCCTGTGTGCGCTCAGCAACGGCAACCAGCATGATATTCATCAAGCCGATAGCTGCCCCCAGGAGCGTTATGATTCCAATCAGTGTTGCTGCTATGGTTATACTCGAGAGTGAGCTGATCATCAGCTCTGCAATGCTGTCGCTTTTAACAGTATAAAAATCTGATGCATCCAGAGGATCCAGGCCCCGGATCACACGAAAAAGATTCTCCGCCTCTCCCATGGTTTCATCCATCGAAACCCCCTCATTCGGCAAGATCGTAATACCGAACGACATGTTCGGGTAGGAAAAATACTGCCGCACATTGGTAACCGGAATAATACAGAGCCGGTCGCCGCTCCCCATCATGGTTGCACCTTTTTCCTTGAGAACTCCGATCACCCGGTACTTGCCGTTCGATACAGTAATGATTTTATCCAGCGGATCCCTGCCCTGCTTAAACAGGCTTGTTGCAACTTCGGAGCCTATCACAACCGTGTTTTCACCACTCCTGATATCAGATTCGGTAAAATTTCGTCCTTTGGAGATCTCATAACCGGCAGTCACCAGGTAATTCTCATCAACACCCCGCACCGAAACATTCGGATTGGTCTTCTCCGATTCAAACTTTATCGTAGCATTACCCGTGGCACCAATCGAAACCGAGACTGCAGCCGGAGCCTTAAATTCTTTTTTAAACCGGTCAGCTTCAAGGTAGGAGATCTTTGAATAGTTTTTTACCCGTTCGCGGTGATTTCCAATCTGAACATTGTAACCCCGACTCCGGATACTAAAAGAATTAGCCCCCATTGCTGAGAAAGAAGAATTTACCGATCGTTTCAGCGAGTCGATCGTGGTAAGGATTCCCACCAGGGCCATAATACCAAAAGCAATAATCAATACCGTAAGAATGGTCCTCAGTAAATTCGACCGAATTGAGATAAAGGAGATCCGGAAATTCTCCTTTGTCAAGGCTATTTGTCTAAAATATTGGCTGTTCTTTTTCACGATATAAAAATTCGGCACCGCAAATTACGGAAACCAAAGCAGAACAAGAATTTTTGAGCTATTTTTAACTCTTTACTTCCACCAATGGATCTCAAAACCCGAATATCAGCCTTTGCAGAACTGGGAACCCGCCTACCGGCTATCATGACCGGCAGCCTGCCGGAACAGGCATTTCAAGCCAATAACTGGTTCACGAAGAGCGAGGTAGACAGGGCATTGAAAGCCTGGACACAATTACTTACCGCAAGCAATCTTTTCCGCTGGACTGATTTATACAACATTCGTGAAGGGTTATCCAACAAAAATGTTCTCGTAATAACGGCAGGAAATATTCCACTTGTCGGGTTCCACGATTTTGTATCCGTCCTGATCACCGGAAACCGGTTTGTCGGGAAATTATCCTCGCGTGATGACATTCTGTTAACGGCAATAGCCGGGGAACTGATCAAAATTGAGCCCCATTTTTCGGAACTTATTCATTCAGGCGAATTGAGCACATCTCCTGATGCGGTAATTGCCACCGGAAGCAATAACAGTTCCAGATATTTCCAGACGGAGTATGGACATATCCGTCATATCATCAGGAAGAACCGCAGTTCTGCAGCTGTGGTTGACGGAAATGAGACTCATGAAGATCTCCGGAACCTTGCCTGTGATATTCTCCAGTATTATGGACTGGGCTGCAGAAGTGTTTCCCACCTTTTCTTACCGGCCGGATATTCCCCTGAAAATCTGGTTGAGCCACTCAATTCCTATACTGAAACTGATCCCTGTGCCAGCTTCAGCAATAATCACCGTTTTCAGAAAGCCCGGTTATCCCTGTTAAATATACCCTTTATCAATACCGACCCGGTTCTGCTGGTCGAAAATGAAAGCCTCCACTCCCCGATCGGAATCGTTCATTACAGCTACTACACTGATAAACAAAATCTTCTTACAGAGCTAATGCCATATAAAACCGAAATCCAGTGCCTGTGCGGCCACAAATCAGGGAATACGGAGCTGCTGCCTTATGGAACCGCGCAAAAACCTGAACTTTGGGATTATGCCGACCAAATGGACACCATGGAATTTCTGATCAATATTTAAAAAATGGCTCCCACCATACTGATCATCGCCGGGCCCACGGCTTCGGGAAAAACCGATGTGAGCATAAAACTCGCGCAGCATTGGAAGACCGAAATAATTTCCTGCGATTCCCGACAGATGTACCGGGAAATGTCGATCGGTACTGCTAAACCTGATCCATACCAGCTTTCTCTGGTTCCTCATCACCTGATAAATAATTTATCGATCCACGATTATTATTCTGCTTTCCTGTTTGAGCAGGATGTTCTTGAGCTTCTGAAAGATCTGTTCAGCCGGCATTCGATTGTTATCATGACAGGTGGAACCGGATTATATATGGATGCAATACTGAACGGCATTGATGATATTCCTGATCCTGATCCCATCATCCGTTCTCAGCTCAAGCAACGTTATGAAAATGAAGGACTTGAAAACATCCTCCAAGAAGTCTCCATTCTGGATCCCGAATTTTACAACCAGGTTGATAAAAAAAATCCCGCTCGGGTTTTGCGTGGGATGGAAGTCTGCCTGACTACGGGAAGGCCGTTCTCTTCATTCAGGATTAAGCATCCGGTTAACCGGGACTTTAATATCCTGCTTACCGGATTGGAATTGCCGCGCAACCTGCTTTATGAGCGAATAGACCAGCGGGTGGATCAGATGATTGCAACCGGGCTAGTGAAAGAAGCTGAAGCACTCCACCCGATGAAACACCTGAATGGGCTCAATACGGTGGGCTATCGGGAATTATTTGAGATGTTCGA
>CAIXHD010000476.1 GCA_903919065.1 uncultured Bacteroidota bacterium
CCGGAAAGCACTTCGCCGGAATAAAATTGTCCCGCTCCCGGGATGAAAACACTTAGCCAGGAGGCTGTTTTTGGGTTTGGACGGAAAAATTTCTTTTGATCCGCAAATATTTCCCTGATCTTTTGCTTGCTGGAAGGAATCTCAACAGCTTTTTCAAAATATTCAGCTGCTTTTCCGAAATCCTCCAGTCCGAACCAGCTCATCCCGATATAAAAATTCTTTTTCTCTTCTACAGCTGAGCTGAAACCCTCGTCCATGCTGTAAAGTTCCATCAAGGCGTACTTATAATTCTTGTTGTGGAGAAAGCATGCGGCTTTTTTAAATATCAGCTCCTTTTTGATGCTGTCGCTGGTCTGGTTGAAATAGCTGTGATCGAAATACTCCAGCGCCTTTTCCGTTTGGCCGGCAGCGAGGAAACAGTCAGCAATCCGCTCCAGGACATGTGCATCAATATCCGGCCGCATGAAATAGGCGGCGCGTTCGTATACCGGCAGGGCGGCGTCGGTTTGCCCGGCCGAAAATAGGCTGTCGGCGAACGCACGCGTTTCGCCAACGGTTTGGGCCGTTGCAGCCAATCGGAGAAATAAGAGGCTAATGAGTAATGAGTACGCCTTCAGTTTCATGCCTTATCCGGTCGGTTTGATTTGAATTATAGAGGGTTGCCGATTTCCAGGAGCCAAAAAGGTTAGCCGAATAAAATCCAACGGCCAAACCGCCGAACACCCATCCGGTAACACTTTTGGGGTTGAATTTTGCGATACCAAGTTCATCTTTCTTCCAAAAGCCTCTGTAGGATTGCCATGCATTTGCGGCAACAAACAGAAGCGACATTAATCCGTCCTTCCAGTCGTGTGAATAAATTTTCCCCATGCCGGGCACAATGCAAGACAAGGCAACAGCCGCAGCCGGACTTTTGCGATTGATATCTTTTGTTCTGGAATAGATGTTAAGCAGTCGGGGGTCCATGGATGCCACGGTGAACGAGGGGTTTCGTGATTTCGGCGGTTGGTTGATCCATTCGCCTTCCATTAGCCAGGCGCCCAGTTTCCAGGTGGATTTTTCAGCTCCGCTAAGATCAACTGCACGATCCATGACAGAACCGAAAGCAGGAAAATCGCCCAGGGTAAGGGTAAGCTGAGCGGCTTCGAGAGAAAACTGTTTGGTGAGCGGGGCCGATGGATACCATGTATTCAGTTTTTTCCAGGCCTCAGCTGGTTTATCGCTTAAGCGGAATGATTTTATGAGGTTTAGCCGGGCCAGGGTATCAGAAGGACTTAAAAAGAGAACCCGTTCCCATTCAGCGGCGGCTAATTGATAATCATGTGATTGCATTAAGTATTGCGCGAATTCCCGTGAATGCGATTCGTCGTAAATATTTTGTCCTGACAGAGGGGCAGCCAGGGCGAGGGATAGAGCCAGTATTGGAAGGAGTGTTTTCAGGGCGAGATGGTTTTCGGTTGTCTATTGTCTTTCGTCTTTCGTCTTTTGTCTATTGTCTATTGTCTATTGCTTAGTGGTGTATTTTGGTAACGGGATCATAGAATCGCTGGGTAGGTTCATGAATATGGTATTTCTTCGGATTGATTCCGTTGCATCTGGTTAGCCGGTCGATCGCATCAAAAAGGCCTGTAAGACCATTCGTTTTGATGGTGTTCAGTGCATAAACGGAGCAGCTGGGGTAAAAAGTACACCGAACCCCATCCTGCGATGAGATAAATACTTTATAAAAGGCAAATCCACCGGTGAGGAGCAGGCGAAATTCATTTTTTGTATCCACTTTTATAGAATACTCAGGCCGGCTTTCGACGGGCCTGAATAGATTCCGAAAGCTGTTCACGTCGGTAGTGCCCTGTGAATGAGCGTTAAAAGTGAAGGCCGCTGATATTATAAAAATACTTGTTATCGTTACCCATTTCATCGACTACGATATTTTTATAAGTGGTTACCTGATAGCTGTCGCGCCCCTCGATTGTGTTTATTTCAACGATTCTTCCGGGGAAAGATAAACCGTTGGTTACCAAATATTCTTCAAAAAATTGTTTTCGGATCACTACACCCTGCGGATTCTGGAAAATCACCCCGAAGAGTTGCTTGTTTTTTACTGATACCAGGATGTTTCCGAGCGTCTGCCTGGTTTTTTCAGGGGGCGACCAGGTGGTGATGACCAGGTCTGCTTCGCGACTAACGTCACCAATGGTATATTGCGTATTCCTCAAGCCGAAATCCTGCAACCGGCTATTGAGGGCGAGGTGGAAGACGGTGAATTCGGCTATGGCAAAGGTTGCCGTTTTGGTCACCAGCTTATCGTTTCGGATCTGGTAGATCATGGTATCAGCGGTCAGCCAGATTTCGCGTTCGGGAAAGCTTATATAATATATGATCTGCTTATTGTTTTTATCATAGAAAATCTGTCCCAAAGTGAGTGACTGTCCGCCTGAGGAGGTCCTTACCTTGATACTGAAATCAGCGCGTATCCTGTTGTATTGCTGTCCCACCAAAAGGAATGACGGCAAGCAAAGGATGCAGACAAGAAGTAGGGATTTACGGGAAAGGCCTTTCATAATAAAATCAAAAAACTGTCTCATAAAAGCATCTGTGCTGTTATGAGACAGTTTTCAAAAATCGGAATTGTGAATATCACAAAATTAAACCTGGTCGAATCAGAGTCTTGCTTGAAGGATGGTCGATATAACGCTTAAGCCAATGCTTAAAACAGATACAGTTACGCAACCAATAATGGCCATTTTTGTTTCCGCTTTGTCTTTTCCTACAAAATAAACAACTGCCACTCCGAATGGTCCCAATACGCATCCCCAGAAGAATCCCGGAATGCCGAAGGTTTTTTCATTCGTTAAGTTGAATCCGCTTATCCCGTTAGGATCGCTCACCAATGAGGCAAGGGTGTTGCCGTTGGTGGTCATTTCGCCAAGAGTTATGCCAGGGTTTTCCATAACATAGCCTTCGAGTTGGTTTAACTGAGCCATTTGGTTTTCAACCGTAACAGCATCATAATGAAATAAATCGGCCTGACTGGCCATACTCCTGCTAACCCCTATCAGCAAAAGCAAACTGCATAAGATTAAAAGTTTTCTCATTGGGTAAGTGATTAGGACATTAATTTGGCTAAAGTTATGGAAAAAGTTATACAATGCAATTTCGTCAAAAAAAAATGGAAAAAAAACGAAAAAAAGTGCGAATGTGCGCCAAGTCAATGTTTTTGGCATGATTTTTATGTTTATTCTGTGAATTGATTCACTCAGATTAATCAAATAGTTTACCAAAACATCAAGCCATGAAAACTTATAAAATTCCAATTTTAATCTCGATTCTGGCAGTGGCCGGAATACTGCTTTTCTCAGGCTGCACAAGTATTACCTTGCTACAGACAGTGCCTGACGGGGCAAAGGTTTATGTCAACGACGAACTCGGAGGTGAAACTCCATTTACGATGGTTGACAACAAGATTATCGGGACATCAACGGTGTTGAGATTCGAGAAGCCCGGATATAAATCGTTCAGCACTGTAATCTCCAAAACGGAAGAAATTGATCCCGGTCCGATCGTTTGTGGATTTATATTCACGCCGGTATGGTGGTTATGGGCGATGAAGTACAAGCCGGTGCATACTTATGAGCTGGTGCCTGAGAAATAGTTACCCCAAATGAATCCTACTTCGCAACTCCTGTTCTATCCTGCTGATTGTTTCCTCGTCGCATAAGGTGAGCGAAACCGGAGGGTAAATGGCGATCTGCCCGTCGAGGTTTTCATGAAGGATCAGCTCCTTTTTCCATCCTCCCCAGGAAACCCTGATCTCATATTTCTCCAGCATCTCAGTCGCAATTTCAATGCGCCTGAAGCTGGAAGTCATCGGGTTGATGGGGTTATAAAAGACGGAGATTCTTGCATCGGTGAATTTAAACCTGATGGCGGTCAGCCGGAAAGCGTAGGCGGCAACCCAGCCAATGAGCACCAGAGCACCTGAAATGAAGGTCGGTATCCAGGTATTGATCAGCAGGAAGAGAGCCGGGACACTGCAGCAGAGCAGCAGCACAAAAGGCAGCGTGATCAGGAGCAGTTTGGCCCGGGAGACTTGGGGTTTATTGTCGAGTTCCATGGTGATTGAATTGAAGTATGATGGTTGAGATTCCAAATTAGAATTCCGAGTTTCGAAGGTGGAGATTCAAGTGTGTGTGAGGTAAATTTCAAGATCAAAAACTTACCACGGAGACACGAAGAACACAGATAAACACGGAGTTAGCTTAAAGATTTAAACCTTATGGTCAGGATGCTAAGTTTATGAGAAACACGGATTCCAACTTCATGGTGACCTGAATCTTGTACTTCGGAATTCGGAATTCTCAATTCGAATCTCTAACTTTTCCTCCTCAGGTATTCCTTCCTCGCCATCTCCAGCTCGCGGCTGCTCTGACCGGCGACGGCGGTGTTCTCTTCGGCCCGGCGGATGAGGTAGGGCAGCACGTGCCTGACCGGTCCGTAGGGTAGATATTTTGCAAC
>CAIXHD010000477.1 GCA_903919065.1 uncultured Bacteroidota bacterium
ACTCCAATACATGCTCATAATAACAACCATATCAGGATACTTAGCCTTGATAGCGGTTCTGAATTTCGCATAATAATCGCCATAAATAGCTGCATAGTGCTCATTGCCTATCTCCACATATTTCAGCGGGAACAGTTCAGGATGTCCCATTTTGGCTCGTTGGGCTCCCCACCTTGAGGAGACCGGACCGATTGCATACTCAATGGCATCGAGGGTTTGCTGAATAAGTGTGTCGAGGTTTTCCAACGGCCAGTTATTATCCGGATGGACTGTCATGCCAGCAAATGCGACATACATGGCTTTTGCTCCGATCTGCTCGCAAAACTGGAGAAACTCATGGTATCCAAATCCATCCGTCGAACGGTACTTCCAGTATCCCCACATTCCGGGACGCTCCTCCGGGGGGACCACCATTTTGCGCCAGTCGGGAGCAGATTCCCACGAAAGGCCCTCCACATAACAGCCACCGGGATAGCGAATGAAATCAGGTTTCAGGTCTGCCAGGTAAGTTGCCAGATCGGGCCGCAAACCGTTAGGGGTATTCCGGAAGGTTGGTGGGAAAAGAGATACCCAATCGATCTGGAAAGTCCCGGCTCCCTGAAAATTCAGTACCAGGCGTGCCTCTTTATCACTTCCGGTAGCGATGAGTTTCGTTGTTAATTTTTGCCAGGATTTTGATTTCTTAATAGGTTCAAAAGCAAAACCAGCCAGTTTGGTCCCGTCTTTTGCTTCAAGCGAAACAGTAATGGTACCTTTGAAAGCGAATGGGCGCAGGTAAAATGTGAGATCATAGCCAGTTTCTTTAGTGATATTCATTCCCCAGTATCCGCTGTTGATCAGCGAGGTATTGGCTGTTGAATTTCCTGAAGAAACCAACTCGATTTCACAAGAGAGGGCGGAAGCTTGATTCATTGGATTCTCAGGAGTCAGCTTCATGGTTGAAGCAGCTCCTTCCGCGTTTGAAAGGCTCCAGCCAATCAGGTCCCTCGAAGTATCCCAGGTACAGTTTCCGTTCCAGGGCCATGGCATTGGCCAATTCTTTTCAGGAACCCCGGCAGGCAGCGATACGAGCTCCATGCGCAAGGTTTTGTCGTCATTCCGAAAGATTTTCATACCGGGAGGAATGATGCCTTCTTCAAAGCTCCGGTTCTGGACCAGTTCAGCATATATTCCCCCATCAAAGGCATGACTGATCTCCTCCATGAAGATACCCGACAGGCCGTTTTGCACAGGTGCCTTTTCCTCTTTAAGGTTAACCTGGATATTTGCATGCATATCCTTTTTGGTGGTTTGGGCCACTAGGGTGGCTGAAAGGAAAACGGTGATAACGAGGAGTTTGAATTTCATATTGATTGTTAATATTTCATTGCTTTTACTATGTACGCTTGCGATTCCGAAGTCAAAGGGTCCTTTTTAAAGCTCCCGAATTCTTCAATTTCACTGAACCCTGAATCCGCCAGAATCTGACGAAGGCGAGCCGGACGAATCGCCAGCAGAGGTACTGAATTTTCTATAATCTGCCCCGTTCTCCGGATGGTCAATTTAGTCTGAAACTGAATATGAGTCGAGTTCTGCTGATATTGATACCGGCGCTCAAATTGGCATTCATCATTCCCGATCGTTGGCAAACCATCGAGCTTCTGGTCGAGGATACGATCATAATTAATGATTTGCATCATAATCAGGCCATTAGGTTTAATAACATGGAATGCTTGATGAATAAAATCAACTACATCCTCTTCATTTGCCAGATGCGGTAACGTATTCCCAAAACAGAGGAGCCGGTTGACTGATTCAGGGGCGAGCTCTATATTCAGATCCAGCATTCCTGCTTTTGAGAACCAGGTACCAACCGGTTTAGCTGAGGCTTTCAGACGGGCCGATTCGAGCATGTCTTCATCGGGATCCATACCTGCTGTTGAGCGGAATATATCTGCAAGTGCGACGATCAGGCTGCCCGTGCCGCAGCCCACATCCAAAACCGACAACCCCGGGTCCGCTCCGAAAGAGAGAACGAAATCAAGCTGTGCAGGGATGAATGGGAAAATTTGATCGTACCAGGGTCGGATGGAAGGGTAGAAGGGCATGGGGTATGGGGTATGGGGTTTTAATTTTGAGATTCGAAGGCCAGTTTTGAATTTTGAATTATCAGGATCAAGTGGGCTGCTCAGCAAATACAAGTTCCGGGCCCAATTGACTTTGTGATTTCATCATTCAACATTGGTCTTGGTCTTTTTTAGGTATCGAGTTTCGGGTTTCGAAGAAGAAGAACGGGGGACGAACGCAAGATCGAAATCGCCCGTACAATTTTAAGGAAATATCCGGGTTCGGCCAAACCAACGCCCGGTTAAAACCGACAATTCCCCGATCATGTTAACCCCGGTTAAAACCGGGGCTTATTGATAATTTCGATACCCCGGTTAAAACCTGGGCTTATTGATATTTATTTTAGTTCAACAAGCATTACAACGGGATTACTGTTGTCGGTAAGGGTGGCAACCATCTCACGGAATTTCCGGGCGGCTGCCGGATCTTTGGGCTCAATGGTATTTTTAGCTTTTCCATTCTGATAATCCAGGAGATCGATAGCATTGATGAGCCGAACAAAATAGCGTCCATTTTCATTATCCCATGATGGAAAGAAAGAGGGTCCCCCGTCAATGTCGTTGATAATGCCACGCTGTGCAGTATCGGCGTTGGCCACAACAAAGAATTCTGCACTTCGCTTATCATAAACGGCCAGGTTATTCCGGCCTTGATAATCATAGCGAATGAACCATTTCGAGGGACTTTCAATGGCATTTAAATCCATCAGGTAATTATCCTTTTCCCTGAGGAACCTGGAATAATCCTTCATCCCATCAATGGGAATCCTGAGCTTACCTGATTTCCACGAGAATGCCGGGGTAAAAGAACTATCAGCCTTAATCCGAAAGATGGTATCATTTTCCCATGAATTGTATAACCATCCCTCCGGTGCCCTGGTCAGCAAGGGAGTCATGATACTTATTCCGTGTGAGAAATCATACTTTTTTTTGGGCTCAAAAATCCGACTGGTCGTTTTCCCAATATTGTCATGAAAAACCATTCGGTAGAATTTCCCCTCAAAATCTGCCTGCATAAAAGTCCAGGAAAGGAACAGCCCATTCCCGACCGGAACAAAATTTCCCAGCCTGAATTCGGGTTTAATATCCTTGAGAAAAGCCCCTTCAAAGGAGTAAGCCATAATCGTTCCCTTATCTGCATTCCATATATAGACTTGCCGGGAAGCTTCATCGGGCCAGAAAATAAAATCAAAATTATACTCCCCCGGGCCTTTACCTATGTTGCCAATTTTACGGATGAATTTCCCTGTTCGGTCGAATGCCCCGACAGGTTTTCCATGTTCTGAGACAAAGATATATTCTCCACAGGGCTTGACATGAACGTTTTTTTCACCGATCATAAAACTACGTGGAGTCTCGAGCGGTATGTAGGTGATTCTTACTGCGAGTTCCGATAAAAGAACATCTCTCTTTTTACTGATCAGGTCGGCAAGATCAAGGAACGGAAGCACCGCCTGTTCCATTCGGAGACTATCCTGGCTGGAAATATCCGAAGGCTGTTTAGATTTTGGTGATCCGCAGGAAATCATTAATAACGGAATCACGAACATCAAGCGGGATAAAAAGAACCTGTTCATATTCAATGTGTTTATTCCCTAAAATTAATTGAAACTGATTAATAGCAACAGCAAACTGATCATTGAAAAACACCATTGGTGAACCGCGTTCAACCATCGGCAAAAAGCACGTGTATTCATGGGACCTGTTTTCTATCTTTGTGTTTAGCAGATATAATTGCGGGATATGAAACAAAAGAATCCGACATCACTGATTACAGTTTTCCTGATCGCGCTGGTCCTGTCATTTCAGGCGGCACAAGGCAGACCGATTTTCACTCCCGACACTGTCAGGGTAAACACCATGGCAAAAGAAGTCCTGCAATTACTTGAAAGCAAAACAACAGCTGCAAAAGCTGATTCGATTCTTGCTGAGGCAAACCAGTTGACCAAAGCCGAAAAAGCAGAACCAACCTTTTTCCTCAGATGGGCCAATGCAGCCGTTGCCTTTAAAAATAGCAATTATGGCAAGGCTTTTCAATTTGCGGCTGAAGCGATGAAAGACCAGCCAGCTCAAATCGGATGGTATACACAAGGCAAGATGGCCCTGTTTTTTGCCAAAACCTGCCAGTCGACCGGGCAATTCAGCACTGGAATCGAAGCCCTGGAAAAGAATATTGAACTCGCGAAATCCCATCACATGAAAGGGATTATTCCATGGAGCTGCCTGGGTCTGGCCGAAATCTATGAAGTGGGAAGCAAGTACCCGGAAGCCATCCGGTCGCTGGAGAATATGCTTGAGTACGCCAATCAGGAGAATGACCTTTCGGCTGCTGAGATTGCGTGCGCCCGGTTAGGAAAAGCCCGACTTACCTATAGCCGCGATTTCAAACTTGCCGATCAGTATTTTAAGCAGGATCTGAGATTAGCTGAGAAACTTAAAGATTCCACCCGTATCTCGTACGCACTCACCAACCTTGGCTGGAACTTTTACCTCGAGAAGAAACTGGATTCCTCGCTCAATTATTACATCCGTTCGTTGAAATTTAGCCTTCCGATAAAAAGATACTCCACCATAGCC
>CAIXHD010000478.1 GCA_903919065.1 uncultured Bacteroidota bacterium
CGGAAGTTCCCAACCGCCATCCGTATGGTTCATCGCAAGTTCACGCGGATTAAAGCCATTGAAGCTGCCGGCAACAATCACCTTTTTTGCTTCAGGATATCCATCAAGTTTAAATCGAAAATTATAGCAGAATACCACGGAATTATAGCCGCCATTGAGGTCATCGGCTTTCAGCTTATTCCCGGGATCCTGGGTCCACCGGCCATCGATTATATATTTATACTGATACTTGCCTGGTTTCAGAGGTAGATTAATTGCCCAGCCGCCTTCCACTCTTTTGACCGGCGTTTGCGAAGTACTCCAATCGTTAAAGGTACCGGAGATGAATATCTGGCGAATATCCTTATAACCGGGCAGGAAAAAGCGGGCTATTGAATCAGCGTATGAAAAGGCATTATCGCGATCCAGCTTGTTAACTCCATAATTTACCTGTTCGGGTTCCGGTAATCCACCGGCATGCAAAAGGATATCATCAATCAGAAAGAGCCTGGAAAGAGGATTCGTCGGGCTGGAATCCTGTTCATTAGCCAGTGGAGGAATCATGGCCCTGGATATTTCAGCGGTCCTGTTATTGATTTTTTTCCACAGCCAGCCGTCGGCGAGCATGAGTGAATCTCCGGCACCAGCCATAATTTTGTTAAGCAGTAAGGTATCGAGATTGAACAATCCGGATATCTGTTTAACCTCATCGCGGTTCCAGTTCAGGTTGATGCGGAATATGATACGGCCATTCTCTATACGGCAAACGTCATCAATAAAATCCTGTCCGACAACTGCCATCGGCAATTGCATCAGAAGGATTATCAGTATAGTGATGAATGCTGTTTTCCTTGGTTTCATTGTTCATCCTCCGCTGCCAGGCACAGGCCCAGTTCATTCTTCACCAAATTAATACTAATGATGCCCTTTTCAAAAAAATCGTAGCCAAGCACACCGCTGAGCGGATAATTGTAGGCCTGGGCAAGGGCCTCCATACCGGTGATCATGGTTTGCATCGGGCTCAAAGATTTTCCGGCCAGAATGAAATCGTTCATGGTACCGTAAAGCACCTCTACCTGTCCGGCACCCGATCCGGTGAGACCCAACCGGCGTGTAATGGATACGGTGCTCAGAACTTTCTTTGAGGAGGTGCTGCTAAGAACATTTGCTTCAGCGCCGGTATCCAGACAAAAGTCGACTGATTTACCTCCCATCGAGGCCTGCAGAAACACTACCCCGCCCGACTCCTTAACCGGACAGGTAAGGTCGGTTTTCAGGGTATCGCCGGCAAAAATCCTCTTGCCTGCCTTATCGATGCGGTATAAGCGGAGCTCGCTTCTCTTCAGATCGAACACCATTTCCAGATTACGAAACATGTTCATGCCGAACAGCCCCAAAATCTTTACGCCACGGCGGTTTTCGATATGGCCGAGGTTGATAACATCTGCGAGTATATTTTCAAAATGCATATCTGGCAAATCAATTACCGGCACCCGCATTTGGAGAACTTTCTCTATGTTTCCTGTTATGCCCGAGGCGGCTTCGTCGGTTACCAGCAAATCCTTTCTGAAATAGGTACGGTTGAGCACAAGCTTACTGGCACCGGTATCGAAAACAAAATTACCTGTCTGGTCGCCAATCCGGGCTTCGATGAGAAATAGCCGTCCGGCGCGTTTAAGCGGAATGGTTACCGACGGAGCATCTCCAAGGGGATCAACAGGCTCAGCGTTTTTGAGGGCGGAGAAGATAAAGGGCAGAGCAATAACAATTAGCAGAAATATTCCTGATATGAAGTTTCGACTTTTCAGCAACCAGGCTCGCATTTTGATGTATTTCGTCGTATAAAGTTAAGAAATCAAGCTTAACCACCTAGAGGAGTCTTCAGTCTTCAGTCTGCAGTACTCAGTCGGCAGTACTCAGTCGGCAGTACTCAGGTATCAATAGCCATGGGTTTTAACCCGTGGGTCAGATGTCGGTGCGGGGCTCCCGGGCCAATTTTGAATTTTGAAATTTCAGGATCAAGTTTGCCTCAGAGAAGTTTCATCCTGTTGAAAAACTGCCGACTGAGTACCGCCAACTGAAGACTGAGTACTGCCAACTGCCCGCTTTTGAAGAGGGAGGACCCGCGGGTCCCTCCCCTACAAGGTACTTCCTCCTGCCAACTGAGTACTGAAGACTGAGTACTGAAGACTCCCCTACTCACCTGATCTTCAATTCCGTCCATGCCCTTACGAACTCTTTGTTGAACTCACCGAAATCAGCCACAACCTCTAATTTTGAGAAATCACTGATTACAGGAAAGATAATTTCATTATCGCGTAATGAAGGTTCGAGCAGCTTTCGTGCTGAATCGTTTGGCATTCCGTAATATATTGCCCTTATGTTTCGGGCACTATTTGCCGGTTCAATTATAAAATTGATGAAAAGTTCGGCATTTTTCTTGTTTACAGCGGTCGTCGGAATACATAAATTATCTGTCCAGTACTGAACCCCATCTCTGGGTATGCCAATTTTAAATTTAGGATCGCTGGCAACTAATCGGGCAATCTGGCCGGTCCAGGCCTGTGCCATCCAAAGATCACCGGCCGCCATGAACTGCGGAATGGAATTTGACTCATACTTTTTTAGCAGTGGTTTCTGCAGGATAAGGAGATCGCGGGCTTTGTCAAGCTTGAGAGTATCCATGTCCATTTCCAGTCCGAGAACTTTGTATGCTGAGAAAAATACTTCCCGCATATCATCCACCATGGAGATTTTTCCCTTGTATTTTGGATCCCACATTACCTTCCACGAGTTGATGGAATCGTGTATAAAATCGGTATTATAAACTAATGCTGTAAAGCCATAGGAGTATGGTACAAAATAGGTACCCGTGGTATCGTAAGCCATCTTTTTGAATCCGGGCATAATGAAAGAATAATTGGGGATCGAAGTAAAATCAATCGGTGTAATCAGACCTTTATCTTTCAATATCTTAACCATATATCCTGCCGGAACTATCAGGTCGTAACC
>CAIXHD010000479.1 GCA_903919065.1 uncultured Bacteroidota bacterium
GCCCAGAAAGGTCCGGTATTGCCCTGGGTAACCTGGAAACTGCTGATCAGATCGAACTTTTCAGGATTTGCTTTCAACAACCCTACATTACCTTTCTTTTCATCGTAAATGTAGAGCAATCCTTCGGCCGCGATTATGGAACCTTTGCAATTCCAGGGTTGTTCCCACATTTTATTACCTGTTTTCCAATCTATGCAACACCAGTTACCATTGCCATTATTCAGCCAGTTGGCGCCATACAGATATCCATCGACCAGAACCACTCCACCGTGATGAACATCCAGTACTTTGTCGGACCAAATCACTTCAGCGCTTTTCGCATCTTCAGCCATCTTAATCATCTTGCCGCCATTGTCATAGCCTGCGGTAAAATAGACCATCCCATCATGATATAAAGGGGTAACGCAGTTGATCAGATCCCAGCCTGCATCGCGGAAATTGTCGGGCATTTCGAGTGTTACTTTCCACAGAATTTCACCATTGGTAGCATCCACTGCAAAAACATGTCCCAATGAGGCATTTACTACCATTTTTTTGCCACCATAATTCACCAGGATGGGTGACATGTAACCCGGCTTATCATTCAGACTTGCCGATTTCCAGATAAGATCACCGTTTGATTTTTTAAGAGCGATAGTCATGGTTTCTGGTCCGCCAGGAGAAAAATAAATCTGATCACCATCGATCAGGATCGATTCTGCTATGCCCCAGTTTCCATAGGTACCCTTGTTGATTTCACTGCCCTTGTATGACCAGATCACTTTGCCGGTGGTCCCGTTAATGCAGGCTAAATCGCCATAACCGCTGCAGGTGTATACTTTGTCACCTTCCACTGTCGGGGTCGACCGGCTTTCGGGGAATGAACCCTTCCAGGGACGACCGATACCGGTTTGCCAGAGTATCTAGCCATTCAGATCCAGAGCCAGGAGTATATCGAGGGTATCTTTGGTGCCGGTAATGTATATGGTAATCTTGCCAAATGAAGGGGAAGAAAAACCTTTGGGAAGCTCCAGGTTCGACCATAATTGGGCCGGTCCGCCAGTTGGCCAGGATTTCAGCAATCCGGTTTCCGGGGAAACTCCGGTACGGTCCTTCTCGCGCCATCCGTTGATTTCCTGTGCGGCACAAAACTGTATGCTTATAACACTTAAAATCAGGATTAATTGAATCGATTTCATTGATATTATTTTTGCGTTAATTCAATCGTAAATATAAACTTCCATCCCTTTAAATTTACTGTTGTTGGGTTAACCATGGAAAATTGGCGTGAATAAAGTTTTCTATTAGTAAACAACTTGTATCTTTGTCCTATGTTTAACATTATCACTCGAAAAACCTTGCTGGATTATTGTCACAGATATCCACTGGCAACAACAGCTTTGCTGGAGTGGTACCATGAACTCAACCAATGCGATTTTAGAAATTTCAATGACCTTAAATTAAAATATGGAAATGCTAGCCTGATAGGTGATGACAGGGTAGTCTTTAATATTACGGGTAATCATTACCGGCTTGTTGTAAGAGTTGCTTTTGAATTCAAGGCGATTCAGGTAAAATGGTTTGGGACCCATGATGAATATGTGAAAACTGATATCGCAAGTGTTAATTTTAAAAAGCCGAAATCATGAAAATAAAAATCATAGGTTCAGAAAAGGAATATGAACAATACCTTGAGTGGGTAGATCGAATGTTCGATGAGAGAGTTGCGCCCAACACTCTGGAAGGTGAGAAACTACAAGTGGTGCTTTTATTAATCAAGGATTATGAAGATAAACATTATCCTGTTCCAAAACCGGATCCGATTGATGCAATCCGGAGTAAGATGCTGGATTTAGGATTGAAGAACAAAGATCTGGTTGGAAAAGTTGGCTCAAAAGGTTATGTGTCTGCTATTTTGAACAAACGAAAGCCACTTACACTTGAGCTTGCCAGGCTTTTTCATCATGAATTGGGTATCCCGGCGGAAATATTATTGGCTTAAGAAGTGATTTGGTCCCAAAGTAAAATGAATGGCAGGCTTCTTGTTTTAATTTTGCTGATACCGCTTGCGGCTCAGGCACAATTGCAGCTTCCCGGTATTTTCTCCGATAACATGATTCTGCAAAGGGATAACCCTGTTTATATATGGGGAAAAGCAGCACCCGGTGAAAAGGTGACCGTTTCTTTTTCGAATGCCACCCATTCAACAATTACTTCCAAAGATTCCTCCTGGTGCGTTAAACTGCCTGCACAAAAGGCAAGTGCTCATGGGCAAGACCTGGTGGTGAGGGCCGGCAATGAGAAGATCGCCCTGCGAAATGTTCTGACAGGCGATATCTGGCTTTGCATCGGTCAGAGCAATATGGAGTTTCCGATGAGGAATGAAGTGAATTTTGCGCGGGA
>CAIXHD010000480.1 GCA_903919065.1 uncultured Bacteroidota bacterium
TATACGTCGCTGAGTAAAAAGTTGTTGGCTCCAAACACCCTTCACAACGATGAAATTTGGAGGATCATAGCCCATAACGGTAAAATATATTTCCAGTCTTTTTCAAATATTTTCATTTATGATGGCCGGCAGATAACCATTCTGAACCCGAATTCATCGATGGTGCTTCTGATCAAAGCCAGCGGCAGGCTCTTTATACATCAGGTCGGACGAGGGCTTTTTGAAATTATCGACGATTCATTCAAGATGATACCGGGATCAGAGGTTTTTGCACGTGACGAAATCAAAGTCATTTTGCCGTTTGAGGGCAATCGTTTTTTGATTGGAGTTTCGGGCAAGGGGATGTTCCTATTTGATGGCTCAACTTTTTCTGTATGGGATAGTCCGGTAAACCGACTAATCAGCTCATCGGAACTGAATAATGGAATTTCCGGCAATAACCGGCTGGCTATCGGCACAATCGGAAATGGACTGTTTATTCTTGATGAACATGGTAACCTTCAGGAGCATCTTTCCTCCGGAAATTTTCTGCAGAATAATACCATTCTATCTTTAGCTTTCGATACGGGCGGAAATATCTGGGCTGGTCTCGACAGAGGAATCGATTTGATAAACCTGCATACAGGTATGGATTTTTATGTGGATCCATCAGGAACAATGGGATCCGTTTATACGGCTGTGGTGGATGGAATGGATTTGCTCGTTGGCACCAATCAGGGAGTTTACCGATACCATTTTGTGCCTGGTGAAGGATATGTGCAGCCCAAACCGGTCGCTGGATTGCATGGCCAGGTCTGGGATTTGAAAAACATCGACGGGGAGATCCTTTGCGGCCATACAAACGGAACTTACCGGATTCAAGGTAATCAGGCAGCCAGGATTTCAGAGATTACCGGAGGGTACGAGATCAGAAGAATTACTGATCGCAGAAGGGATTTCCTTCTTCAAAGTACTTACAGCGCCTTTGCCGTTTATACTTCCGAAAACAGCAAATGGAGTCTTGACCATACCATTGGTGGGTTTTATGAGCCAATCAGCAGTTTTGAGAGCGATCACCTGGGCAATATCTGGTGCGCACATGCAACAAGAGGGATATTCCGTATTCGCCTCAAAGATGATTTGTCCGCAGTTGAGTCCTCAGAAATGTACGGGTTAAACAAGGGTCTTGCCTCTGACCGGCATATTAACGTGGCAAACATTGAGAACAGGATTGTTTTTTCTGCAGGATCGGGTTTATATACATGGGATGACATGAATGATACGATCATACCCTTTAGCCAGCTCAACGAAAAGGTGGGCGATTTTGCCCAGGCAAAGCAAATTATCAGATCGCGTGAAAATCATTATTGGTTTATTAACGGCCATGATATTGCTCTGTTCCGGATCACAGGATTTAGTGCAGAACAGATTTTTCGTTACGATTTTTCTATGCAGGGGTTATATTTGAATCACAGGTTTCCTAAGATAATCGGACTAAAAGAGGGACTTCATCTGATCTGCCTCGATAACGGCTTTGCTATTTTCGATGAAACAGGATTCCGTACACTTGAACCTCCCGCTCCCGTTCGCATACGAAAAGTTACTGCTGTCAACCGACATGGTGATATGCTTTGTTTATCATTGGATTCGGTTCGTCACGGAATAAGGATATCCAATAATTTCAGAAGCCTGACTATCGATTTTTCAGCGGGTGCTGCGTACCGGCATCCA
>CAIXHD010000481.1 GCA_903919065.1 uncultured Bacteroidota bacterium
TCAATGCAAAAGCCAGCGTAAACCAGCCTGGCAAACGCATTTTAACTATATCCTTCATGATGGGTAATTTTTACCCCAAGTTACTTTTTTTCAGGATTATTATCACCTGGGTTAAAAACTACCACGGAAGCTCGGTGAACATCAGAGAAACTCTCGTAGTATTTCAATAATCAGGCTATAGCCTTAAAATTATTTGTTTTTATCAGGCGATAGCCTTATATTTGTAAAATATTTTCAGGCTACAACCTTATGAATAAGCAAAAACTCATATTGGATCAAATCGACAAAAAGATCTTGTCTGTTAAGATTGCAGATTCTTTTGCAATACCACCATCGGGATGGATATATTCAATCCGGCAATCCTTGGGTATGTCCTTACGGCAGTTGGGGGGAAAATTAAAGATAACCCCTCAAAGTGTTAAAGAAATTGAAGTCCGTGAAGAAAACGGCAATATCTCTCTTAATGTATTGCGTCAGGTCGGCAGCTGCTTAGGCATGAAGCTGGTGTATGTTTTTGTCCCAAATAGCGGATCATTGCAACAGATGATCGATAACCGTGCTTTGGAAATTGCCAAAGAAATCGTTCGCAGAACTTCAGGCAGCATGATACTGGAAGATCAGAAAAATTCAGAAGAGCGGCTGGAAAAAGCAATTCTTGAAAAAGCAGCCGAAATTAAACAGGAAATGCCGAGGTACCTATGGGATTGACATTAGAATACCTCGAAGGGCAAACTCCACTTGAGGAGGACGAAAAAGCAGGATTGAAAATCAGGACGATTTCGACACACCGAGATTTGGATGAATTTGAACAAAAGAATATTGAAAGAGCAATAGAATGGACTCTTCGGAAAAAGATAGCGGCTGATAAAATCCTATCAGAAGAGTTCATGATGGAAGTTCACAGACGCATGTTTGGATCCGTTTGGAGCTGGGCAGGAAAAATGCGAAAAACGAATAAGAATATTGGTGTAGATAAATCCATAATATCGGTTGAATTAAGGCAGTTATTAGACGATTGCACATATTGGATCGATCATAAAACCTACCAACCTGATGAAATAGCAATACGGTTCAAGCATCGGTTGGTAACAACACACCTCTTCCCAAATGGTAACGGCAGGCATTCCAGGCTCTGTGCAGATATTCTTATTTCGAACGTTTTTAATCTTCCAGTTTTCACCTGGGGAACCAGTAACTTGACAACCAATACAGCATCGCGTAAGAATTACCTGGATGCTATTCACCAGGCTGATGATGGGCTGTATAAACCCCTGATAAGCTTTGCGCGATCGTGAGCAAAGATCAAACCAGATTGATAGCTTTGGGAAAGAATTCCACTTTTTTATCAGGCAATCATAATTCTATCATGTTACGAATAAAACTAACAAAGTCCCTTGGTCATCTGATACTGATCACCATTATTCTTTTTGGGAATACACTCCTTGCACCTGCAACAGTTAAGAGCGATAAAGACCAGATAATTGTCAAATACACAATCAAAAATCCTAAGACCGAATCAATCAATCTTTATCTGGATAATGTGATTGAAAAGAGGCAAAAAGAGGTTCCTACATTAACCGATACTAATTTTATTGACACAATTTTTACCCCCAACCCGGGTTACCAAATCTTTTCAACGAATGAAAGCATTCATTTCTATGGAGAGCCTGGTGCGGTTATTAAAATACAATTGGATTCTGGCGCCACTCTAAAGGAAAGAGTTAAATTTTCAGGGGACTTGTCCGAAATGAATAATTACCTTCTTGAAATAGAAGACTTGCAGTCGAGGGTTGGGTGGTCCTGGCAATTGATTCAAGGTGCACCTGAAGGTTTTCTGACCAGGTTGGATTCAATTAATTCTGCCAAAACGGAACTTCTTAAACGGTATCAAAAGAAAAGTTCAGCTCATCCATTTTGGAAGAATCAGAAAGAGATGATCAAGGTTTCATCCTTACTTAAGAGGTTTGACTACATAAATACTTTCAAAGCCTATCATAAGGACAGTAAGCTTTCTGAGGAATTGCGACAACGTATCAAACCCGACATGACAATTTTGTTCGGCCATCCGGAATTGCTTAATCAGTCGATAATGAGAGATGCCTTGGATAATTATATCTTTTTTAAGTCTCTCGCTTTGGCTAACCAGTGGATAACCAGGAATAGGGAGAAATTAAAGGAGGAAGGATTTGTCAGGCCGAATGCCTACGAATATGGTATCCAGTATGCAATGGATAGCGTAAAAGATAAGGATGTAAGAAACTTCCTTTTCTACGACCTGGCAGAAAGAGGCTTAAGGAATGATGACCTTGCATCGGTTAAGACTATGCTCAGGATGTTTAACGAAAATTGCACCAATCCGGATTACGTTAATCGGATTAATAGCATTGTGGATTCCAAGAAGGCAATTCAACCAGGTGAACCAGCTATTGAAATAGTTGGGTTTGATGCCAATGGTAAAAAGTTTTCTTTATCAGATTTTAAAGGGAAATTGATTTACGTTGATGTGTGGGCTACCTGGTGTGGGCCTTGCATCGGTGAGTTTCCAAGCTTTAAAACACTTGTGAATACTTACAAGGATAAAAATATTGTGTTTATACAATACTCTGTAAATGAAATAAAAGCAGACTGGCTAAAGTATCGCGAAAAGAACGAGGGGATGGATGCACTTTGTCTTCAGTTGATTAAAGAGAGCGATGAGGGCTGTAAAATAATGGAGGATTATAAATTCAATGGAATCCCCAGATACCTGCTTTTCGATGCAAAGGGAAGGATCATCAGCACCGGCCTGGAAAGGCCCGAATTCATTCTCGAAACAAAGTTTCTGGACAAATATTTGAATGATCCCGAACTACCAATTCGAAAGAATTCCCCTTTGTGAAAAAACACTTAACTTGTTGAATGGCATTTGATACACCGCGTCACGCGTTTCGTGTTTCGTGTTACGTGTCACTTGTCACCCGTCACTCGTCACTTGTCACTCTTTCTTAATCCACACCAGCGATCCACCCGTGGTTTTTGCGTCAGGGGTAGCTTTGCGGTTATTTCGTGCGTAATTCGGGATAGCAATCAGCGGCGTGCCATCGGCCCACTTACCTTTGATAGTCATGATGCCGCTCAGCATATCAGCCTTCCATTCCGGGGTCAGTGTACCGGTTCCGATCGCCTTGCTGATATCCTGATTATCGGCCTCCTCCACATTGTAAATCAATGGACCATACTTGATGGCCACCCTGCCACGGTCGGCAACGATATTCTTGTCGGCAACCAGAGTCTGAACCTGCATCGGCAGTTCAAGATCAACCTTATCGCCGGCTTTCCATTTTCCTTTTAAAGCAATGTAGCCATTGACAGGCTTAACGCTGACGGATTTTCCATTGACTGATATCGACTTCATTCCACTAACCTTTGGCAGACAGGTATAGAGTTCGCTGGTGGAACGGTCAGGTACCCGTACATACAGCGTGAACTCTTTCGCAACCTTTGGATTTACCGTGATCGATACTTTTCCGCTCCACGGATAATCGGTTTTCTGAACCATCTCAACATCTGTTCCGGCTACTTTTTCCACTTTAATGGTGCTACCGATATACAGGTTTACATAGATGGCATCATCACTTTTGACATAAGTCCATGTAGGGATCATCAGCAGGATACGCGGAATATTCCCAACGCAGCACGGACAAACATGCCATGATCCTCTTGGTTGACTGCCGGTCAGCGGATTGTCGTAATAGAAGTTTTTGGCATCGAGATCGAGCGACCCGAGCAAGGCATTATAAAAGGTTTCCTCGTATAAGTCGGCATATTTTGCATCGTGATAGGCGAGGTTCATTTTGTAATCGAAAAATATCAGCCCGCAGCTTGAGCAAGCTTCGCAATACGCATTGTTGCCCAATGAATAGTTCCCTCCGAAACCCTCACTGGTTTCACCGCTTCCGATACCGCCGGTTACGTAATACTTCTTATTGATGATATTATTCCAGAGCGACATAACGGCACTCTGATATTCCGGGTCGCCGGTTTCAGCCGCCACATCGGCCATGCCGGAGTAGCTGTAAACCGCACGAACGGCATGCCCAACGGCTTCATACTGCTGTTGCACGGGGACATGGCTCTGGTCGTACTCATCGCCACCTCCGCGGTTATCGAGCAGGAATTTGGCTAGTGTAATATAACTGTCACCCTTGCCGCTGCCTTCCATATCATTCACAAAACGGCCAAAACGAACCAATGCCTGTTCCATCTCCTGATGGCCGTCGAACCATGGTTTTTTTCCGGGTCCCAGATTAGCCACCCAGCAGTCGGCCAGCTTCTTGGCTCCATTGTACAACCGCCTGTCTTTACCTTCGGTCAGCGTGAAATGGTTGATAGCCGATTCAATAAAATACCCGGCTACGTATCCTTCATGGTTACCGCGGGTTTCAGGTGCCCATCTGTTGTGCCAGCGGGCGGTATCTCGCAGGGTAAAGGCTGTTTGCAGATAGCCGTCGGGTTCCTGGGCTGCCAGGATGATCGGAATCCAGGCATCCAGCGTCTTTTTCATTTTTTCCTGAGCGGCAAGGATATCTTTATCTCCTTTAGCATCAACCATGAGGGCAATGCTCATCGATTCAATAGTCTGATGGACCCAGGCATTTGAAAATACATATCCTTTATGCTTGCCATGTTTTTCACCGCGCAATGCTTTTCCGGCCTCGATAAAATTATCAAGTCCACCTTCACCAACGGTAATATCCGTGCGGTTGATCTGATCGATGCACCATGGAATCCAGTTCACGATAAGTGCTTTTGCCCGTGCATTCCAGAGTGGACTATCGATGGAATACTTCTTGGTATAAACAACATCCAGCCGCTGAGCCGGGGGTGGTGATACCACCTTGACTTTAATATCCGCAGAGGAACTCAGTTTACCTTCGTAAGCAGTTAAAGTGAGAATATAATCGCCCTGTTCTTTAATGATGGCAGTAGTTTTCAGTGATTCCGAATTATCAAATTCCACTTTTCCCGGTCCGGATTTCTTTGTCCATACCGTCTTGCTCACCGGGGTCACCGACTTGTAGCTTCCCGATAAATAGGTTTTCCCTCCGGTAATAACATCGCGATCGGCACCACCGTAAACGATTGGAGGCAGATCGGGTGAGCCGGGTGATTGGATCACTTTCCATTCCTGAACATTATTCGCGAACATCAATGATGAGTCTACCTCAATCCTCATGCTTGTCGTCTGAACCTCATCAAAAGTGGTGGTATTGTATTCCTGATTAACAACACCCAGACCCTTGGGATTAGGAACCTGAACATAGGCTGATCCGTTCCAATATTGTATGCGATATACTATTGGCAATGGAATACCTCCTTTGTAATCCCACAGGAAAACAGAGATTTCACGGGTGCCAATTGGCTGAACCCAATCATATTGAACCCATTGAGCGGTTGCAGGACGCTGGCGGCCGCGGTTGCGGGGCTGGCGCCACGGAAGGGTATCGGTAGGGGTAAGATCATCGTTCATCACGGCAAACGAGCCAAATCGTGATGATGTGGAAGCGGTAGCCATGTGCGACAGGTTCCGTTTTGCATCGGTAAAAGTAGCCTGCTGTGCCGTCAGATTCGAGACCCCGGTATAAGTCAGGATCAAAGTGGCACAAATACTGAGGGTTCTGATTGGGCTCATATCTTGTTACGCTTGGTTTTAATGATATACAGCTTCTTGTCGCTGATTGCGATTTTTACTGGCTTGGTCAGTATAACCGGTTCACCATCGATATGAAACTCATTTGTATCGGCAGTGATTATAACCTCTTCACTCGTCTTGATGTATTTAACATATCTGGAATCCTTCAGACGTCCAAGAAACATTTTTGCCGCAAAGGCGGGATAAAGGAAAAACGGAAATGGCTTGATCAGGACTATATCAAGGATACCGTCATTCGGCTTGGCAAAAGGTGCTATGAAAGCATAATTACCAAACTGCTTATTATTCGCAAAGCACACCATCTGATATCGGCCCGAGATTTCTTCTTCTTTGGTTTTGATGGTAACATTAACCGGCTTAAACTGAAACAGAGATCGGAAGGTTATGGCCACATAGGTGAGAAAACCACGCGTCCGACCCTTACTGAACCGATGAGCCACGTAACTGTCGAAGCCAAGACCGGAAATATTTATGCAGTCCTTATCGTTTACCTGCAATACATCAAGAGCCTGAGATCCCCCGGCATGAATATCCTCAAGAAGTGATTTTATATTGGTGGTAAAACCAAGTTCATAAGCAAACCCGTTTCCTGAGCCGTTAGGGATTACACCCAGAAGTTTATCTTTCCTGTTATACAGGTAACGAGCAGCCTCATGCACTGTTCCATCGCCGCCGATCACCACAAAAACCTTGTATTTATCTATATTATTATCAAAAAGCTGCTTTACGGTTTTATTATGCTGGGTTACAATGCAATTTAATTCCGGATCGATTTTCTTAATTTTCCTGATCAGGTGATTATAACGCTTACTCCCCGAATGCGGATTAATAATAAAAATGATCTCTGAATTATTAATGGTCGTCATAGGTAAAAATAACAGTCCACTAAGATATGATTTGTATCCGAGATCATGCAAGGCATTCCTGAGCCATAAATAGACCAGATATTTCTATTACCTTTGCGGCCCGTTTTTAAGGGAAATATCAATCGAAATATCAAATGATTACAGTTTCAAACCTCGGCGTCCAGTTCGGTAAGCGGATCTTATTCCAGGATGTCAACCTCAAGTTCACTCCCGGTAACTGCTACGGGATAATCGGCGCTAACGGTGCAGGAAAATCAACCTTCCTGAAATTGCTCTACGGCGAGGTGGAAAACACAAAAGGATCGGTATCCTTCGGATCCGGCGAAAGGGTTTCCGTTCTTAAGCAGAATCACTATGAATTCGATGATTGTATCGTTCTGGATACCGTTTTAATGGGTCATGAGATATTGTGGAACATACGAAACGAGAAAGATACCCTTTATGCCAAGGAAGATTTTACCGAAGCCGACGGACATCGGGCATCTGACCTGGAAGAAAAATTCAATGAGCTCGACGGATGGAATGCAGAGAGCAACGCTGCCAGCCTGCTCAGCGGGCTTGGTGTAAAAGAGGAGCATCATCAGAAGTATATGCGCGAACTTTCAGGTAAAGAAAAAGTGAAAGTTTTGCTGGCCAGGGCACTATTCGGAAAACCCGAAAACCTGCTGCTCGATGAGCCAACCAACGATCTTGACCTAGACACGGTAGAGTGGCTGGAATACTATTTATCGAATTATGAGAATACCGTTCTGGTAGTTTCCCACGACAGGCACTTTCTGGATTCCATTTGTACGCATATTGTCGATATTGATTTCAGCCGCGTTCAGCTCTTCTCCGGCAACTACACTTACTGGTACGAATCCAGTCAGCTGGCCCTCAGACAGCAGCTCAACCAGAACAAGAAAGCCGAGGAAAAGAAGAAAGAATTACTGGAGTTTATCGCGCGTTTCAGCGCCAACGTTTCGAAGTCGAAACAGACCACCAGCCGCAAGAA
>CAIXHD010000482.1 GCA_903919065.1 uncultured Bacteroidota bacterium
AATACGTATCTGTTCCTTTACCAAGTCGACACCGGTAACACGTTCTGTGATCGGGTGTTCCACCTGGAGGCGGGTGTTCATCTCCAGAAAATAGTAATTCAGATCATTGTCAACAAGAAATTCAATGGTCCCTGCTCCTTCATATCCGACTGATTTGGCAGCCTGGACAGCATGTTTTCCCATTTGTTCCCGAATTTCGGGAGTCAGGAGCGGGGAGGGTGTTTCTTCAACGATCTTCTGATGGCGCCTCTGCACGGAGCATTCTCTTTCACAAAGATGAATGACATGGCCATAGCTGTCGGCCAGGATCTGGAATTCGATATGATGAGGATTTATGACGAATTTTTCGACATAAACAGTATCGTTACCAAAAGCTGCTTTGGCTTCGGACCGGGCACCGCGCAGGGAGGGCAGAATTTCTTTCTCTTCCCTGACGAGTCGCATCCCTTTGCCACCACCACCAGCGGAGGCTTTTATCATTACCGGCAGACCGATATCCAGCACTACTTTTATGGCTTGTTCATCGGTGACCAGCTTATCGTTGGTGCCGGGAACCACGGGAACACCGGAATCAACCATTTTTTCACGGGCGCTGATTTTGTCGCCCATCGTGTTGATTACTTCGGGGGAAGGGCCAATAAAGATTATGCCTTCTTCGCGGCAACGAGCTGAAAACTGTGCATTCTCCGACAGAAATCCATATCCGGGATGAATGGCATCGGCCTGGCATTTCTTAGCAACCTCCAGGATTTTTTCC
Source organism: uncultured Bacteroidota bacterium (assembly GCA_903919065.1). Lineage (GTDB taxonomy): Bacteria > Bacteroidota > Bacteroidia > Bacteroidales > UBA12481 > UBA12481. Next base: position 758 of record CAIXHD010000482.1, read on the forward strand.
ATTTTCAGATAGGATTCATTGGAAGGAGCGGGGCCTATCAGATATGCTTCATCAGCATAGCGAACGTGCTGCGAAGTGCGGTCGGCTGCTGAAAAAACAGCGACGGTTGAGATACCCATCTCGCGGCAGGAGCGCATTACCCGCAAGGCGATCTCGCCGCGGTTCGCGACAAGTACTTTTTTAATCATGGACAATCAATCAGTTAGGTTAAGGCCGTAAATATATTTAAAGTTGCCAACTTTAAAACAATAAGGCAACTTTTGTGGTATCTGATTAAAGTTGGCAACTTTCGGGTATCGGGTGTCGGGTGTCGGGTATCGGGTGTCGGGTATCAGGTATCGGGTATGGGGTATGAGGTATAGGGTATGAGGTATAGGAAAAGGAGAAGGGGTAAGATCTTATTGCTAAGACCTTACCCCCTCCATAATTTTCTAAATCTGATTTCGCATACCTGGTTTTAAACCCCGGACCCTAAACCTCGGACCATAGGCCTAAAACCTGATACCCGAAACCCGATACCTGATACCTATTTGCTGACGCTCATCCTTTTGGTTTCGGTGAAGCCGCCTGCTTTCAGGGTATACATATAAATACCTGCATCCAGGCCGGAAGCATCGATCCTTACCATATGCTTTCCTGCGGGTTGCATGCCTTCCTTGATTTCTCTCACAACGCGGCCGGTAAGATCAGTAACGGTTAAGCTGACATTTTCATTACCAGTTAGTTCGTATGCGATATCGGTGGTGCGGCTGAATGGGTTAGGGAAGTTCTGGCCAACGGTTGTATTGGTTTTAGCCAGATCAACACCGTCAATCAGGTTTGAATGATCGTTGATGTTCAGGCGTACCATAAGGTTACGGCCAGCTGGGTAACCACCTGTTGTCCAGGCAGCATAGTCATTGGCACGGGCGACACCAACCGGATCAAGAAGGCGGAAGCTGTAGTCGGCACCGATCAATAAGCTCTGATACCTTTTGCTGATGATATCGGTATGCTGGTTTGTATATTCAACGCATGCATATACCTTATCACCGGCTTTCAGAAATTCGGATTCACCATCTTTATCCAGACCGAAGGTGATCCATTTTCCAATCATGGTAGAGTCATAAGTAATCGTTGAAGTGGCCAGCAGATCCACCGGAGTCAGGTCATCGCCTTCGGTTGGAACATAGAACAGCTTCATGCCAAAGTCAATCATTCCGTCTGCTTTACCACCCGCGATAAAAGCTGAAATTGAACTGGCTTCGCAATCTGCGTAAATTTTGTACGTTGTACCAACAATATGAGCACTCATGGGTTCTCCATCAGTTCCATAGGCTTCGATTCCCCAGTTGAAAGCTTCTTCGGAGGTATTGTCGGCGTTGGAGAAAATACTGTCGTTAACGTTGAACCATACTTCCTTCTTGTTGTTTTCAGGAGTCTGCTCGGCTTCTTTCTGCTTGTATTCGTAAGAAACTTTGTAGTGTCCAAATTCAACCGGAGCATAAGATTCGGTGAGCAGGGTGGTGTCCACAATCAGGGTGGCGATATCTTTCTTTGCACCTTCAGCGTGGAATACGCTATTGCCGTTTTTAGTAATGTCGACATTCAGGAAAGCTGATTCCTGATCGTATTCACCAAAGTTGATCGCAGCGGCTTTAAAGTTTGTGAAAGCACCGCCGGCTGTGAGTTGTTTTTTCGGGATCAGGAACATTGGGGAAGCGACAGTAATGTCGTCACCATCATTCCATTCCATTTGTGCAAATCTCATCTGCAGGTCATTATTCCAGGCTTCTTTCAGCTTGAAATCATCAATCTGCCAGAAATAGAGGCTGGTATTTCTCCAGGTAAACCTGAACTGAACATTCGGAGAACCTGCAGCAACATCAGAAATGTTGGCTTCAAAAATAGCAGGACGGCCCGGAGTCGTGTTGTTTGGACGACCTTTGTGTTTTACGCCGAAACTAACATCATACTGTGCGGAGTGTACCCAGTTATCGGTAGAAACTTCAAGAAGCATCTGCCAGTAGGTATTGTCGTTATAGCACATGAAACAGGTTTCATAACTTACGATAACAGAAGATTTGCTGCTGCAATCGATCGTTGGGAAAGTTATGGAGTTATCCAGATCAGTTCTCGGATCTTTTCCATCGTTGTACAAGTCGAGGAAAAGGCAAAGACTTCCGTTGTCAGCGGTTGTTGACCGCATAGCGGGTTCCTTGGTCAAACGGGAGGTAACCAGACTATCTTTGGGCCACCAATGCCAGTTGTAACCGATATCTTTCGGATCTGACATATAAAATCCGGCTGGAGCTGTCCATCCTTTTGCATCGGCCGGGTTTCCCCAACCGAAAGTTTCGAGGTAAAACTGTTGTCCATTACCTTTTAAACCAGGTGTTCCAACCTGTGGAAAGGCCTGTGAAATAAGGCATGAAACGAGCAAGAGTGTAAAGAGTTTTTTCATGAATATAAATGTTTGTTTAACACTTCTAAATATAGATATTTTTTTAAAGTTGCCAACTCTATGGGTATCGGGTTTCAGGTTTCAGGTTTCAGGTTTCGGGTGTCGGATGAAAGGGTTTAGGTAAAGAAAGGGAGAAGGGGTAAAATCTTAGTAATAAGACTATACCCCTCCATAATTTTCGATACCCGATACCCGATACCCGATACCTATTTGCTTACCGTCATGCGCTTGGTTTCCTGAAAGTTGCCTGCACTCAGGGTGTAGAAATATATTCCGGAATCCAGGGCAGAAGCATCGATGGACAGGGTATGTTTTCCAACCGGTTGAAAACCTTCAGATTTTTCTGAGACTATGCGGCCGGTAATATCGCGAACGGTGATTTTAACTTCTGCTCCATCTGCCAGCTGATAATTGATATCGGCATTGTGGCTGAATGGGTTCGGGTAGTTTTGCCCTAGAGAATTCAGCGCCGAATTTTGATTAATACCATCGTTGATATTGCTATGTTCATTGAGGTTCAGCCTGATCATCAGGTTCTTTTCTGCGCCAAAACCGGAAGTATACCAGGTAGCAAGATCTTTAGAAACACTTACAGCATCAAGGATTTTAAAGGAATAATCAACTCCGATCTTGAGGTTGTCATATCTTCTGGAGATCAGGTCTTCATGAAGATTGTCATATTCGACGCAGGCATAAACGGTGGTCCCTTTTTTCAGGAATTCCGATTCACCATCCTTATCGAAAGCCATAGTAATCCAGGTACCAAGCATGGATGAATCCAGATCAACCGAAGAGGTGCCGAGCAATTCAACAGGGGTCAGATCATCGCCCTCAGTTGGTATCGCGTAAAGTTTGTATTTGAAATTAATCAGTCCGTCGGCTTTGCCACCAGCAATGAATGCGGAGATTGAATTAACCTCACAATCGGTGTAAATCGGATAGATACTTCCCATGGCGAAACCAAGGTTCGGTGCCGATCCATAAGATTCGAATCCCCAGCAAAAGCTGGCTTCGGCGCTATTATCAGCGCGGGCATAAGCGCTGTCGATCACATTAAAATAAGCTTCCGCCTGATCATTTTGAGGAGTCTGCTCGGTTTCCTTTTGTTTGTAATCCATCATCACTTTAAAATGCCCGAAATCCGTCGGAGTATAGGACTCGGCTATCAGAACTGTATCTGAAATCGAGGCAGGCAGATATTTTTTTGTGGTTTCCCGGTGAAAAACACTTTGAGAATTTTTGGTAATGTCGAGATCAAAATAGACATCATCCTGGTCATATTCCCCAAAGTTGATAGCTGCTGCTTTAAAGTTTGTCAATGATCCGCCAACCAGCTGTGACTTGGGAATATTGAAGAAAGGGGTTATCGTTGTGCCGTCGGTTTTATCGTCCCATTCAAATTGGGAGAATTTCATCTGGAGGTCATTATCCCAGGCTTCTGAAAGTTGAAAATCGTCTATCTGCCAGAAATAATCGTCGGTTCCGCGCCAGGTAAAACGCATCCTGACATCTGGCTGACCGGCAGCGATTTCGGAAATATTGGCCTCAAAAATTGCGGGAACGCCCGGAGCGGTATTATTAGGCCGGCCTTTGTGTCCGCAACCGAATCCGACATCGAATGATGCAGAGTGCACCCAGTTATCGATGGATACTTCCAACAACATCTTCCAACCGGTGCTGTAGTTCATGAATACGGTCTCATACCTGACAATGACCGATGAATGTGAGCTGCAATCAAATGCAGGAAACCCGATGCTGTTATCCAGCGGGATGGTTGGAACCTTGTACTCATTGTATTTATCGGCAAAAAGGGTCAGCGACCCGTTGGCTGCGCTGGTTGATTCAAAAGGCGGCTCCTTTACCCACTGGGCAATAAGGCTGTCGCGACCGTACCAGTGCCAGTTATACCCATTATCAGTTGGATCGAGGAAATAGTAACCTGCAGGAGCAGTCCATCCTTTAGCGTCGCTGGGGTTTTCCCAACCAAAGGTTTCCATGAAAAATACCTGACCGTTTCCTTTAAGGCCACCGGCAGCGGGCGGATTAATCTGGGCAAATACTTGAAAAGCAATGCTCAGACTCAAAATGAGTGTAAAAAGTTTTTTCATTTAATAGAGTGTTGATTTTTCAGTACTAAGGTAGTTAAAGTTGCCAACTTTAAAAAGGGACCAGTTCGGCTGCCTTTGTGCTTAAAGTTGGCAACTTTATTTACTTTAGTCGTACTAAATTAAAGTTGGCAACTCTATGAATATACCTGTCCTCCATGTCGTTGAAAAAACTTTAGCCGAGGCTTACGAAAAGGCTCTGGTATTGTTGTATTACGAAGGATTCCGGATCAAGACCCAGTATGATAAACCAGGAGATCCGCTGAGTATCGACAGCACCATGAATATCACGATTCTGGAACCGGAGACTGATCCGATGATTCATAAGGCTTTTCCAGGTGGAATTGATGACTTGCGGGAATATGTTCTGGAATTGAAGGGATTCAAGGATCATTGGGTAAAGAACATGAATGATCCAGATGACACCCGGTGGGAATATACTTATCATGGCAGGATGGCCGCTTACGGATCCTGGAAGGAATTGAAAGATCCATCAGATAAGGAAAGCTCGACAATTGGTGGTTTTACGGTCGACCAGGTGGAGCAGGTGATCAGCAAGCTGGTAAAACAGCCTTTTACCCGCCAGGCCCAGATGATAACCTGGATGCCGAATATTGATGCACAGGTATATGATCCGCCTTGCCTTCAATCGTTATGGTACCGGATACTGGAGGATGCCGAAGGCGTTTGGTGGCTGAACTGCAACATCCGTTTCCGGAGCAACGATGCCTGGGGCGCCAATTTCATGAATATGTTCGGATTTGTACAGTTTAACCGTGAAGAAATCGCCGATAAGATTGCCGAGCGGACAGGCCGTACGGTAAAGATGGGCCGGCTGAACTGGCAGGCCGATTCATTCCATATTTATGGGAAGGATCTGGAAAAAGCTAAAGGCCTGATGTTCGACCGGATAGATACTATGCCTTTCGAGGAGCGGATCTATAATTTTAATGATGAGTTCATTCAGGACATGTATAAGATGGCCGATCTGACCATCATACCCAAAATAGAGCGGTACGGAAAAGTCTGATGGTTGTCGGATGAATGATTTTGGTCATTTAACGGGTAAATATTTAGTTCTATTTTTCCGGCAACCTAAAACCATTGAATAATGAAGGATTCGTTGCCCGGTTCACTCAGGATTTATTTTAGCGGTTCCATACGCGGAGGCAGGGCTGATGCTCAGGTTTACCATGATATGATAGAATATCTGAAAACCTTTGGAAACGTATTAACCGAGCATATTGGCCGGTTAGACCTGGTTGATGAGCGTGAAATGCCTCCATGCCAGATACATGACCGCGACCTAACCTGGCTGAAATCTTCGGACGTAATTATTGCTGAAGTCACCACCCCCAGCCTCGGTGTCGGATATGAGCTTGGAAGAGCTGTCGAAATGGGTAAACCTATTCTTTGCTTGTTTCGTCAGACGGATGATAAACGCTTATCCGGTATGATATCCGGATCACCCGGAATCCTTTCGGTGGTGTATAGCGATTTGGAAGATGCTAAAATCTGGATCAACGGTTTTCTTAAGGACCGTCAACCGGATGGGAAGTTCAAATAGGAACTCTTACTTATTGACGATTTTATAGTTGGTATACAGAACAGTAACCTTGGCCTTCTTAGGTGTGGAGTCGGGCATTTGAATGCCTTTAGTCATGATTTCGTTCATGGCTTTTGTCGGGAAGGTCATATTGCTGATATCAAAATTGACAGTCGTAACATCGGGTAGCGGACGAAACTTGTTGTTGTATTCGAAGTCAATAACATAGGAGCCTGACTTGCGTGTGTAAGTCTTCATTTTCATTATCCTGCTGAGTTCCGGATCGATCCAGAGCTGAGCCAGTATTACATCGGAATCTTCTGCTTCAGGGATCACCTTAATAATTCTTGTTTTACAGGATCCTATAACCTCTTCCCCAACATCGATTGCAGTGAATTTAGTTTTCAAAAGCTGAAGGTAATCCATCTGGAGTCCTTTCTTTGGCAATAAGGCCAGGCCTTCAACATCAAAAGTGAACTTATCCGGACTTTCGAATTTCACTTTCATTTTGTGGTCCTTTATGCTGATAAAATCAACATCGACTTTAATTACGGCATCTGCTTCAAACCGGCTGATCTTATCCATATTTCCCGCAACTGCTTTGAGGATCAGATCAGCGTTCTGAGCCCGGAGTGAAAAGTTGATCAGAAGGGCAGCAACAGCAAAAAGGGCTATTTTAAAATTTCTCATATTAACTCAGAATGTCTTTTTTTCTGAAATGCCAGATGGTTATACCCAGGAACAGGGCAATGTATATAAACTGAATCAGGATTGCATGCGGAAGAGTGGCAAGGCCCGAATCTGATTGAAAGAACAGTTGCCAGGAGGGGAGATAGGAGGTGAAAATAAATCGATTGACCGGTCCGAGCAACGTTGCACCGACGGTACTGATAATAGTTATCCCCATTATGCTCGCGACGGTTCCAATAATGGGACCGATGGAGTTGTCGGACATCGATGAAAGCATAAATGCGAGTGAAGCAACAGTGGTCATGCCTAAAATTCCGTACGCATAGGCTCCGGCAAACCTCCACAGGAGATCGTTGGAAGAGAATACGTTAACCTTATTGGTGACCACCAGCAAGTCGCCTGAGCCAAACAGGAGTTGTCCGATCCCGATACTCAGGATAGCCAGCAGGGCAACGAGCATAATCGAATAGATCCATCCGGCAATGAATTTGGCAAAAACAAGCTTTACACGGCTGATTGGCCGTGTAAGAATCAGGCGGAATGTTCCGGCATTGGCTTCGCCGGCCAGCAGGTCACCGGTAACCAGTGCAACCAGTATCGGAACATCAACCCATAAAGTATTCAGAATGACATAAGATACCAGGTACAGGTTTATGATATTTCCCTGAAACATGAATCGTTCCTTAATATTCTGAATGATGATGCCCATAATCGTATCTCCCTCCAGCAGAATTCCGAATTCCAGGGCGAGAACAATAATAATAATGGCACCAAAGCCGATATAGGTTCTTGGTTTGCTGAATATTTTATACAGCTCGATGCTAATTAACTTTCTCATCATAAGTAAGTTGTAAAAAGAAATCTTCTAACGACCTTACCGGCTCGACTGCAAATATCTGTAATTTATTTTCTACCATGAAAGTGTTGAGATGAGGGATTTCATCCTTATTGATTTTGAAATAGATTCTTTCCTCATCACTTTTTATCATTTTCTCCGCCCATTGGGAGTTGTTGATCAATTTCAGGCCGGCAGCAATATCGCCGATAACAAAAGCTACCTGACGGTCCTGAGCGTTGACCAGATCCTGAACATTGCCTTCAACCAGGGCTTTTCCTTTATCGATAATGACCATTCGGTTGGCTATCTGTTCAATCTCATACAATATATGGCTTGATATCAGGATAGTGATATTACTATCGCGGCTCAATGATTTTATCAGATCGCGAATCTCTTTCTGGCCTTGTGGGTCCAGTCCGTTCGTTGGCTCATCGAGAACGATCAGGTCGGGCTTGTGGAGCAGCGCCTGAGCAATCCCAAGCCGCTGTTTCATGCCGAGGGAATAGGTTCTCACTACACTTTTTGCCCTTGAAAGCAGGCCAACAATATCCAGAACCTCATCCACCCGTGAATGGAGGTTGGTAATATTTGAAAGCTTCCCCAGAATTTCAAGGTTTTTTCTGGCGGACAGATAGTTGTAAAAATCAGGTTTCTCGATCAGGGCGCCAATGCGGCTGAGGGTTTTGAAACGGTCCTTCGCGAGGTCCTGGCCAAAAAGCATGATTTGCCCGTTGGTTGGGCGGATCAGGGAAAGCATCATCCGGATGGTTGTGCTTTTTCCAGAGCCATTTGGTCCGAGAAAACCATAAATATCGCCCGGAAGCACCTGCATCGACAGGTCGTCGACGGCCTTGATCGGGCCGTAGTGCTTGCTCAGGTTATGGATTTCGATGTAAGCTTCCATAGGTATCGGGTTTCGGGTTTCAGGTTTCGGGTATCAGGTTTCGGGTTTGAAGTTAGAGATTCGAAGGCCAGTTTTGAATTTTGAATTATCAGGATCAGGTAACTTCAGAGCATATGGTAGCTCCGAGCTCATTTGATCTTGTGATTTCATCATTCAAAATTGGTCCTGGTCTTCATCATTGGTCTTTAATCGTTTTGTTTCGTCCATCGATCTTCTTCTTCGTCCTACGATTGTGTTGTTTCGAATTGATAAGCGCCGGAGCCGATGCTGAATACGGCAAAGCCTTTGTCCATCCGGAGAAATTTTATTCCGGGTATAGAGGAAGCCGGTTTGCCACCTTCAGTAACCTGCTGCTGATCATTTGTTTTTATATACACTTCGGCGGTGGTATTTGCTGGAATGGTGACATTCATGGTCATCTTTTTATTTTCCGTTTTCCATTCCGATTTTACCATACCGAATATTGACAGATGTTCCGCTTTGGCCCAGGTGAGTCCGCCGCCGGTAACCGGCCGGATAACAATCTTCTTATATGCGGGGACTTCGGGGTCTTCCTGCAGACCGGCGACGGTGCTGTACATCCAGTTTCCGATGGCTCCGTAAGCATAGTGATTAAAGGAGTTCATGCCGGCATCCTGAAAACTGCCGTCGGCTTTGATGCCGTCCCAGCGTTCCCAGATGGTGGTAGCCCCTTTGGTGATGGGATAGAGGTAGCCCGGATAATCTTTGCGCATCAGCAGCATATAAGCGAGGTCGTCATATCCGAATTCAGACAACATTGGGCTAACCAGTGCTGAACCGATAAAACCAGCGGTTATATGGCCGAATGATTTTACATCTTTTGCCAAGCGGGCAGCAACGCTATCGCGCTGTGCATCAGGAACCAGACCGAAAGCAAGCGAGATTACATAGGCAGTTTGTGTATTCGATGAAAGCCGGCCATTCGGAGTTACATACTCCCTTTGGAAGGCTGTTCTTACATTATTGAAAAGCTCCTTATAGTAGGCGGCATCCTCCGGTTTATTGAGGATTACAGCTATCCGGTTCATCAATTTTGATGTCCAGGCAAAGTAGGCGGTTGCAATAAGATCCTTATCGGTGGTTGCGCCCGGATAATCGCTGTCGGTGGTGGCAAAAGCAAGCCAGTCGCCGTAGTGATTTCCATTTGTCCAGAGAAATTTAGAGCCCGATTGGGTTTTCATATAGTTGACCCAGGCTTTCATTGAGGCGTACTGACGCTCGAGGATACGCTTATCGCCATATTGGCGGTAAACAGTCCATGGAACTATGATGCCAGCATCGGCCCATCCGGTTGAAGCTCCGTCGCCGAGAATATTCGGGATCACATGGGGGATACGGCCATCGGCGGCCTGATCAAATGCCAGGTCCTTCAGCCATTTGGAATAGAAAGTTGCGGCATCACGGTTGTAGCAGGCAGTCGGCGCAAAAACCTGTGCATCGCCGGTCCAGCCAAGACGTTCATCGCGTTGCGGACAATCAGTAGGAACATCAAGGAAATTACCCATCTGGCCCCATTGAATGTTATGCTGAAGCTGGTTAACCATTGGGTCGGAACAGGAAAACTCGCCGGTACGGTCCATATCGGAGTGGATAACGATTCCGGTAATATTATTTACCTCAGGCATTTTTCCAAAGCCTGATATCTTAACAAAACGAAATCCCTGGAAGGTGAAATGTGGTTCGAAAACCTCTTCGCCCTTGCCTTTGAGAGTATACTCTACTGTTTGTTTTGCTGCGCGGATATTATCAAAATATAAATTTCCAACCTTGTCGAGAACCTCGAAATGGCGCAGGGTGATTTTGCGACCGGCGTTTCCGGTAACTTTCAGCTTAACCCAGCCGACCATGTTCTGGCCCATATCCACCAGGGTATCGCCATTGGGAGCGGTAAAGATTTTTATCGGGGTGAGTTCAACCATTCTTCTCACCATCGGGCCGTTCTGAGCGGAAAGGTTATCCTTGCTGAATTCCTTTTCTATAACCGGCGTCCATGATTTATCGTTGAATGATGGGGTGCTCCATCCTGGAAGTTCCAATCGGGCGTCATATTTTTCACCATGATAGATTTCCGCCATAAGGATCGGACTGGACGCGAATTTCCAAGTTTTATCGGTGACGATAAGAGCTTTGGAACCATCGGTATATTCAACCTCCAATTGGGCAAGAACACCCAGTTGGTTACCGTACAGGTTGCGTTGCCGACTCCATCCGAGATCACCACGGTACCATCCGTTTCCAAGGGTTACTCCGATGGCATTATCGCCCTTTTTGAGCAATTTGGTTACATCGTAAGTCTGATACTGAAGGTGTTTATTGTAGCTGGTCCATCCCGGGGTAAATAGCCAGTCGTTCGGTTTGGTACCATTTATTTCCAGTTGATAGAGTCCGTGTGAAGTGATATACATTCTGGCTGACCGCACCTCTTTATTGAGGCTGAACGATTTGCGAATCAGAGGGCAGGGTTCCTCAACCTTTGCATCAGCGGTCATTACCGGCTCAATCCAAACGGCTTTCCAGTCGTTGGTTTTTAGCAAGCCCATTTCCCAGTATGCTACAGTTGACCAGTCGGTAACATGGTTCTGGTTATCCCATATCCTGACGGTCCAATAATATCTTCTCCCGGATTCCAGTGCCGGGCCGGTATACATGAGTTGGTTGCTCTCATCGGATTGCACCTTACCGCTCGTCCAGAATAATTGACCACTATTTTTCAGTTTGTCAGCATTAAGCCCAACGCGCACCTCATAGGCTGTTTGCATGAGATTACGGACATTTGCTTTTATCTCCCAGCTGAATCTTGGTTGCAGAATATCAATTCCAACTGGATTAACCTGATATTCAACGCGAAGCCTGTTGACTTCAACCTTTGGTTTGGTGTCCTGCGCAAATGAAAGCTGGCCGGTCAACAGGATAACCGTGATTGCAAAAGTCAGAAATGATCCGGGTAATCTTTTCATTCGTAGAATTTTTGATAAAGATAAATTTTTTAACCGATGGGTAAATGTGGCCAGACGAGAGGCGGGGCATTAAGCCATTCCGAAACAGCATCGGGATCGGGCCCTTGCTCCCAGATAGCCAGTCGGACCTCATGAATACCGATATCCATGAATTTATGTGAGCGTCCGTTATCCAGGTTATATCCCTGCTCATGGCAAAAGGCGGCGCTGCGGAGGATGGATAACCGCACTTCGCTGCCGTCGTAATCGAAGCCGTGGAGACCGTTGTGGGCGGCAAGAAGAAGGGTGTCGGGTGTCGGGTGTCGGGTATCAGGAGGAAGGGTATCGGGTATCGGGTGTCGGGTATCAGGAACCCCAAGGGAGAGCCAGGTGCCGTGGACATGCTCCTGAGAGTTGGGTGGAAAGATTTCGGAGCCGCCGGAGATCTGGGCGGTGAGTTTTGCATTTTCAACGGGAACGGGGATAGCCAGTTTTAGCCGTTTTTGTTCTTCGTTCCATTGGATGCGGATTTTGTATTCCGTAACGGGCCAATCAGCATAACAGATACGATGAACAGTTATTTTGCTGTGGTGAAATGTAAGGTTCGACTCATATATATTACGTATGGGTCCGGTCTCAATAATACGCTCCGGGTGTTCCGGTTCAAACTTACCGGCAAGATCGCGGTAAGAGAAAGCGTTGGTGCCCCAGGAATCGGCTGTATCATTTAATACGAGAAACGATATTTTGGGAAGATCCTGTGAGTTGGCAAAAGGTCCCCGCGTTCGCGGGAATGACAGAGAAGGGCTGGGTACGAAGGTAGACTCTTTTAATGCTGAAGTGCTATTTCTGGCCCCCTCATTTATAAGGAGGGGGTTGGGGGAGGTACTCAGGCTGTTGGTGTGGTTGGGGGAGGTTTCCACTGGTGTCAGATAGTAGTGGTGAACACCGGGAGCAAGGTCTTTTGCTAAGAAACTGATTTTTCGGCGCCAGCGATGGAAGGGTAAACGGGCATCGGGCTGTTCTTCCTGACAGGCGATTTCGTTGCCTTGGCGGTCGAAAAGTTTCAGGGTCCATTCGCCTTCCCAGAACGGTCGGTAATCACTCATGCATTCAAATTCCACCGGCATGGTGGTGAGTCCGGCATTGGAATTAAACACGGTAACCGGGATATGGGCTTTCAGGGGTGCAACAGATTGGTTAATGGAGGTGATCGACTGCATGTTTAACCGCCTGATATTTTCCATCGCACGGCCATACAGGTCGAGCGCATCCTGCTCAGCTGGCTCGGTGCAGGAACCGGGAAGAATATCGTGAAAGTCGTTGAAGAGGATATCCTCCCAGACCTCCCCCAACCCAATCCTCAAACCAGTGAGGGGCTCTTGCCCCCTCCTTGCTAAGGAGGGGGTTGGGGGAGGTACAATATCGATAAGTTTTTCCGCCTGCAAAACCGCACCGCTGGCCTCGATAGCTTTTCGCTTGATGCGCGAAAGCGAGGTGTAGCAACCGGTGAAAACCCTCTGCAGACTGCCTTCATACAAAGGCAGATTTGGAATCAAAGGTTTGATGGCTTCATAAAACCGGTCGGTGGTGCTGTGCATAAATTCCACGCGCTGCTCGTCGGCGGTGAATTCACGGATCCGGTCGAGGTCGATGCGGGTGGCACCGCCGCCGTGGTTGCCAAGGCCCCAGAACAGGGCAACGTCGCGGTTAAGTTTAAGGGCCAGATTGGTTGCTTCGGTAAGTCTTTGAGTGATATTCTTTCGCTCGCTGTGGTAGAGTCCGATCTCTATGCGGTAAGCCGGAATGGAAGCTCCATGCAATCCTTTCCACTGATAGAGGCTGTCGGGCAGCTGCATGAATTCCTGTTCGGGCCGCTGGTGGACATAGAATTCATAGCCAAAATCGCGGAGCAGTTTTGGCAAGCCTGCGGTATGGCCGAAGGAATCAAAATTGTAAGCAACTTTGGGTTCAACGCCGAATTCACCCTTGAAAAACTCCCTGCCGATACGGATGTGCCTGACGAGGTTTTCATAGGGCGGGAGGTTCACGTCCGGCTGCAGAAACCAGCCTCCGGCGATGAACCATCGGTTTTGGGCAACCAGTTCCCGAATCTCATTAAACAGGCGGGCATCATATTTTTTGACCCACTGATAAAGAATGGCTTCATTGTGATTGAATATCAGCTCCGGATATTCATGAATTATTTCCACGGCATTGCGGAATGTGGCGATTGCCTCCGAGCAGCCTTCGGTCCATCGCCACTGCCAGACCGGATCGAGGTGTGCATTACATATCAGGTGAACCCTATTTTTCATCTTTTGAAGGAAGATTTTTATACCAGGTAAAATACAACACGAGCGTTACGCCGGCCAGAAGTGCAGCTGTCAGCCAGAATTGCGGCCACCTGCGGAGGAACAGATAGAACGGCAGCAGGGCAATAATAAACTGGAATACCGGAGCAATCAGACCGTTGATGGCATCCCACATCGGCTCCCGATCGTTGGCTTTCATCAGTCCCTGCGCAACAGATTCTTTGCGTATCGGTCCCCAGAATCCGAATGGTTTTACCTTGCTGTAGAATTTCACCAGTACCTGCTTGTCTGTAGGCTTGAAAATGAAACCGATGGCAATAGTGATCAGCAGGCTTGCGAACGTATTAATACCAAGTGAGTTGGTGCTGGATATCGATCCAAAGAATATTTTCTGGAGGGCAATGAAAGCAGCGGTGCAGATCATGCTCCAGACGAAAGCTTTGCCGCTGAAGCGCCACCAGTGCCAGCGCATAGTTGCCGGAACGAGGATCATCGTAACGACTACGAAAATCATGGTTTCCCAGGCAGAGATGACGTTATTGATGGAGAGGCTGAATACAAATCCCAATAAGAGAGCAACAATAGAAGCCAGCTGACCCATTCGAACTACTTTTTTTTCAGGTAAATTTTTGAAAAAGTATCGTTTGAGAATGTCATTGGTTACCACATTTGCTGTAACGTTTACCATGGCATTAAGCGACGACATGAGCGCCGCCAGCATCACGGCCAGGAAGAGTCCGCTGATGCCGATCGGCAGACGGGAGATCACCATTGGCAAAATCTTTTCACTGTCGATGGTTTCCGTGCTGCCCAAAAAGGATATTCCCAAAAGGAGAAATGCGATAGCAATAATCCAGCGAAGCATGAACATAGCGGTCCATAAACCTCCGGCCATGGCTGCGTCACGAGGTGAGCGGGTGGTGAGGAAAAACTGGAAGTCCCATACATTCGGACCGGCCAGTACGCGGAATAACATCCAGCCGAATCCGATGATCATCAGCGGGCCAAAGAGGCTAAAATGCTGGTATGCCGCCGGCGCAGAATCCACATAGCCGGGCCAGAGATGCCAGTTGAGGGCCAGTGAGCTCCATCCCTCGGGTTTCGAAGCAGCGAGATCGGTACCGATGCCACCGCTGAATATCATGACAATCATGATTATAGCTCCTGCCAAAATTAAAACGGTTTGGATGATGTCCGTGATAACGACTCCGTAAAAACCGCCAAGGGTTACATAGATACCCACCACTCCGAATACTATCAGAGTTGATTGCCAGCGGGTGAGCGGGAATACATCCTCGGCAAATTTCCCGATACCGACCGCCATGTATACGAGGTTGAAAATCATCAGTACCAAAAGGAAAATGGCAGAAGCCAAACGGGCCATTTCAGCGTCGCGGTCCTTACCGAAGCGGGTTTCGTTCCATTCGGCAAACGACATAACGCCCGAGCGGCGGATCCATTTTGCCTGGAAGGCCATGTAGCCGGCCATGATGAACCATCCCCAGAAAATGTTGGTCATCCAAACGGTTTTCAGACCCAGATAGAACAAAGCACCCACCAGGGCCATGGTACCGGCAATATCGATATAGCTGGAGCATCCGGCGACCCCAAGCACCCACCAGGGCAAATTGCGGCCGGCGAGGAAATAATTCTCCACGCCGGACGAGGCTTTCTTGCGGATCACAAATCCTACCATCGCTATCATCACGAGGTAAACGCCCACAATCGACAGATCAATCCAGTTGATGTTCATAGGAAATTGGTTTAGCTCTGAAATTTATCAGATTTCATTGATATTTTTAGGGGATGAATGAAGATTTGCAGATTATCGTACCCGGCGGACTGAATACGGATCTTATCGGGTTAGGTGTAGAGCGGCTTTTAGGGCCGGGAGAGTTGACCCTTGGAGGCACATTTCACGTGGGTCCGGGAGGCAAGGCGCGCAATATGGCCCAGATGGCGGCCGTTTGGCTGGGCGCCGGAAAAGTAGCCATGATCGGTAAAACGGTACGTGATCCTTTTGGATTGTGGAAGGTTCCGCTGGATGCACTCCATGAGGCAGGTGTAGATATCGGTTCTGTTCAGATACTGGATTTTGAAGAGTCGGGACGGAAGTTTCCGGGTATTGCATTGATACCGGTTGATGCATCTGGAAAAAACCAGATTTACTGTATTCCGGGAATAAACAGCGACTTCGGACCGACGGATATCAGAGCCGCAGAAGTATTATTCCGTTCGGTCAGGCAGCCAGCGTATATGATGCTTGCACTTGAAATTCCCGAAGAAACAGTGAGGGAGGCTATTGCTCTTGCGAAGGTTCATGGAATCCGGGTGGTTTTGGATCCCGGGGGGATAAAGGATAGGAGGATAGGAGGTGAGGAGAATAGGAGTTTAATAGGTGAGGAGCTGAGTAGGTTAGATGGTGAGGAGGATAATAGTTTAGTAGGTGAGGGGGTTTTTGTGATCAAACCGAATGAATTTGAGGCGGAGATTCTGACTGGTGTGGCGATTGATGGTTTTGAAAGTGCGGCTAAGGCAGCTAAGATATTGTTGAGTCAGGGCATTGAATATGTTATGATAACTCATGGAGCTAAGGGGGCCTATCTTTTTGGCCATACCATTGCGAGGCATATTCCGGTACCGGAAATATCAGGAGGCGACATCCATGATGAAACCGGGTGTGGCGATCAGGTAACGGCAACACTTACTGCCTGCCTCACGGAAGGATATTCCATTGAGCAGGCTGCAGAAATCGCTGTACGGGCAGGCACGCTGCAGTTTCATCGGAAGGGAATCAGACCGGTGGAAAATTTTATTTCCTGAAGATTTTCAATGATTTTTTTGGCCAGGGATTCAAGGTTTTCGGGGCTGGAGTAGGTTTTGGCATCATCATCATTGGTAATATAGCCGAACGAGAAATGAACGGCCGGGCATTTTGCATTAGTCAGGACAACCAGGTTAGCGGTTGAGAAGGGTTCTTTGTTGGGCCCGAAAACTCTTGTCTTTAACTGAGAGCCCATCGCCTGGCAGATTTTACGCGAAACATCTGGGAATAGATTCTTAGCGGAGTAAATTAATTCCGGCCCTCTTATATTTGAATTTTTGTTGGCATTCATATGTAGTTCCAGAAGCAGGTCGGCATGGTTTTTTTCAGCCAGGTTATAACGGCTACCCAGGGTGACATAATTATCGGTTGTGCGGGTAAAAATGAAGTCGATACCTTCATGAGGCACTGTTTCAAGACTTTTGGCCAGAGCAAGGTTGAAATCTTTTTCGTTCTTGGTAATTTTGGAATTGGTGGCCCCGGGATCCTTTCCACCGTGACCGGGATCGATTAAAACAATCAGGTTCCTGCCTGTTTCCTTAGGATTGCCAGTGCCGACCGGATCCTGAATGAATGACCAGAGAATCAAACAACTGATAAGAACTGGAATGATCAGGAAATATTTTCGAATGGATTTTGAATCAGTCGGAGTTGTAGCCATGATGATACGTTTTTTTAAAGTGGATCCGTTAAAATAGTTTACGAGGTTCTGATATCCTGATTGAACCTGACCCGTCTGAAGTGATAATGCATATTGCTCAAAATCAAATCCCTCACTCAAAACGGTGCGGTCGGCCTGGTATTCATGGGTTTCTTTAAAGGCATTTTTTATCAGGATGAGTATAGGGTTGAACCAAAGAATCGTATGAACAAGTTCAGCTAATATCAGATCCCAGGTATGCTTTTGCCGCAAATGAGCCAATTCATGCCGCAATACCAAGCTGTTATTTGCCAATTCATATTCGGCCCGGTTGAGAAAGATTTTTCTGAAAAAGGTGAACGCCGGTATATCATCTCTGACAATAAACTGAATCCTGCCGGTAGCGTACCTCGCAGATCTCTGGCTGAGCCTGATGATCCTTACAATTATCCAAAGATTCCTGATCAGCATAAATGCCACACCGAGCCAGTATAGCATCAGCCAGTTAAAATGTATGGACTGATTTGAGGGTTGTGATATTTCAGGAAGATTGGTTGACAGGCCAGTGTTTTCCATGATAGGAGTCTCAATTTGAACCCTGAATGCCTGAAATTCCGGCGCCGAAGTACCGACCGGGATATTGACCAGCGGGATAATCCAGCATATTATCAGGATTGCCAGCAGATAAGAACGGTTGAGGGTAAACCGGGTTTCTTTCCGGAACAGCAACTGATAGGGGAGATACAGGAGGATGAGGACAGCGCTGACCTGCAAGAGGTAATCAAGAAAATTATTCATTTTTTATGATTTTGCGGTTTCTGATCTCGTCCTGAATAAGCATCCGGATTTCTTCGAGCTCTTCCATGCTGATATTTTCCTCATCGGCATAAAAGGAGGCGAATTTTGAAAAGGAGCCCTGAAAATAGCTTTTAAGAACACCCCGGAACTGACCTTTTAAGTAATCTTCACGGGCTACCAGCGGAAAATATTCCCTGTTATTCCCGTACTGTTTGAATCCGATGAATCCCTTTTCGATTAGAATCCTGACCATTGTTGAAATGGTTGTGTAAGCGGGCTTTGGTTCTTCGAAGGCATCGGCGATATCCTTGAGGAATGCTTTTTCAAGGCTCCACAGGTGTTGCATGACCTGTTCCTCGGCTTTTGTCAGAGTTTTCATGAATCAAATATACTAATAATTTAATTATACAACTAAAAAATTAGTAACGATATTAATTTTATAGCGATCTATTTTCACAATTTTTAACTTTTCAGGCTTCGCTTTTCTGATGTTGCTTTTCTAACTTTCAACTTTTAAATCAGTGACAGGTGACAGGTGACGAGTGACTAATATTCGTAACTGAAGCATGACACTGAATCCCATTGAAACCAAAACTACCAAAATGAAAAAGTTACTTTATCTGTTTGCTTTCGCTGCCATAATTATGGCCGGCTGCAATCCCAAACCCAAGACGGAGCTTAACATTCCGTACGAAAAGTTTACCCTGGCCAACGGGCTGCAGGTGATTCTGCATGAGGATCACTCGGATCCGATTATTGCTTATGCCATACAGTTCCATGTTGGATCGGGCCGCGAATCGAAAGGCCGCACTGGCTTCGCGCATCTGTTTGAGCATTTCATGTTTTCGCGCTCAGAAAACGTAGCACTTGGCCAGTTCGATGAGATCATTCAGAACGCCGGAGGATCATCAAATGCCGGTACCGGCAACGATGCCACCACTTATTTTGAAGTGGTATCAAAAAATGCTTTGGAAAAAGTGCTCTGGCTTGAGTCGGACCGACTTGGATTTCTGACTAATGCCATCAATAAAAAGGCGCTGAACATACAGCAGAATGTGGTACAGAATGAAAAAAGGCAGTATGAAGATAATGCCCCATACGGATACACCGATTGGGTGATATCGAAAAACCTTTATCCTGACGGACATCCATACAATTGGACAGTGATCGGTGAAATGGAAGATCTTTTTAAAGCGTCGATTGAAGATGTGAAGACTTTTCATGATACTTTTTATGTTCCGAACAACGCCACGATGGTTCTTTCGGGAGATTTTATTCCGGCAGACCTTAAAAAGCTCATCGAGAAATATTTTGGAGAGATAAAGACCGGAAAAGAACTGGCTGATCCGAAACCACAACCAGTGAGCCTGACCCAGACTAAGAAGTTATTTCACGAAGATAATTTTGCCAGGGCAGCCCAGCTCACCATGGTTTGGCCAACGGTTGAGCAATACAGTCCGGACAGCTATGCACTTGATTATTTAGGTCAGTTGCTGGCGCGCGGCAAAAAAGCACCGATGTACAAGGTGATCGAGAAGGAAAAGAAACTCGCTTCCGGTCCGCGTGCCGATAATGGCAGCATGGAAGTTGCCGGTGCTTTTACAGTTACCGTAACGGCTAACGAGGGTGTGAATCTGAAAGATGTGGAAGCCGCTGTTTTTGAAGCTTTCAAACGTTTCGAAACGGAAAGTTTTACCGAAGCAGATGTTGAACGTATCAAGGCCGGTCAGGAGACAGGCTTTTATAATGGCATCAGCAGTGTTCTGGGCAAATCATTTCAGCTGGCTCAATATAATGAATATGCGGGATCGCCTGATTTTTACAAAACAGATCTGGAAAGGACAAAAGCGGTTACCAAAGCAGATATCATACGCGTGTATGAAAAGTATATCAAAGGAAAACCCTACCTGGAAACCAGTTTTGTACCCAAAGGCCATCCTGAGCTTGCAGCCGAAGGATCGGTTCCGGCAGGTGTGAAGGAGGAGGATATTTTGAGTGCCACACAGGTGGAGATTGCCGAATCGGGTAGTGATGAGGTGGTGAAAACTCCTACTGCTTTCGACCGGACCGTGGTTCCACTTGATGGACCGGAACCGGTGGTTGTTATTCCAACGGTTTGGAACGACAAATTATCAAACGGCATGGGGGTATGGGGAATTGAGCAAAATGAATTGCCGTTAGTTCAGTTTAATCTGACACTGAAAGGCGGCCATTATCTCGATAAACTGGATAAACCGGGAGTTGCCGGCCTGATGGCTTCGCTGATGAACCAGGGAACAAAAAATAAGACTCCTCAGGAACTCGAGGAGGCAATTGAAACCCTTGGTGCCCGGATCAATATCAATTCAAATGCCGCTGCAATTACCATCAGCGGAAACTGTCTGGTCCGTAATTACGACGCCACGCTGGCGCTGGTTGAGGAGATGCTTTTGGAGCCTCGCTGGGATGTTGATGAATTTGCGCTTGCCCAAACACGCGTAATGAACAATCTGAAGCGCCAGAAAGCAAGTCCGCCGGCATTGGCAGGTGAAACGTTTATGGAGAAAGTTTACGGTCCTGCACATATTTTCTCGCTGAGTGCCAGCGGTACGCTGGAATCGGTGCCAACCATCACGGTGGATGACCTGAAAGCATGGTACGCCGCATTTATGTCACCTAGCGTAGCAAACTTCCATGTTGGAGGAAATATCAGCCATGAAAAAGTCATGAGCTCCCTGCAGAGTCTGGCTTCCAAATGGGCAGCCAAAGAGGTGGTAACCCCCACTTATGCTGTTCCGGCACCTTTGCAGAAGTCGGAGATCTACTTTATTGACGTTCCGGGAGCAAAGCAGTCGACCATCAGGATCGGCAGCCTGGCACTAGCCCAGACCGACCCTGATTATTTTGCAGCTACCGTGATGAATGATCATCTTGGAGGTAATTTTCTGGCATTGGTGAACCAGGTTCTTCGCGAGCAAAAGGGATTTACTTACGGAGCTACAACCTCATTCAGTGGTTCCTATATCCCCGGTCCATTTACTGCCGGCTCTATGGTTCGTTCCTCTGCAACCCTCGAATCTGTTCAGATTTTCAAAAGTCTGATGGAAGATTATGGTAAAGGAATTGCTCAGAAAGATCTTGATATGACCAAAAATTACATGATCAAATCCTATGCTTTAAACTTTGAAACGCTGGGTGCCTTAACGGGAATGCTTGGGGAAATCAGCATGTATAATCTTCCCAAGGATTATGTAATGATTGAGCAGGAAACCATTAAAAATATGACTGTTGACCAGCATAAGACATTGGCTCAGAAGTATATCAATCCTGATAAGATGTATTATGTGATTTCAGGGGATGCAGCAACGCAGGCAGCGCCGTTAAAGGCATTGGGATTTGGAGAACCGGTAATTATTAAAAAATAGGCCTTTATAAGGCAGAGGGCAGAGGGCAAAAGGCAGAAATTAGCATTAAGATTTAAGAAATAAGTATGAGATGTTCAATAGCTTCGCATTGATGCAACAACTTGCCAATAATGCGATAGCTTACCATTAATGTGAAAACTTACCATTGAAACAATCCCTTAAACCTATTTCCTCTTTCTTGTAACCAATTTCTGCCTTTTGCCTTCTGCCCTCTGCCCTAAAAAAAGAATCAAACTCAAACAATAAATATGAAAAAGTTAACCTTCCTGGTCATGTTTGCGGCTCTGCTGATCGCTGGCTGCAAGGCGCAAACCAAATCGGAATTGAATATTCCGTATGAAAAGTATACCCTGAAAAATGGGCTTGATGTTATTCTCAGCGAGGATCATTCGGATCCGATTGTTGCGCTGACAATTCAGTTCCATGTGGGATCGAACCGTGAAACTTTCGGCCGCACAGGATTTGCCCATCTTTTTGAGCACATCATGTTTCAGCGTTCGGAAAATGTTCCGGAAGACCAATTCTTTAAAATTGTTCAGGATGCCGGAGGTACACTGAATGGTGGAACAGGCAACGATGCAACCACTTATTATGAGGTGGTTCCAAAGAATGCCCTGGAAAAAGTTCTGTGGCTGGAGTCGGACCGGATGGGATTTTTGGAGAATACAATCACAAAAAAGACTTTCAACATTCAGCAGAATGTGGTTCAGAACGAAAAGCGCCAGAGCGTCGACAATGCTGCATACGGACATAATCAGGAGGTAATTGCAAAGAACCTCTTCCCAAAAGGACATCCATACAGCTGGACTGTTATCGGTGAAATGGAAGATCTGGCTAAGGCAACTGTTGAAGATGTAAAAGCCTTTCATGCTAAATATTACATCCCGAATAATGCCACCCTGGTATTAGCTGGTGATTTTGATCCGGCTACAGCCAAAAAGCTGATCGAGAAATATTTTGGTGAGGTAAAGCGCGGAGCTGACCTTGCTGATCCGAAACCGGTGCCTGTTAAAATTAGCGAGATCAAGAAGTTATACCATGAAGACAACTTTGCCAAAGCACCTCAGTTGACTATGGTATGGCCAACGGTTGAAGAGTTCAATCCGGATAGCTATGCACTGGATTACCTGGGACAATTATTATCGAGCGGGAAAAAAGCTCCTTTATATAATGTACTGGTTAAGGAAAAGAAACTGACTTCAGGTGCCAGAGCTGGCAACGGAAGCCAGGAGATTACCGGAACATTCAACCTTTCGGTGACTGCTAACGAAGGTGTTAGTTTAAAGACTGTTGAGAGCGCAGTTTTTGAAGCTTTTGCCCGGTTCGAAAAAGAAGGATTTACTGAAGCGGATGTCGACAGGATCAAGGCTGGTCAGGAATCAGGATTTTATAGTGGTATCAGCAGCATTCTTGGTAAATCAAGGCAGCTGGCCACCTATAATGAATATGCCGGCACCCCTGATTTCTATAAAAAAGACATTGAACGGGTAAAAGCTGTTACCAAAGCGGACATCATGCGCGTGTATGAAAAGTACATCAAGGGTAAGCCTTATGTGGCAACCTGCTTTGTACCCAAAGGTCAGGCCGATTTAGTTGCTGATGGTTCAATGAGTGCCGGTATCAAGGAAGAGGACATCCTGAATGCCACACAGGTTAAGATTGATGAAAATGCTCCGGAGGAACCAGTAGTAAAAACCCCATCAGCATTTGACCGTTCCGTGATGCCAAAAGATGGCCCCGATCCAACAATTACCCTTCCTGTTATTTGGGAAGATAAATTATCAAACGGGATGAAAGTGTATGGAATTGAGCAGTCGGAACTGCCGCTGGTTCAGTTCAACATTACTCTTAAAGGTGGTCATGTACTTGATAATATTGATAAATCGGGTGTTGCCAGTCTGGTTGGACAGCTAATGAATGAAGGAACAAAAAACAAGACTCCATTGGAGTTGGAGGAGGCTATTGAAGGTCTGGGATCGGGCATAAGAATTGGTGCATCGGCTACCGGAATTTCTATCAGCGGCAATACGCTGGCTAGAAATTATGATAAGACTCTTGCTCTTCTTGAGGAGATGCTTCTCGAACCCCGTTGGGATGCAGAAGAATTTGCATTGGCTAAAACCCGCGCTATCAACGGAATCAAGCGGCAGAAATCCAGTCCGAATAGTTTAATTTCCAATACATTCCAAAAACTGGTTTATGGCGACAAACACATTTTCGGCATCAGTGCAGGTGGGACAGAAGAAACAGTTGCTGCCATCACTTTAGATGACCTGAAAGCTTATTATGCATCTTATTTCTCACCATCAGTAGCCAGCTTCCAGATAGCAGGCGCGATCAAGAAAGATAAGGTTATGGCTTCATTGCAGACCCTCTCTCAGAAATGGGCTGCCAAATCAGTGACTTTCCCGACTTACAAAGTCCCTGAAGCTCCTGCAAAATCTGTTGTTTATTTCATTGATGTTCCAGGTGCCAAGCAATCGATTATCAATATCGGATGTGCCGGTCCAGCCAGAACGGATCCTGATTACTTTGCAGCTACCGTGATGAATGATAAGCTCGGCGGATCATTCAACGGCTGGGTGAATATGGTTCTCCGCGAAGAAAAGGGATTTACTTACGGAGCACGCAGCGGATTTTCGGGTTCCTATCTTGCCGGAACTTTTACCGCATCAGCCCCGGTTCGTTCCTCTGCAACACAGGAATCTACTGAGATATTTAAAAATCTGATGATTAAATATGGTCAGGGAGTTACTCAGGAAGAGCTGGATTTTACCAAGAATTCCCTCCTGAAATCGTATGCCCGCAAGTATGAAACCCTCGGTGCCCTTTTGGGAATGCTTGGTGAAATCAGCACCTATAATCTGCCAAAAGATTATGTAAAAGCTGAGCAGCAGACGATCAGGAATATGACTTTGGCCCAGCATAAAGCTCTTGCCCAGAAGTATGTTAATGCTAACCGGATGTACTATGTGGTTGCCGGAGACGCCGCAACGCAAGCTGCAGGGTTGAAGTCGTTGGGGTTTGGCGAGCCTATTATTATAAAGAAGTAGGAGGTTAGAGATTCCAATGAAGAATTCCGAATTCCGAAGTAGGAGATTCAAGGGAGCATTGAAGGGAAAGGTGCTCTGCGGATAACTTCCCGGGAGGACATATTTAAAGGGAGGCCGGCGTGATGCCGGCCTCTTTTTTTACTATCCACAGATGTCACAGATAACACAGATCAGTTCTGAGCCAGCGTCTTAATGTTGAAAGACTGGTTATGAAATCCTATCTTTATTTAATCAATTCTATCATGGTGCGTAAAATTATAGCCATTGTTGTTTTTCTTGCTGCGATAATCAGTTGCTCCACTCCTGAGCATAACTCAGGTATATATCATCTCGATATTAAAACCTGGCCCACCAAAACCATCGACCTGGAAAATGTGATAAAGGAGATCAGGATTGTCCCGCTGGAGACCAACCCGGAATGCCTGATGTCCTATGTCGGCCAGATGCAGTTTGACGGGGATACGATTGTCGCGTTGGACGGGGAGACAAATCAGATATTATGTTTCGATCGGCAGGGTAAGTTTCTCCGGAAATTTGGCACCCGGGGCAAAGGTCCGGGTGAATATACCACTGCTGCCGGGATTTTGTTTAATCAGGAAAAATCGGAGATTCTGCTAAATCGCAGCCCGGCACCCCGGGTAAACTTCTTTAACCCGGGCGGTCAGTTTCTTCGGTCGGTGAACCAGGATTTCAGCGGTTACCGGATGAGGTTCATCGGTAAGGATCTGGTAGCAGTCCATGCCGGCAGATTTGGGTTTAATAAGACGAATTGTGAGCTGGCAGTATTGGACCTTAATGGCAAAATCAGTAAAACTTATTTTCCTTTCAAGGTGCCTGTTCAGGGCGACGGATGTTTCGGCTTTGCTGAAGGAACGAAACCGGGTTCAGCCCTTTATCACCGGCGCTTCGATTATAACATTTATGAATTATTTGCTGATCGGATTGATACCCTTTTAACTGTTGATTTCGGATCGGCTGCGATCGATACAGGTGCCTTTTTGAATACCGAAACTGCCGACAAACTGAATGAGGAATCAGGGAAGATTTTTGGTTTTTCTTCTTTAGCAAATACACCGGACCACCTGTTGGCGAATATCTATAGAAATGATGGGTTCCGAGGGGTTTGGGTCTTGGATCACCAGTCGAAAAACCAATTGAATCTGGCTATGGATTCACTCGCCTCGATGGGGAATTTCAGAGGCGTACCGATTCATTTTCCCCGGCACACCAATGGTTCCTGGTTTATTGCCGACTATGAAGGGATCGGCTGGTTCGAAATGATTAAAACCCTATCCGAAGACCAAAAGGCCATTCTCCGAAAAGAGGTCCCGGGGTTTATGGAGGCAGAGAAAGTTACTGCCGATGGAAATCCGGTGCTGGTGTATTATCGGCTGAAGAATTTCTGATACTGCCAGGAACATTTTGAAGTAAGAATCTCGACCTTCAAAACGCCGGAAACATGTGTGAAGAGGGAGGCCACGCGTTAAAAGAGGGAGGACCCGCGGGTCCTCCCCTACGAATGTTATCTTTCAACAATCACCGATCGTACTGCTGATCCGGCATTCCCTGTAAAATGCGCCACTAAAAAATATCGTCCCGACTGAAACTTATTGGTATCGATGGAAAGGTTGTGTCCGGTTTGGTTTAATTCAAAAACCTTGCTGCCGGTAATTGAATAAATTTCGATTTTGTTCAGCTCATTTTCAGAATTCACGGTAAGGATATCTGCACAGGGATTTGGATAGATGCTAACGTTCAGACTAAGTGCAGCCGGATTACTGATCCCTGAAATAGTTTCGCCGGTGATGCTGATGTCATCGATTTTGGCGATACCGGTAGCAATTAAAGCAGCACCATTGGCATCAAGATTTGAGGTCATCACCCAACGGATAAAAACCGAAACCTGATTATTGCATTCATCGGGCAATTGAACATTGTTGAGCACGCCGGTGGTCCACTCATTGGCAGCTATGAGGGTACCGCTGGTAACATCAGTCCAGGTGCCGCCGGTTCCAATTCTGTACTGCAATTTGAAGTCCTTCGGGCCCGGGTACGATCCGCCGGCAGTCTGCTTGGAGCTTACCTGAATCTTTGCGCTTGCGGTGGCGTTGATTTCCACCTGCCATGCCTTGGTATCCACTCCGCCATTCCAATTGGTCGCCTGTGCCGCCTTGGTGGTGGCTCCATTCTTAAAGGCAATGCCACTGACGCCGCCTGTAGTGGAAATAGACTTGGTTGTGTTTAATGCGTTTGCCTGGTCGGCAAGGGTGTCCACTGCATTTCCGGTGGGGAAGGTCCATTTGGCAATGGTCACCTGTTGTGAGAACCCAATGGTAGCGAACAGTAATGCGGCGATGATGGTAAAAATCCTTTTCACGTTGTTAATTTATTTGATTGTTAAATATTGTATTGAAGTCCCCCGGTAATAAAGCGCCCGGGCGACAGCTGACCTTTCCGGTCGATAAATGCGATATTGAAAATGTTCTGGATATCGAAATATATTCTGAAGTGTTTTTTGAAAGCCTTTGCCAGCCTGAGGTTAGCAACAAAGTAGTCGTCCACCAAAATGGTGTTCTCATCATCGAACCACTGCTTATCGACATAATTGCAATTCAGGTTCGCGGTAAAGGTTTTATACCGGTAGTTCAAGCCTGCATACACAACATGCGGTGAAACCTCTACCATATATTTGCCGGCAAGATCCTTATCGGGATTGATTGTTGAACTCCCAAAATCGATAATCCTTGAGTCATTATAGGCATAGCTGATGTTCAGCGACAGGGTTTTGGTGAGAATCCAGCCGGCCGTGAATTCGGCACCCATGACTCCGATCTTTGCAATATTTTCAGGTTTGAGCACGGGCTTTAATGTTCCACTTCCGGTATCAACCGAATCGCCGGTACCTATCATGTACTGAAAATCGTGACCATGGGAATAATACACTGCTGCACTGATTTGCAACCTGTCGGCAAAAACGTGTGAATAACCTAATTCATAATTGGTCAGAATTTCGGGTTTCAGATCGGGGTTGGCCAATCGGAATCCTTTGCGGATTTTACCAGTCTGGCTGAGATCTTTCAGGTCGGGAGGCAAAAACCCATTACCTGCGGATATATAGACCTGCGATTTGGGGCTGATGGAGTATTGTAAAGCGATTTTAGGACTGATTGCATTCCAATGGTTATTCTTGAAATTCTCCGAAAAACCCTTCACGAAACCTGTTGCATTGGTCGGCTCTGAGATGTTCTGGTAGCCGTCGTAAAATCGCACCATATCGTTTCGCAGACCGGCGATCAGTTTGAACCGGTCGTGCATAAAGCTGTACTCATCCTGAATAAATATCCCAAGCACATCCATTTTGCTGTGGAACTGAATCAGGTCGGTGGAGGTGCGGTAAATATCCTGCCCGTTCACATCGCCCATTTTCAGCTCAGTTCCTACGGTGATGCGGTTTTTCCTGAACATCTCATCGGTGTAGGTTATCCAGAGTCCTTTGTCGTTTTTATCGGTATAGGAATCAGTAATCCGATATTCATTGAGCTCATTGAGCGATTCTTTCTGACCATAAAATTTTTCGTGCGAATAGTACACCAGCGCGGTCAGATCGGCCTTCCCCAGCTTTCCGGTGTATCTCGATCTCACCTGGTTGGTCAGTGTCGATTCATAACTTCCATCCGGCAGGTGAACTTTCAGACCGGCGCCCCGGGTTTCGTTATAATAATCATAGGCTACCTCCAGGCTGTTGGTTTTATTAAACTGATAGCCCAGCATGGTTCCGCCGCCAAATTCCTTAAGATAAGTTTTCACATCGGTTGGGTCGAGAAAAGCCGGCGGATCCAGATAATATCCATCGCCCCGGCGGTAGTAACCATTCAGGTCCCAGTAAAACCCCTTGTTGTTTTTGCTCTCATTTCCCGACAAATTCAGTGAGCTGCCTGCCGAATTATAGGTCCCGTAAAATGCCTCCAACGATCCACCGATATTCTTTTCCGGCTTCTTAGTGATGATATTGATGACCCCGCCCATGGCATTGTTTCCATAAAGCGCCGAGGCAGGTCCTTTGATAATTTCTATCCTTTCGATGTTATCCGGATTGATATTATGCCAGTTCACCGAGCCGCCGGCGATCCGGTTTTTCGGGATCCCATCCACAAGTATCAGTGTTCGTCCGGCACCCGGCAGTCCGTGCATGGTTACGCTTGAATTCTTGGAGAAAATGCCCCAGCTGCGGTTCACTGCAACGTTAGCGGTAGTGCGGAGAATGTCATCGATATTGCTCACCGGGAAGGTCTCGAAATCCTTGAGGGTGATTACCTGAACCTGTGCAGGAATATCCTGGATTTTCCGTTTGGTGCGGGTTGCAGTCACCACCACTTCATCCAGCCTGATCCGTCTGGCGGTTGTAGTGTCCTTTTCCTGAGCCGACAGTCCGGTTGTTAGGATCAATAGCGATAATATGGCGATCAGGCAGTTGTTCATTTTTTTATTTTGATGGCTATCGCGATATCCCCTTCCGTTGCGCCCCGGACTTCCAGCACTTTAAACAGGCCTTTTAATCCGCCGTTGGTGACGAAAGAATAGATCTGTCCGCCTGCCAGGTTTTTGGCCTTTCGGAACCCCGATTCAAACTCGAAAGTGTTCGACAGGATCAGACTATCATTCCGGCATAAATCGAATTGGCTGGTGGTGATATTTTCCTGCAATATAAAACGGGTGGTATTTCGGATGGCCCAGTCTGTGATGCCTGTTGTGCCGG
>CAIXHD010000483.1 GCA_903919065.1 uncultured Bacteroidota bacterium
CATTTTTGATTTCTGATCGCCTTGCATCTTTTTAAAATCATCAATAGAAAGCTTTTCCTTCTCATTCAGCATTTCAATAATCCGATCCTGGCGATACGGCAGAATGTACCAATCACTTATGTAATAAGGATAATCTGCCGGTGCTGTTTTACAATTGGCAGATGCAACATATCCGCATTCAGGATTATAGGTATTCGGTAATTCATCAAAAGGAACCAAACCCTTCCAGTCATAACGGTCAGTATCCCCAGGATAAACCAATATCCTGTCGCCCTCACGGATCGGAATGCCAATAGTCGATTGCAATCCTATGTTTCCATTTACATCGGCATAAACAGCATTCTGATTTACCGAAATAAAAGTTCGGAGTGCATTTCTGAAATCGGTCCAGTTAGAAGCTCTGTTAAGCAGATAAACAGTATTCACCTCGTTGCTGTCTTCATTACCCAGCCACCTCATCGACAAAACCTTATCATTAACTTTTTTCATCTCCGAAATGATTGGACCGCGATGGGTAAACCGATTGAATTTGATGATGCTGTCGCCTCCCTTTATCATTATTCGTTCCCGCACTTTCACCAGATCTTTCCAGTCACCGTTAAACCGATATTGATCCGGATTATTCGGATTAATTGTCTCCTGATAGAAATCTGCATCATCGGTCATTACGTTAGTGAAACCCCAGGCAATAGAATCATTATGACCTGCTATGACCATTGGCTGACCGGGCAGAACGACTCCCGTAACATTGAGTTTACCAGGGATAACATGGTGCATCTGGTACCATATTCCGGGAATATTCAGTCCAAGGTGCATATCATTGGCGAGCAAAGGCTTTCCGGTCACACTCTTTTTTCCGGAAACCGCCCAGTTGTTACTGCCACGAAAAACATCGAGTCCGAGATCATCAATTATTGAGGCAGTATTTGCGAGCTTAGTCAAAGCCTGTGTAGTAGGAGCATCCAGTTTAAAACCCTTATAGATCGCCGTTTTATGTACAGAATCCATATCAGGAACCATGAATTTAGCCAGGTCGGGACCCAGTTTCTGGTTTAATTTATCCAATAATACCTCACACGGCCAACCGGTTGACAGGTCCCAGGCCATATACCCGATCAGATTAAGTGATTGTTCCGGTAGCCAGGGCTCAGGCTTGTAACCGAGGAGCCCGAATTCGGGAGGAAGTTTATTCCCGGCCTGGTTAATAAACTGATTTACCCCTTCAGCAAAAGCCTTTACACCATCTTCCATTGACCTGTTTCCATGACTCAGTATCCGTTTCGATTTTTCGGTGAAACGCAGTGACCGGAACAGCATGTCGGCATCAACCAGATCCTTGCCAAAAATCTCAGCCAGACGACCTTGTGTCACTCTCCTCAACAGGTCCATTTGCCAGAGGCGGTCCTGAGCCATTGTATAACCTACCGCCATATAGAGGTCATGTTCATTCTCAGCATAGATGTGAGGAATTGCCAGAGAATCCCTTATTACAGTCACTTCAGATGTTAGTCCAGCCAACTTAACATCCTCACCATAGTCAGGTAATGATTTGGTTTTAAACTGATTAATAAAAATTAAACCACCAAGGATTATGCCGAGTAAAATCACACCGACAATAGCCAGTATCTTTTTCATATTTCAGGTTTTAGGTGCCGAAAAGATATAAAGAATACTGATTCATGCAATGCCTCAGAAAAATTCGTGACACGTGACACGAAACTCGAAACACGGAAGAAATTCACTTCAGAGCAATTCTTTTCTTCCGCGTCACGAGTCACGCGTTTCGCGTTTCGATTCTTCCTAACGCAGCGCCGCCTTGCTGAAAATTGATTCGGGGATTGAAGTGTTGAACTTGATATCGTTAATGATGAATTCCGTGCCACCGCCTGTTTTAAGCATGTCCTTATAAATCATTTTGGTTGGAAACCATCGGCCATCAATCTTCTTAACCTCACTTAAAGTGGTCTGCTTGAGAAGCTTTCCTGCTTTTGCATACCATTCTTCCTTAAGCGGGATATTCCGCTCCTGATCAATCCACATCTTGAGCATAAAGTAGGCGACATCATCTGCTTTGGCCCGTAATTCCAGTACCCAGCAGTTACGGCCGTCAATAATATCCGGACCGATAACAACAGCATTATAAATATCGGTCAGTTTGCGGTCATCCATCATATCCTCATAGGAAAGGTCGGAACCCATGACCGACTGGCGCAGCATGTGTCCTGAAATCTGGATGATACGGTCGGCTGATGGCGCATACATCCACAACTGATCGGCCAGCTTGAGCATCTTGGTTCCCTTGTCCCTGGCGGGTGACAGGTATTCAGTAAACGATTTTTTATC
>CAIXHD010000484.1 GCA_903919065.1 uncultured Bacteroidota bacterium
AGAAGAAGGCAAGGAAAAAGTGATCCTGTTCAACCTCAGCGGTCACGGCATGTTCGACCTGCTGGGTTATGAGAAATTCATGAACGGTCAGCTCCAGGATTATGAGCTGCCACAGGAGATTATAAACAAAAATCACGAAGCGCTGGCTGGATATCCGATGCCCTGAAGGGGGAGAATTGGATGAATGAATTAATAGAGGCTGTCTGGATAAGGCGGCCTCTATTTATTTTGACATCTGTCTGTATAAATACGTCAATTGTCGTATCTTTGAGGAAAACAGTGCAGATGAAAGATTACGACATTCCTGATGATGCCATTGATTTTGAATCGGTTGGTGATATGGATGTATTTTATCTGATGCGCGTTGCGCGGAAGGGCCTTGGATATTCCCGCTTCGCATCGCTTACAAAATCTTTTCCATTCTCGATGAGTGACTGGTCGGAGTTCTTACATCTCTCCGAACGCACGATACAGCGTTATGCCAAAGAGGCGAAAGCCTTTGATCCCGTATCCTCGGAAAAGATCATCGAGATAACCCTATTGTACAAAGATGGAGTTGGAGTCTTTGGCAACCGGAAAAAATTCGATTCCTGGTTAAGCATACCTGCTGTTGCTTTGGGAGGTGCGGCACCCAAGGAGTTATTGGACAGCACAATGGGAATTCAGCTGATCAGAAATGAACTGATGAGGATCGAACACGGGATTCTGGCATGATTGTTTTCCGGTTATCCATACCTGCCTGGGCATCGGACCTGTCCGGGAATGGGGCGCGCCTGGCAGGTGGCCGATGGAACAGTCAGGGTACCGCGATGGTTTATACCAGTGAGTCAAGAGCTCTTTGCACAGTCGAAATAGCTGTACACACCGGGTTAGGCATACTGCCATCAGGGTATCAGTTAATCACAATTGAAATTCCGGATGATGCGTCAATTCTCGAGATCAGGCCAGACCAGCTAAAACCTGAATGGAGAACATTTCCATATCCTGTTTTCACCCGGCACTTCGGCAACAGGTTCGTAAAGGATAATAAGGCTTTAATTCTCAAGGTTCCCTCGGCCGTCGTTCCCGGCGATTTTAACTACCTGATAAATCCAGCGCATAAGGATATTTCGCAGATAAAGATCGTGAGTATTGAGGCCTTTGAGTTTGATGAGAGAATGAGATAACTAAAAATCTATCGTGTAGGTGTAGGTGATGGGGCCGTCGGTTGCTTCGGTTGGTGGCGGAGGTGTTCCCGCTTTCGCGGGAATGACAAGGGAATTTTCTGGGTTTGCCGGTATTTCAGAAACAGCGGAGTTTGTGATGGTATAAGTTATGGTTGGGCGGTTCAGGTTGAAATGAATGGTCGCCCGGGTAGAAGTTCGTGTCCTCACGTTTTTATTTCTGACTTTGTCAAACTTCAATAAGCTGACCACCCGAATAGCCTCCTCATCGCAGCCATAGCCCAGACCTTTTAAAAGCCGGACATTCTCAACCATTCCGGTATCGAGGATTTCGTATGCAACAATCACGCTGCCTTCAATACCGGCCTCTTCAGCCTCCTTTGGATACTGTATATTTTTCGCGATGAATTCCATGAAAGCCTTCTTCCCTCCCGGGTAGGCTGGCACTTTCAGCGCATCAAATTTCTTGGGGTGTTTTGTCATAATTGCCATTTTTGCGGAATACGTTCCGCAATTTTGATCAGTTTTTGCGGAGTACGATCCGCAAACTGACTTTTATACAATTGATATCTAAATATTGTGACTTGGTATTTTTCTGAATTTATTCTTCTAATTCCTTCCTGATGTATTGCTCCAACTCCTCTTTATTTGGCAATGAGATAAGATATTTTTGTACAAACACACTGTGCTCCAAACCAGCTGTCGCATACTTTACCATGGTATCTCCTTTTTCTGTACACAGAAGTATCCCCACTGGAGGGTTATCACCTTCCTGCATCACTTCATTTCTAAAATAATTGAGGTATTAACTGCCTTAGCTGCTGATGTAA
The DNA here is from genome assembly GCA_903919065.1 of uncultured Bacteroidota bacterium. Classification (GTDB taxonomy): domain Bacteria; phylum Bacteroidota; class Bacteroidia; order Bacteroidales; family UBA12481; genus UBA12481. The sequence continues at coordinate 1,994 of CAIXHD010000484.1, forward strand.
AAACGTGTTGTGAGTAAGATGAAGGTTTTGTATGAGGCTTTCAAAATTCATAGCCCGATCTCCTTAACTTCACCTGCCTTCACGTTAATTTCCTGCTCTTTTCCGGCATAAAAGACTTTTGCAGTACCACCAGTTTTGGAGCTGACCGAAGCATTGACCAGCTTTCCATCAACCCACTTAAGATCGAAAACAAAACCTCCACGGGCACAGAGACCTTTCACTTCACCGGTTGACCAGGCTTTTGGCAGCGCGGGAAGCAAATGGATCACACCGGTATGCGACTGAATCAACATCTCAGCTATACCGGCAGTGCCGCCGAAATTACCATCAATCTGGAATGGCGGATGTGTATCAAACAGGTTGCTCTGTGTGGATTTTCGGAGCAGGGCAAGAAGGTTTTCATAAGCTTTTTCGCCATTCTGCAAACGCGCAAACTGACAAACAATCCAGGCACGGCTCCAGCCGGTGTGACCTCCCCCAAAAGAAAGACGGCGCTCGATCGTAGCCTGGGCAGCCTTGAAAAGCTCAGGCGTTGCGGGGGTAAATTCGGCCAGCGGATAGAGTCCGAGCAGATGCGACATGTGACGGTGACCCGGTTCCACCTCGTCGTAATCCTTGATCCACTCCTGAATCACCCCTTTTGAATTGATGACCACGGGAGGAAGTCTTTTCTGTGCTGCCTCCAGTTTTGCAGCAAAGTCATTATCGGTGCCGAGAATTTTACATGCCTCTTTACAATTATCAAACAGGGTATTCAATATTTCGATATCAACAGTGGCAGCATAGGTGAGGGCTGAGTTTTCCTTTGTTTTTGTACCCGGAACCAAAAAGGCATTTTCAGGGGAATGCGAAGGGTTGGTGACCAGATATCCATCGGGCGATTCCACCAGGAATCCAAGCACAAACTGAGCCGATCCTTTCATCATCGGCCAGGCAACATTGCGCAGAAAAGCAGTATCGCGGGTGAACAGAAAATGCTCATACACGGTGAATGTCATCCATGGACCATTGAGCGGCGTGATGCCCCAAACGCCGTCGGCCACCCCGGTGCGGCCAAAAGGATCAACCAGGTGATGAAACACCCAGCCTTCGGTTCCGTACATTTCTTTTGCCGTAACGGTGCCCGGAACCACCAGTTTTTCCATGAAAGAGACCAGCGGCAGTGCGGTTTCCGATAGGTTGCACACCTCGGCCGGCCAGTAATTCATCTGTAAATTGATATTGGTATGAAAATCGGCATTCCATGCAGCATTCATATCCTTGTTCCATACGCCCTGCAGGTTTGCAGGCAAGGTGGCCGGTCCGCGCGAGGAGCCCATCAGCAAATATCGTCCATATTGAAAATACATGGCGATGAGGGCATTATCTTCTCCGCCCGATTTCATCCTTACCAGCCGGTCATTGGTTGGTATTGAATCCAGGGCTGATCCGCCCAAATCAAGTGCTACCCGGTTAAACATCGGCTGATATTCAGCCAAATGCCTTTTCATCAGGTCTTTATCGGATTTATCATCTGCTGCGTCGAGAATTTTTTTACAGGTGGCGGCCGGATCAATTGTCCGGTCGAAATCAAGCTTTTCAATCGAAAAATCGGTCGCGGCCGTTAAGCGGATAGTAACTTCCCGGGCCCCGGTGACCTTGAGGGCCGGGCCTGAAGATGGGACGGCACCCGGGCCGTCCCCTACAACAGATTCAACTTTGCCCCCGGCGTGCGTGAGGCGGGCTTCACCGGTAAATTTCATGTGTGCGCCAGCCGGACCGCTGCCCTTATCTTCAGCGTCGATGATCTGTCCGGTTAAAAGGAGTTTGCCATCCGGAGTTGTCGTAACCACAGCATCCTTTTCGCGGGTCATGGTGAAGTCGGCATCGATAGCTCCTCCGTTCAATGCTTTTATTTTTACGATCAGCATATTATCGGGGACTGTGGCATAAACTTCCTGGCTATATTTTTTGCCATCAACAGTAAACTCGGTAGCGGCAACGCCAGTTTTCAGATCGAGTGATCTGCGGTAGTTATCCGGCTTGGTTTTCCAGGCATAATTGATCAGCAGGTCGCCCAGGGGCTGATAGGAGCGAATTCTTGGTGGTGTTCCAAGCATATTATCATTAGCCAGCTGCCAGGCCTCCTTGAATTTACTATCAAACAGGGCCTTCTGGATCTCAGGCAGGTGGGCCAGCGATCCCGGGTTATTATTATTCACCGGGCATCCGGCCCAGATGCTCTCTTCATTAATCTGAATACGTTCCTTTTCGGCATTGCCGAAAACCATGGCGCCCAAACGGCCATTACCGACCGGCAGGGCCTCATCCCAGACTTTTGCCGGCTGCTTGTACCATAAAGTCAGTTGGTTCGACACGGTTTTATCAGAAGAATCGGTGCAGCTGGATAATAATACCAGGCTGATCAGGAAAAAGAAGGCGATCCGGCTTTTCATTTCAGTTTAGCTTTGGGTTTCATTCAAAGATAAGGTTTAAGTACATTTGATTGCACAATCACAATCCCGATTTCGACAATCGACTTAACAGCCGAAGAGGTCAAAGCAAAACTTAAAGAATTGCTCTGACCTCCTCAATAAAGTTGCCAAGGTTTTTGGGATTAGCAGCCAACCTTAGGTTTCTATTTTTTTATTTCTTGCCTCGATAAGCGTTTCCGAGACGCTGCAGGCCGGCGGAATAATCGCGGTTCGGCA
>CAIXHD010000485.1 GCA_903919065.1 uncultured Bacteroidota bacterium
ATAATGGCTTTACAACTGACAGCTTTTTAAAAGTTGTTAAATCTAATGTCTTACCTGTGGTCCAGGCTTTCGTTATCTCACTGTCCAGCTGACTTTGTGCCATAGTTGAATGTGCGCAAACTGAAAATGAGAGAAGCAAGAAGGAAATACAATGGTTAAATAACATAATTATGTAATTGATAATTAATACACTGCTCTTTTCTGGTAAGTTATATACTGCCAATCATGATCCAAAACGATCCGCCGTGCATTTCAATATTTTTCAGGTTGGGGTGATCCCAGATCTCATTAAGCATTCCATTTAATCCTGGGGTTTGGCTGATATGCCAGGCAGGGAAAACCGGCACATACTTTTGCGGATTGGCCAGTAAAAAAGCTGCCAGCATATACTGCTCGGAATAAAACCGGTCGCACATGAAGGAAGGGTAATCCCATGGCAGGTATATATCGTGAAACTCAACAATTACGCCTGGCCGGAGCAACGGCAGGATTTCCAGAAAAGTTACGGTAGCATCTGAGTTAGGCAGACATCTGTGGGAATTATCAATAAAGAGGATATCATTTGCTTGCAACTGATTGCTTATAAAATTGATATCCGTGATTTTTTCCAATGGCTTTCTGATAATCTCATCGGCAAGATGGTCAATATTCGCTCTGGGAAAAGGATCAATGGATAGGATGCTGGTTGAAAGCTTTTGATCGATGACAGCTTTGCGGGCAACCTTTGTCGAATTTCCCGACCCTATCTCGATAAACCTGGCTGGCTTGAAATGGCCTATCATCGTGTAAAGTGCCATGATGTCGAGACCTGGCAGATATCCATTATTCCAGGATGGATTATTTTCATCAGGCTCATTTTTTGCCATTTTCAAGGAAAAGAATACCTCCTTATGGATCAGAATTTCTTTAATCAGATTGGTATAGTCTATATTATCAATGAGTTTGAGTAAACCCGGATGAGCGGGCAGCTGATGCCCCCATCTGGGTTTCATATCAACTTTATATTCAAGTATCAGCTTTTGATAACCAGGATGAAGCAGTTTGGCCGTAGATTTTAAAGAGAATTTCATTATGAAGTCGATCAATTGAACGTTCGGATTGTGCGGTCGAATTTATTAATTAAAAAGGGATAGCTGATCATCGAGCAGGCGAAAGGTTTTACGATGAAAGCAGCAAGGTCCCGCTGCACGTATGGCTTGGCGATGCTCAAGGGTAGGGTATCCTTTATTGTGATTCCAATGGTAAACAGGGTAATCCTGATGAATCTGCAACATATAATCGTCGCGGTGAGTTTTTGCCAGGACGGACGCCGCGGCAATGCTCATGAACCTCCCGTCGCCACGGATCTCGCAGCTGTGCGGAATTCCCGAGTATGGATTGAATCGGGGCCCATCAATCAGAAGGAAATCAGGTGTGATTTTCAGTTGGGCGAGAGCACGATGCATGGCCAGAAAACTGGCATTCAAAATATTTATTTCATCGATTTCTTCGGGCTCAACTCTGGCAACCGCCCATGCAAGGGCCGATTCCTCAATTATTGGTCGCAGAATTTCACGCTGCTTGAGGCTAAGTTGTTTGGAATCATTTAATTGAGAATGAAAAAATCCATCAGGTAAAATAACAGCGGCAGCAAATACGGGTCCGGCTAAGCAACCACGACCAGCTTCATCGCATCCGGCTTCAAATCGGAATGGTTCCTTGAAAGAAAGCAGGGTTTTATCGTTCCTCAATCCTTGAGAACGGGTTCCAGATGGGGTGCCTCTTTTTCCACTTTCGCGCATTGTGCAATATAGCAAGGAATGAGGCTAAGTGCAAGACCCAGGGTAAACAGGATGACCGCAAGCAAAAGAGCATTAATGTCTCTCAGGGAATAACAAAGGGCAAAAAGTGCGGCATTCATGGCGATAATGGTCAGTGATGCCTGTAAGTGGCTGAATCCCAATCTAAGAAAAATATGATGCAGGTGTGTTCTGTCGGCATGAAAAGGGGATTGACCTCTGAGAATTCGTAGTGTAAATACCCTGATAGTATCGATCATTGGAATTATCATCACGCTCATGATTACTGTTGGGAATGCCAGCATATAATGAGGGTTGGATGGTGCCACTTCGCAACAGAGTATTTTGATCGATAAAACGGAGAAAAGGAATCCCAGTACCAGGGATCCGGAATCGCCCATGAAGAGTTTATGCTTTTTTCCGAAAACATTAAATCCATAAAATGCGATAAGCCCGCCAGCTAATGAAAAGGCAAGAATTGAAAAATTGGTAGCGCCTAATGTGCTCAGCCATATCCCGAAAACCAATGAGATAAATATCCCCATTCCACTGGCCAGTCCGTCGATTCCATCGAGCAGGTTAAAAGCGTTTATCAGGAATAGAAATACAAGGACAGAAAATACAATGCTGAACCAGAGAGGCAGTGTTCCGATACCCAACATACCGTGAAAAGTCGAAATACGCACATCTGCAAGAACTACTACAAGAAGGGCGGCTATTGCCTCAGCGATGAATTTCCTTGACCAGCTGAGATTAACCAGATCGTCCTTCAACCCGATGCCGAAAACAATGAAGAGAGCAGCTAAAATATACCTGAATTCACCGAGGGAATCAGGTGTCATAAAAAGTGAGGTTCCGAGTATGGTTGCACCAAAAATAGCAACACCGCCAAGTGCGGGAATGGCCCCACTGTGACTGGTTCTCCCGTTCGGCAATGCAACGAGCTTTTTTTCCCGCGAAATCCTTACGATCGGAGGTATTGTAATGAAGGATACTATAAATCCTGCAATCAATGCTAGACCCATGGGAAAATTTAAAGTAAGAAAAGACATCAGGTACAGTTTTAGCTTGTTTATGTAACAAGCGTTAGGTAATAATGTTTTGAAGATACTCTCCGAATTCCTGAAAAACAACGAGATTGAGTACCTTGTTATATTATCTGTGTATCCTGTGACTTTTTAGAGGTAACCTGCTACCTTTTACATTTTCTGATCCAACCCTTTTCCTGTCTCGATATGTTCAAAATTTGGGATAAGCTTAGAAAGAACTTTTACGATTTCAGCTTTGGAGATACCAGGTATTCGTAAAGTCTCTTCGAGCAGGTTGATAACCTTTTGAATATCCTGAATGGGGCGGCGCGGTGCATTCTTTATAACCCCCAGTGATTCATGTATTTCAAGGTCTACGTCTTCCCCTTCTGTGCTGAACTCTTCATAAGCCTTTTCACCGCTGGTATCGGATATGAAAAAGTATACCGGGTATGGTGAGAGTTGACGGTCTTCCGCGTCACGTGTCACGTGTACCGTGTTTCGATCTTTTAGAAAGGCACGGGCTTCTTCTTCAGTGGCGCAAACAACCGGCTCAAATCCCTGTTCATGCAGAAATGCTATGGCGATCTCGGAAAATGTCATCATGCTTTCTTCAGCCAGTTTCGGGAAGAATATCTCTCCTGATTTCCCGAGAATGCAGGCCAGTAAACAGATTTCTCCTGATTCGCCCGGTGAAACAAAAAATCTTTTAACATCCGATGGAGCTGATAATGGCTGTTGCTTCAACATTCTGTACATAAAGCCATCGGGCAGGCTCCCCTGCGAAAAGGCTACATTGGCAAAGCG
>CAIXHD010000486.1 GCA_903919065.1 uncultured Bacteroidota bacterium
ATGAAAGTATATCCAAATTTAGATTGATCACCTTTTGGTTCGAATCATCATGGTGATGAGTATGACCATGTTCATGGCTGTGAGGGCCATGATCATGTCCATGATGATGACCGTGTTCATGTTCGTGATCATATTCCGGATCATGATTGTGGTGATGATCATTATGCTCATCATTATGGAGACCATTGATTTTAAATTCAGCCGAATCGCTGCATCCGCAAGTTTCGCACATAATAGTTGGTTTATATTTCTCTAATTTAAATATTATCAATCGATTACTCCACTAATAGCGACACCACCCTGAATTCATCCCCTCCCCCTATTGACGACGGAAAGCACTGGCATAAGGGGCAGGTAGCCATGCGCTGATTCATCTCAAATTCATGGTTACAGCCGTTACATTGTCCTTTGCCCGGAGTTTTCACGATGCAAATTTTAGCCTTATGAAGTATCGAGTCATTCACCAGCAATTCCAGTGCCGACATGAACGCATCTGCGTCAACACCACTTAAATCACCTACTTCGATCGTAATCTCCCGGATGGAAGTGGCACTGTTTTTTTCGGCCTCACGTTGAGCAAGGTTGATCACTTCGATGGCCATTGAAAATTCGTGCATAAATATCTTTTTTAACAGATTCGAGGTAGCTGGTCACCTGACAATGAATCGACAATTCGGCGACCGCCCGTTTCGTTCCGGAGGACCACCTTTCCCGGATGATCGGCTACAACACGGCCAATGATGGCGCTTTGCAATCCCAGTTCGTTGTTTTTCAATGCTTCAAGTATCTTTAATCCCTCCTTTTCACCAGCCACGATGATTACTTTTCCTTCATTGGCGATATGCAGCGGATCGAATCCTAACAATTCACACATCGCCTTTACTCCGGAATTCAACGGGATTGACGACTCTTCAATTTCGATGCCCAGGTGAATCTTTTCAACCAGCTCATTCAGCACCGTAGCCACTCCGCCCCGGGTGGGATCACGCATAAATTTCACAGACGAGCAGTTAAGCACTTCCCTGATAAGGTGGTTAAGCGAAGCACAATCCGACTCAACATACGCCTTGAAATTAAACGACTCCCGGGCATTCATTACAGCCATACCATGATCGCCAATGGTGCCATTGATGATGATCACATCTCCGGCTTTGATATCCAGAGCTTTACTGATATTCCGATCCTCATTGTTTACCCGTCCGATACCCGCAGTATTGATAAAAAGTTTATCACATTTTCCCTTATTGACCACTTTGGTATCACCGGTAACAATAAGTACCCCTGCCTTTTTTGCCTCGGCTGCCAGCGACGTGACGATAACATCGAGTTCACGCAGCGGAAAACCCTCCTCAAGAATAAACGACACACTGAGATAGAGCGGCTCGGCGCCAGAAACGGCCAGGTCATTAACTGTTCCGCATACCGCCAGCTTACCAATATTCCCTCCCGGAAAGAAAAGGGGATCTATCACAAACGAGTCTGTCGTAAACGCAATATCGGATGAATTCACAGGCAGAATGGCTGCGTCGGTTTGTTCATTCAGGATCTTGTTTCCAAAATGTTTAATAAACAAATTTTCAATAAGTTCGTGCATCATCCTGCCGCCACTGCCGTGGCTTAGCATAATTTTTTCTTCCTTGTTTGTCATGAGCGGTATTTGTAATAGGTGGCGCATGTTCCTTCACCTGATACCATACAGGCGCCAACAGGATCTGAAGGGGTACATTTTTTCGCAAACAGGGGGCAATCTGCGGGAGTTTTTAATCCCCGGAGGATTTCCCCGCAAATGCACCCTTTGGGTTCGGTCGATTCAGGTATATCTACACTGAATTGGACCTCTGCATCGTAGGCTGATAATTCTTTCCGAATCTTTAATCCGCTAAGGGGAATGATCCCCAGCCCTCTCCAGGTATCGTCTCGAAGTTCAAATACATCGTTCAATACCTCCTGTGCCAGTTTATTCCCGTCGCGATGAACAACCCGCTGGTACTGAACCTCTACCTTTGGAGTTCCCGATTCAATCTGGAGAGCCAGCATAAGGATGGCCTGCATCATATCGACCGGCTCAAAACCCGATACGACAACTCCCAATCGACAAACCGATGCGAGTTCATCGTAGATCCCGGTTCCCGTGATAGCGCTAACATGGCCGGGCGCAATAAATCCGTCTATTTTTACCCCTTCGTCAACCAGCGCTTTCATAACCGGGGGCATTACCTTATGGGCGCTCAGCACAAAAAAGTTGGGGATATTTTCCGCCTTTGCCTGAAGTACGGCCGCCGCAGTTAAAGGGGCCGTGGTTTCAAAACCTATCCCTAAGAAGACAACCTTCTTCCCGGGATTCTTCTTCGCAATTTCAAGTGATTCGAGAACCGAATAGACAATGCGGACATCGCTTCCGTTTGCCCGCTCTTTCTCCAACGAAGTGGTGGATCCGGGAACGCGAATCAAATCGCCGTAGGTGGTTATGATAACTCCCGGTATTTTGCTGTACGCCATGGCCGTATCAATAAAATGCTGACCCGATACGCAGACCGGACAACCGGGACCGGAAATCAGCCTTATGTTGGCAGGGAGCAGCGACGGCAGTCCAAACCTGTGAATCGCCATCGTATGCCCCCCACATACCTCCATCAGTACCATCTCCTTTTTTGAGACGCCCTTTATTTTTTCAGAAACAGCCAGGATCAGCTCTTTCTTGCGGTATTCATCAATGTATTTCATAAGATTAGGCTTTTAGACTATTCGACTATTCGGCTGTAGGCTATTCGACTATTCGGCTGTTCTGCTTTTAGGCATTTAGGCTTTTAGACTGTTA
>CAIXHD010000487.1 GCA_903919065.1 uncultured Bacteroidota bacterium
ATTTTTGATTTTACTGAAAGACTCAGCAAAACGGTGCGGATCCTTCCCGCAATAATGAATGCCAAATGGTTGGTGATTCAGGCTCCAGCCCATATCTATGGGTAATAAAAACTCTTCATACTGTTCGGTGGAGATCATGGTGTGTGTGCACTCTGAATGCAGAAAAACCGGCTTTTCGAAATGCCTAACGTTCCGGTTCACTGATATGGAGGAGGTACCTGTGAGGCGCTCAATTCCATTGACGAACTGTTCAATTACCTGAGCGATCAGTCGAAACTGCCTCGTGGTTTCCTCGGGATCGGTATAAAATCCGGTAAACACGGTTTCTCCAACCAGATCAAGCGCGACATTCAACACGCCGGCCCAGTTAATATCACCGGTCAGGTATCCAAATCTTGATTTAAGCTGATCCTGCAGGTTGACCAGCTTACGAAATGCATCGGATTCAAATGCCTTTTCGGGATTCACCTCCAGCTTTTCCATGTTGGCCGCCAGTACCTGCGGAGGGGAATCTTCGCGGTAAACCACCTCACAACCCAGCATTTCCTGAATGAAATAACCGGCAGCCAAGTGAACTGCTCCGATCACAGGGAGATTTTTATCATGATCGGCACCCAACCCGAATTGTCCGAACCGGTCATACAGCACTTGCTCCATCTGCTTTTCAGATTCAACCCTCTTCAGCGGATGGTAGAAAAAGTCCTCATCAAAAGTGATTCCGGCATGGCGATGCCACCAGGAAGGATGAAAAACAATATCAACCGGAAGCGGGTTAAATGACTTTAGTATCTCCACAGCGGGTGAGGTTGATGTCCATATTCGGAAGATTCTTTTCCCAGGCGCCGGCAGTGAAATCGGGGATATCAATGGAGTTCGACCGGTTAAGCACCGACCACTCCGATAATGGCCCGATTGAGCTCCAGGCTGCGGCATCATAAACATCCTGATCCAGCGGGAATCCGTTTCGCAGGCAATCGATCAGGCGCCAGCACTCCAGCAGGTCGCCCCCGCCGTGACCACCCATCTGCTTGGTGAGCTCACTCATACGCGTGATGATCGTGGGAGTATATTCCTTGGCCAGTGCATCGAATTCCGCCTGGGGCAACCAACCGTTCAGATCTTTGGAGATACGTGCAGGCAGTGGATACTCCTGCGCCATGGCTTTGGTGCCGGTAATAGCGTGAATGGTGGTATGCGGACCGCGAGGCGAGGTGGCATCGTGCTGAACCATGATCGTCCGACCCTTTACCGTACGTATAATGCTGGTATTTATGTTGCCACGATAGGTCTTCTCCGCAAAAGGTTTGAAAAACTCATCCTTAACAGCGAGTTCTTCTGCTTTTGCCTTCATCATAAAGTCGTTGCTTTCCATGGATACGAGGTAATCAAAACGATCGCCCCGGTTAATATTCATGATCTGGGCAACCGAGCCCAGTCCGTGGGTAGGATAAATGTTGCCTTTTTTTGATGCATATAACCTCAGCCACCACATATCCCAGTACATGTTTTTGGAGAAGTTATTGCCCATTTTACTCGTGTTATAGGCACATTCACCATGAACAATATCGCCGAAAAATCCTTTTCTGGCCATGTTCAGAGTGAGAACCTGAAAAACTCCGTACGCATAATTTTCCAGCATCAGGCAATGCTTCCGGGTGCGCTCAGCCGTCTCCACCAGCTTCCAGCACTCTTCAATTGTGGCTGCTGCCGGAACCTCCGAAGCCACATGCTTTCCGTGTTCCATGCCATATACGGCCATGCCGGCATGCATATAATAGGGAGTCGTTATGATGATCAGGTCGATATCTTCCTGCTCACACAATTTCATCCAGGCATCCTTATTTCCAGAGTAAAGTACCGGATTATGACTTGTGCCGTCGAGCCGCTTTTTTGCAGCTTCGACACGCGCTGGCAACAGGTCGCACAAACCCCGGATCTCAACCCCTTCGATATGCCTCATGGTTTCCAGATGCGAAGGGCCCCTGTTACCGAGGCCGATGATCCCGATCCGTACTTTATCAATTTTCGGTGCCACGAAACCCGACATATTAAATCGCTGCTTATAGGACTTTTGCTCCTCCGGGCTAATAGTTAACGCACCTAAATATGGAGCGCCGGCAAGGCCCAACCCGGCGAGTCCTGACCATTTTAAAAAGTCTCTTCGGTTATTCTTCATCGTAAGAGTTTTTTATAGGGGAGAGATGTTTTTTGAAGAAGTACAGTAAACTCGGAACCTCCACCACATGGGCGCCGCCATGCACCATCAGGCTAACATTCTCCGGGTGACTGTAATTGTAATAAATCACCTGTATCTCCTTAAGAGCTGCCCTGGCCAGTTCCGGCGTAAAGTCGGTGGCAGGCTCGAGCAAACCATTCTGGCAGAGCAGAGGCCGTGGGGCTATCAGGGAATAGATATCTGCAAAGTCAACCAATTCCCTCAATCCGGGGAATTTCCAGCACATGCAGTGGCCTTGTTCCAGCTGGTCCATTTTGGTAAGAAAGCCGCAGCTCACAGTAGCAACGATCCGCTGATCCATGGCACCCAGCCACATGGTCATCTCGCCGCCCAGCGACAGTCCGGCACAACCTATCCTGTTGGAATCTACGGATATCAAGGTTTCCAGATAATCAATGCAGCGCATGCAATCCCAAAGCCGCTCGCCCATCAGGGTGCGACCGGTTTCATAAACTTCATGCTGACTGACGATCGGTGCAACGGTCACATAATTCCGGATAGCCAGTTCGTAGGCGAATCCTTTGTATAGCGATTCCTTGTCATAAACGATCAATGGTTTTCCCCCATGCCCATGAATACAAATCACTGCCGGCCAGGGACCGTTGGATCGGAGAGGACAAGTCACCATGATCCGGATCCTGCGTGTTGCCGTGGAATTTATCTCGATCTCCTTCAGCATGTAATCCGTCTTATTTTCCTCTTTGATCACAACCGGATTCAGAGGAACACTTTTCCCGGACACCAGTTGATCATCTATGTCCAGGAGTTCGCTCATTTTTTTCCTGACCTCAGTCTGCCACTGTTGGGCCTTTTTTAAGGAGCGGGTGGAATATTTCATGGAGCGCATTTCCTGAGCACCAGCATTGCCGGCTGCAAGGAAAATCAATGCAAAAGCCAGCGTAAACCAGCCTGGCAAACGCATTTTAACTATATCCTTCATGATGGGTAATTTTTACCCCAAGTTACTTTTTTTCAGGATTATTATCACCTGGGTTAAAAACTACCACGGAAGCTCGGTGAACA
>CAIXHD010000488.1 GCA_903919065.1 uncultured Bacteroidota bacterium
ACGCCGCCCGGGCAATCGGGACTGTCGAATTCCACCCAGGCACCCATTTCCAGGCCAAAATCTATTCTGATGGATCCGGTGTCTTTGACGAGAACATCAGGTGTTCCAGTCAAAGAATTGAGGTTTCTGAACGAGGCCGGAGTGGCAGTAAATACTGACTTTGGCTGAATAAGATATATTTCGAGTCCGTCAGCAGCTGCCGGATTTGGCCACCGGTAATTAACCAGCGGATCGGGAGATTCTTTTACCGGTTTTCCGGAAAAATTACCGGCCGTCACATAATTATACGGCTGCCCTATTGGCGATTTTTTCAGAATGTTCTGGCCAAGAACAGTAAATGGGCATGCGAACGCAACAATCAGGGCTGCAAAGAGGAGTTTTCCTGTTTTTTTCATCTCATAAAGATAATTTGTCTTCATCTAAATACTACTGCAAGTCAACATAGATCACGGATTGGATAATATTTTGCATCTGAATAAATTAATTATTGTTTTTAAATCGATGTATCGAATTATGTATATATATTTACCTTGACTGAACAAACTAAAAACGAACGCTTTATGAAAAGTAACGAACCCTCCTTCTACGAGGAAGTCAGAGTAAATGGGATTTCCCGTTCTGATTTCTTGAAATTTTGCACCACTATGGCTGCTTTCATGGGTTTGGAAGCCAGTGGCGTTGGACAGATCGTAAAAGCACTGGAAAGCAAACCCCGGCTTCCGGTGATCTGGTTTCACTTCCAGGAATGCACCTGCTGCAGCGAATCATTCATACGGGCTTCGCATCCGATTGTAGCAAGCATTGTGCTCGACAAGATTTCGCTCGACTATCAGGAGACTCTTATGGCGGCTTCGGGTGTTCAGGCTGAAGAGGCCTACAAAACGGTGATGCAGAAATTTCCGGGCGAATACATTGTTATGGTTGAAGGTTCAATTCCAACCGAGAACGAGGCTTATTGCTGCATCGGTGGCCGGAGCGCCCTTCAGATACTGGAGGAAGCCGTGGCTAACTGCAAAGCAGTGGTTGCCTGGGGGAATTGTGCTTCAGCCGGCTGTGTTCAGGCAGCCAGGCCGAATCCTACGGGTGCTCAGCCTGTACATAAGGTTATCAGTGGGAAACCTGTGATCAATGTTCAGGGTTGCCCTCCTATCGCCGACGTTATGGCCGGAGTGGTCGTTCATTTACTGACCTTCGACCGCATTCCCCAGCTGGATGAACTGGGCAGGCCAAAAGCTTTCTATTCACGTCGTGTTCATGATACCTGCTATCGCCGGGCCAATTTCGATGCCGGCCTGTTTGTCGAATCATTCGACGATGAAGGAGCCAAGCGCGGATACTGCTTATATAAAATGGGCTGCAAAGGCCCGGTTACCTACAACTCATGCGGAATAATCAAATGGAACGATGGCATCAGCTATCCAATCCAGTCGGGTCATCCATGCATCGGGTGCTCTGAAGCCGGATTCTGGGATAATGGACCATTCTACCAGCACCTGCCAAGCATTGCCGGATTCGGTATCGAGACTACAGCCGATAAAATCGGGCTCGGACTGGGTATTGCCACTGCTGTTGGCGTTGCCGGTCATGCCATTGTTACGAACGTGCGCAAGCATAAGGAGATCACCAATACGCCTGAAACAGTTGCCGAACCTGAAACCAAAAAAGTATAACCGCCATGTCAGAAAGAATAGTTATAGATCCCATCACCCGAATTGAAGGTCACTTACGGGTTGAAATAGAAGTTAATAATGGAATTATTACTGATGCCTTTAGCGCCGGAACAATGGTGCGTGGCATTGAAACCATCCTGAAGGGGCGGGATCCGCGTGATGCATGGGCATTCGTTGGTCGTGTATGCGGAGTATGCACCTCTACACATTCACTCACCTCGGTTCGAACGGTGGAAAATGCTCTCGGGATTTCCGTACCGCCAAATGCCGAACTCATTCGTAACCTCATGGCCACAGCCTTGTATATTCAGGACCATGTGGTTCATTTTTATGTTCTGCATGCACTCGACTGGGTAGATGTGGTATCAGCACTGAAAGCTAATCCTGCTGAAGCTTCAAGGATTGCCCAGAGCATCTCAGCCTGGCCGAAAAGCTCGGTCGGATATTTTACCGACGTCCAGAAAAAGTTCAAAAACTTTGTGGAAAGCGGTCAGCTGGGCATTTTTGCCAACGGATACTGGGGACATAAAGCCTATAAATTACCTCCGGAAGTTAACCTGATTGCGGTAGCCCATTATCTTGAAGCACTGGAATGGCAAAAGGAACTGGTTAAGGTTCATACCATTTTCGGGGGTAAGAATCCTCACCCGAATTATCTGGTGGGCGGCGTCCCCTGCTCAATAAATATCGAGGAGGCCAATGCAGTCAATGCTGAACGACTGGCTATGGTTGGAAAACTTTTCGAAGATGCCAAAACATTTGTTAATCAGGTATACATTCCGGATTTACTGGCTGTGGCTTCGTTTTATAAGAGCGATTGGGGAGCTATCGGCGGCGGATTGACCAATTATCTGTCATTCGGCGATTTCCCGACCAACGGATATAATAATCCCGATAGTTTTAAAATGCCGAGAGGAGCTATCCTGAACCGCGACCTGAGTACCATTCACGAAGTTAAGGCCGATGATCCGAGTCAGATCCAGGAGTATGTCAATAATTCCTGGTACGATTATTCCAAAGGCGATAAGGTAGGTCTTCATCCATGGGATGGGGAAACAAAACTGAATTATACCGGTCCGAAACCTCCTTACGACCATTTGGATGTATCGCAGAAATACAGCTGGGTGAAAACTCCGAGATGGAAAGGAAATGCCATGGAGGTAGGTCCGCTGTCGAGAATGCTCATCGGATACGCTTCCGGCAAGGCTGAATACAAGGAAGTAATCGAAAGCACGCTGAAAACGCTGGATGTTCCGGTGGCTGCTCTCTTTTCAACGCTTGGCCGTACAGCTGCCAGAGGACTCGAAACGAAACTCACCTGCGACTGGGCTCTGGAATTTTATAATCAGCTTCTGGCGAATATCAAGAATGGCGATTCCCGCACCATGAATAATGATAAGTGGGAACCGGAAACCTGGCCGGCGACTGCTAAAGGTGTTGGAATGGTTGAGGCCCCGCGCGGTGCCTTGTCGCATTTCATCGTAATTGAGGATAAGAAAATTGCCAATTACCAGCTGGTTGTTCCTACCACATGGAATGCCTCGCCAAGGGATGTGGATGGAAAACGGTCTGCTTTTGAGGAGTCACTGATCGGAACCCCGGTAGCTGACCCAAAGGTCCCGCTCGAAGTAATCCGGACCATACATTCATTTGATCCGTGCCTGGCCTGTGCAGTGCATTTATACGATGAAAACGGAACGACCATTCATGATCTTAAAACCTATTAGCCATGAGAAGCAGAACAAACCCGATGCGCGAAGTGCATGTCTGGGAATTGCCTGTTCGCCTGTACCACTGGGTTAATGCGCTGTGCATAACCGGACTGTGCATCACGGGCTATATCATTGGCAATCCTCCGGCATTAATGAATGGCACCGAAGCCTATTTTAATTATTGGTTCGGTACGATTCGCTTTATACATTTTCTTTCAGCATTCCTGTTTTTCTTTAATTTTCTTTTCAGAATATACTGGGGATTTGCCGGAAATGAATTTGCCAAATGGACTAATTTCATACCCTTAAAGCGTTCGCAGTGGAAAGAGATTATGGATGTTATCAAGGTTGATATTTTACAGGTGACCCATAAAAAAATCGATTCAATTGGTCATAATTCCCTGGCCAGCGTCATCTATTTTATCACCTTTCTGATCTTTCTCCTGCAGTGTCTTACCGGATTCGGAATGTATTCTGCCATGAGTAATTCATTTCTGCCAAAGCTGTTTGCCTGGATAGTTCCGCTGCTTGGCGGAGATATTCATGCACGGCAACTGCACCATATCCTGATGTGGGCATTCATTCTCTTTGCCATCGTACACGTTTACCTGGTATTCTATCATGATTATATTGAACGCCGGGGAATTACCTCTTCTATGATCGGAGGATGGAAGTTTATTGAAGAAGATGTATACGAACGGCACGAAACTGAAAGCAAGGAGAAAGCAGAAAAATGATACTGCTCCTCGGAATTGGAAATATTCTGCTGAATGATGAAGGAGTTGGTATTCATGTGATCAACAGGCTGGAGGCTGAAGGCTATTCAGGTGCTGATCTGATGGATGGCGGTACGGGAGGATTTCATATTTTGGGTTTTATACAATCCTACCGTACCGTCGTCATTATCGATGCCTCTCTGGATCAGTTCCCGGCCGGACATGTCAGGGTTTTGCATCCGGAATATGCCAGGGATTTTCCCCGCCAGCTAAGCGCACATGAAATCGGATTGAAGGATCTGATAGATGCTGCCTTTATGCTTGGAAGCAAACCTGACATTCACCTCGTGGCGGTTTCCATTAAAGATTTCCAGGAAATGGGTATGGAACTTTCGCCTGAAATCGAAGCGGCGGTGCCGACGATCATGAAATCCGTTAAGGAGGTGGTGGATTCTTTAACCCTGCCGCAGGAGCCAGTCAAACCATAACTGCATGCCTTCGCCGCTTTTGGCCGACAAAACGATAAATTCCAGTCCGGGGTTTATCGAGCGGGCATAACTGATGGCTTTTTCTACATCAAAGTCCACATAAGGAAGCAAATCCGATTTGTTTATCAGGCAGAGATGCGATGACTTGAACATATACGGATACTTGAGTGGCTTATCTTCGCCTTCAGTTACGCTGATTACCACAACCCGCTTGAATTCTCCAAGGTCGAACATGGCCGGGCAAACCAGATTGCCTACATTTTCAATAAATAATATCGATCCTGATTCCGTGTTCAGCTTTTGCATGGCATTGCCAACCATTTTTGCATCCAGATGGCAACCTGATCCTGTATTGATCTGAATGGCCGGGGCTCCTGCTTTTTCAATCCGGTCAGCATCAAGCAAGGTCTGCTGGTCACCTTCAATAACAAAGATCTTCCTCGATGGGATCAGCGCTTCAATGGTTTTTTCCAGTATCGTGGTTTTACCTGATCCGGGAGAGCTTACCAGATTAAGACTCAATATATTGTGCTCTTCAAAAGATTTGCGGTTAATGGCTGCCAGTCGGTTGTTCTCGGATAAAATGCTGACATTCAGGTTGATCAGTTTTTTGGGATGATGATGATTATGATGGTTCTGAGAATCATCTGTTTCGCTGCATCCGCATGTGTCGCACATAAGCTTGATATTAATGATTAGCTGATAACAAGTAACCGATTTTTTATTCAACAACAATAGATACCACCCTGAATTCTTCACCGCCACTGATGATGGAAGGGAAACTCCGGCATTGAGGACAGGTGTCAAGCCTTTGATGCATTTCAAATTCCAAATCGCACGCGATGCATTTTCCTTTGCCTGCAACTCTGGTTATAACGATAATCGATTTGTGCAATACCGAATCCTTAACCACTAATTCAAGTGCCGACTCAAAAGCATCCGATTCAACACCACTCAGGTCACCGACTTCTATCGAGATCTCAAGAATGGTTTCAGCCTGATTCCTTTCAGCTTCGCGCTGTGCCAGGTCAACAACTTCGAGTGCCAGGGAAAATTCATGCATAATATAGCGATTAACAAATTCTGGGTAACTGATCGCCCGAAAGGGAGTCGATGATTCTCCGCCCTCCTGTCTCGTTTTTCAAAACCACCTTGCCGGCATGATCTGCCGTTATATGTCCGATAATGGCGCTTTTGGCACCCAGTGGATCTTTTTTCAGGATCTCAAGAATCTCATATCCCTCCTTTTCCCCGGCAACAATTATCACTTTTCCTTCGTTGGCAACATGAAGGGGATCGAATCCCAGTATCTCGCACATCGCCTGAACTCCCCGGTTTACGGGAACTGCTGTTTCATCGATCTCAATACCCAGCCCGATTTTTCCAGCCAGCTCATTCAGTACCGTGGCCACTCCACCCCGGGTGGGATCGCGCATGAATTTGACGGCTGATTTGTCGATCACCTTCCTGATCATATGGTTCAGCGAAGCACAGTCGGATTCAACCGTGGTTTTGAAGTTAAAGGATTCCCGGGCATTGAGGATAGCCATTCCGTGATCGCCAATGGTGCCGTTGACTATAATCACATCGCCGGGCCTGATGTTTCCTGCCTGTGCAATGGTTCGATCCTGTTCTCTCACAGAACCCAGGCCTGTTGTATTGATGAAAAGTTTGTCGCATTTTCCCCGGTTAACCACTTTAGTATCACCGGTAACAATCATGACTCCGGCATTTTTTGCTTCTGCGGCCAGCGATTCAACGATTATTTCAAGATCGCTGATCAACAAGCCCTCCTCAATGATGAAGGAAACACT
>CAIXHD010000489.1 GCA_903919065.1 uncultured Bacteroidota bacterium
CCGTTTTAACCGTTAAGGTTGGTGACATTCTCGGAACGTCAGCCTCAGCTAACGGCAATATTACCGCTCTTGGCGGCGATTCTGTATCAATCCGGGGAGTTTGCTGGAATACCAAAAAGAAACCAACCATCGCCAACAGCGTTGTCATTGACAGATCTGGAAAACTGAACTTTGTCTGTTATGCGGCAGGGTTAACCCCATTGACTACCTATTATTTAAGGGCATTTGCAACCAATAGTTCCGGCACTGCATACGGAGAGGAGCAACAGTTTACCACCGGGGCAGCAACAGTGGATGGAAGCTTTGATTACAAAGGCCGCACCTATACTTATACAACGATTGGCACCCAAACCTGGATGTCCGAAAATCTGGCCTGGCTGCCCACTGTAAGTTCGTTCACCGTGGGGTCAAACGATAAACCCTTTTACTATGTATACGGATATGAGGGATCAAATGTGGATTCCGCAAAAGCCACAGAGAACTATAAAAAGTATGGAGTTCTGTATAACTGGAAGGCGGCCACAACGGCCTGTCCAACGGGCTGGCATCTGCCGGGTCAGGAGGAAATGAACATATTCACGGACTACCTCACTAATTATGGATATGGCCGCGGTGGATACGGAAACCGTATAGCCAAAAGCCTGGCATCAACAACCGGGTGGGAGCGATCCATTTACCCGGGTACGGTGGGCAACGAACCTGGCACCAATAACCAAAGCGGTTTTAATGCCATTCCGGGTGGACAATGCTATAGCCTCCCGGTAGGGGTTTCGACAAATATCGGTAAGGGCGCCATTTTCTGGTCGGCTACGGAAAACCTGCGGGATCCTGTCTATGGATTTTCTCTGGTCCTGTTTTATAGCAGAGACATTGCCACCCCATATCCCAATGCCGACAAGAAAAACGGGTTTTCGGTGCGTTGCCTGAAAGATAAATGAGGGGTGTTATGCAATATTTCCTCCTTTAATCTAAAAATATCCTGCTTAAAAGCAGATAGAGTCCAATTTTTCTATCTTTGAAACAAATGTTACTTATATGAAAAAATCTACACTTGTTCTTTCAATTCTGTTAATTCTTGCCAGCCTGGGCAGTCAGGCTCAGCAGAAACCTTCCAGCCCGGCGCTGAAAGGCGATGGTAAAGTATTCTTTTATGAAGATTTCAACTGGGCTAACCCGGCTGATGCAAAAGGCTGGACCATGCCGGCCGGCTACCAGTTACTCGATCCGGATGACATTGGATTCAATTTTGGTTGGATGCCTTATGACAGTATTCATTCCATATTGACCAATGAGCCACCGCTCCAATCCACATCAGGGAAAAATGGATACCTGGGGATTTTTCTGGCTCTTTTGAATCAACCCAATGAACCCAGGCTTACCATTAATAATTCCATACAATTTCCGCATTTCAATTGCAGCGCCCATGCAACTGTAGTGGTCCGCTATGAGACTCACTTCATGAATGGTGGTCCCGGATTACAACAACTGCAGGTTACTGTTGATAATGGTGCCCACTGGGCAAATTACAATGTTGGTTTCGGCGTGAATCACAAAGACCGCCCGAATGATTTGGCCCCGGGAGTTCCTGCAATTTTCGAAGCTAATATTTCAGATGTTGCTGCGGGTATGTCCGATGTGATTATCAGATTGCATTGGGGTGAAACAACGCTCTATTTTTGGGAACTTGATGACTTCTCGCTTGCAGAAGCGTATAATAATGACTTGCGGCTGAAGTATTTTACTGCAGCATGGGACAATGAAGTTCCGGATGATCTGGTGACCCCGTATATAGTCATTCCAAAATCGCAGTTAAATGGTGTCGGCGGGATCTTTAATTTTGAGTCCAGCGTATTGAATTTCGGCGAATACGATCAGGAAAATGTTTACATGAACCTGGATATTACAAAGAATAATACGGTAATCTGGAATAAACAAACCACCCCTTTATCCGTGGTGTCGACCTTCGAACAGGATACCATGAAAATTGCCGATAAATTTGTACCGGTCGATTATGGCCATTACAAAGTGTCGTATAATTTCAAACAGAAGGAAGCTGAACAGACCCCGGAAAATCAGCAGGCTGATTTCTTCTTCAATGTCAGCGACAGCATTTACTCTCGTTCCGATGATTCCCCCGACCTTGGCTGGGCCTATTTGCTGGAAAGATATGGCGATATCTCTGTAACATCTATTAACGATTATTTTACCGGTTCCATTTTCCCGATTACAAACGATTGCGAAGTTAGCTCCGTATCGACATATATTATGGGTGGATTGGCCGATGGGAAAATTTCATACCAATTTCAGATCTGGAAATCGGAGACTGGAAAAACCGACGGAACCCCTTACAAGCTGTTAACCTCCGAAATGGTAACGCTTGATTCAAGCCAGTTCAACACTTGGATTACCATGCCTTTCGATAAGGATGGTGAGTCAGAATTCCTTAAGAAAGGCGATCTGGTATACGCCGGTATTTCCCAGTGGGATTTGCATGAAGATTACATGGTTCGCCGGGGCAAATCGTTGAAAATCGGTACCGACCGAAGCATTAAGCAGGTTGGAGCCACAGCAATCGGTTTATATGACGGTAATATTGAATACGGGTTGGGCTCCTTTGTTCGCAAAAACCTGATGTGCCGTCTGAATCTGAACGATCATGGCAATAGAATTGATGGAACAGATGTTACTGGATTGGGAAATTCTCTCGGACAGAATTATCCTAACCCATTCAGGAATTCCACTGAAATTGCATTTGAACTTGCTGACGGATCGGATGTGACAATTGAAATCGTTGACATGACTGGCAGAAAAGTACTGAATCGCTCCGAGGGATACCAGCCAGCAGGAAAGCATACCATGACAATCGATGCCGCTGGTCTCGATGCAGGTATCTATTTCTATACTCTGACGGCCGGCCAGTTTACACAGACCAAGCAGATGATCATTTATTAGAGTTGACAACTTTATCGTAGGTTGACAGCTTTCTGTAAAGTTGTCAACTGCAATATTGTTAAAAATAGAAAACCCGGCTGATTTCAGCCGGGTTTTTTATTACTTCAAAAATACCTGAATCTGTAATTTCAGAATTCAGCATTGGTCCTCGAATCTCTAACTTCCAGATTTATTATACTTTGACTCTAAGGTTAATCTTCCTAAGTCTTATATTCTTAGGTGTAACCTCCAGATATTCATCGGGTCCGATATATTCCATGTATTGCTCTAATGAATATCTCCGTGGTGGTGGCACCGAAACTTTATCGTCGGTACCGGAAGCACGCATGTTGGTTAGTTTCTTGGTTTTTGCCAGGTTAATGACCAAATCAGTCGGCCTTATATGTTCACCGATAACCTGACCCTGATAAACATTTTCGCCTGGATAGATAAAGAAGGTTCCGCGATCCTGAAGCTTATCGATGGCATAGGCAATGGCAGGACCGGTTTCCAGTGCAATAAGTGCACCGTTGCGTTTATTGCTGATTTCACCTCTCCATGGCTGGAAGCTGTCGAACCTGTGTGCGAAAATTGCCTGTCCTTCTGTTAAGGTCAGCAGCTGATTCGATAATCCCATCAATCCCCTCGAAGGAATGCGGAAGGTGAGACTATTCTGATCGCCCTTGAACTCAATATTCTGAAGTTCACCTTTACGTGAGGTTACTGCTTCAATTATTTTACCCTGAAATTGTTCGGGGACATTGACTACCAGACTTTCAACCGGTTCATTTGTCACTCCGTCAATCTCCTTCAGGAGAACTTTCGGTTGACCCATCTGGAACTCATAGCCTTCACGTCTCATGGTTTCAACCAGGACCGATAAATGCAGAATCCCGCGGCCGTAAACGTTTAACATATCAGGCGAATCCGTTTCTTCAACCCGCAGTGCGAGGTTTTTCTCAATTTCGCGGAAAAGTCTTTCGCGAAGATGGCGTGAGGTAACGAATTTGCCGTCTTGTCCAAAGAACGGACTGTTGTTGATGGTAAAGAGCATACTCATGGTAGGCTCATCAACTTTAATCGGAACGAGAGCCTCGGGAAATTCAGCATCAGCAACCGTGTCACCGATCTCAAATCCTTCCAGACCCATTATAGCTATAATCTCACCGGACCTGACCGGAGTTTTGATTTTCTCTTTTCCCAATCCTTCAAAAAGATACAATTCCTTGATCTGCTCTTTTTGTACCAGCCCGTGCTGTTTTACCAGGGATACCCACTGGCCGACCTGCATGGTTCCGCGGAGTAAACGTCCGACAGCTATACGGCCAACATAGGAGGAGTAGTCGAGGGAGGTAATCATCATCTGCGGGGTACCTTCAACGAAAGGTGATGCCGGAATATGTTCAAGTATGGTATCCAAAAGATAGGTAACATCTTCAGTTGGATTATTCCAGTCTGGCCCCATCCAGCCTTGTTTTGATGATCCGTAAACAACCGGAAAATCAAGCTGGTCATTATTTGCATCCAAATGCATCATCAGTTCGAAAACCTGTTCATGAACTTCATCAGGTTTGCAGTTTGGCTTATCCACTTTATTGATAACGACAATCGGCTTAAGATTAAGATGCAACGCTTTCTGTAAAACAAAACGCGTTTGAGGCATCGGACCTTCGAATGCGTCAACCAGTAACAGCACTCCGTCGGCCATGTTCAATACTCTTTCCACCTCGCCGCCGAAATCGGCATGTCCGGGAGTGTCAATAATATTAATCTTAACCCCCTTATAGCGTACTGACACGTTTTTGGCCAGGATTGTTATACCCCGTTCCTTCTCCAGATCATTGCTGTCGAGGATAAGTTCTCCCATCTCCTGATTGTCGCGGAAAAGCTTTACCTGATGTAAAATGCGATCTACCAGCGTAGTTTTTCCGTGGTCGACGTGGGCAATAATCGCTATGTTCCTGATTTCGTACATGATTCCTTTTCAATAAATTGGCCGGCAAAGGTAATGAAAAAATCGGGATAAGGTTCCGGTTATCCGGTTTTAGATTTCCCCGTCCGGTCTTTTATTTTAAACCCGATACCTGATACCTGATACCCGATACCCCATCGAAGACCAGGACCAGTTTTGAATGTTGAAATTACAAAGCCAAAAAAACAAGAATCTGCATCCAAAAATCGCATTATTTTATTAATTTTGCACCGCATTAAAATTGCATATGGACGACTATCACGCGGATATTTACAGTTGTAACTAGTCTTCCGGAGGCCCTTTCACTTGCCTCTGGCGGACTTTAAAACGGAGGCAACATATGATTACATACTGGCAAATCGTTAGAAACGGGCTGCTGCCACTGCAGACTTACATTAAAGGCTCAGTTATAAATGTCGTGTCTCCAACGATCGAAGAGCTTAACATCCTTAAACATACATTTAAAATTGATGAGGACTTCCTGAACGATATCATGGACGTCGATGAACGTTCAAGAATGGAAGTTGACGAAGGGAAACTTTACCTGATTTACAGGGTTCCCTATTATAATAAGGATAACGGCCTTCCCTATGCAACCATGCCCCTTGGTGTAATGCTTTCCGAAGAAGCCCTGATTGTTGTTGGATCACAGCACAATGATGTGCTGGCAGAAGTTTTCTCTAAAAACATCAAAAAACAAGTCGATTACGAGAATAAGATCGAGTTCCTTTTCCACATCATCGACTATTCTACCATAACCTATCTTAAGTTTCTGAAGCAGATCAACGGCGAAACGAACCTTATTGAACAGGCCCTGGAAAAGTCAACTAAAAATGAAGAACTGCACAAACTCCTGCTGATGGAAAAGTGCCTGGTTTATTTCAATACTTCCTTACGATCCAACGAGATTCTGATTGCTAAGCTGCGAAATTCAAAATATTTCAAAAAGAATGAGGTGGATGAGGAACTCGTGGAAGATGTAATCATCGAGATCAAGCAGGCTATCGAAATGACCCACGTTTACAGCGATATTCTAAGTGGGATGATGGATGCTTTTGCTTCAGTTATCTCCAATAACCTGAACATCGTAATGAAGAAACTCACCATAGTTACGATTGCACTGGCTATCCCAACTATGGTCGCAAGCTTCTTCGGTATGAACGTCAAAAACTTCATGGAAGAGAGCAACTTTGCATTTATAAGCATCGTATTCGGTGCTGCAGCTCTTGCAGTTACTGGTGTAGTATTGATGCGGCGGAATAAAATGACGTAGGAAGGTTCGCTTCGCTCAATAATAGGCTCCCTGCGGTCGCTAATAGGTTCGGCTGACGCCTCACTAATTGGTCGCTGCGCTCCTAAGAGGGTCGGCTGCGCCTCCCTGAAAAGTTTGCCTGCGGCTCACAAATAGCACCCTGCGGGTGCTCAAAAAAATCAGAAAATGCTGTCTTATTTGCGAACGGAGTGAGCTTTTTAGTGAGCCGCAGGCGAACCAATTAGCCGAGCGTCAGCGAGGCCAATTAGGAGCGCAGCGACCAATTAGTGAGGCGTCAGCCGAACCTATTAGGAGCGCAGCGACCTCTTAGTGAGCGAAGCGAACTTCCTCCATCCTCACCGGTCCTGCAGGTGTGACCTCAATCGGCGCAATTTCCAGCCTGATCACCTTTCCCTGAAATTCAATCTGCTCGAGGCGTTTCTTATTTAAAGTGGTGCCAACCTTGATGAAGAATGGAAAAAGGTCTTCTCCAACAGCAATGCTCATGTCCTCAATCATTTCGTCCCAGGTAAGCTGGTGCTCAGGATCAGCTTTCCACCGCGTATGCTGCACCCATTTCCATTTCGGATACCACGATGGTCCAAACCGATCGTCTATCTTTTGCCAGATGTACCAGGTCTTGATCCAATCCTTACCATATCCCCAGTTTTTGCTCATGGCTTCATTTTCATAACAGGTGGCAAGATCCATGGCATTTCCTTTCGGATCATAACCGAACATCGAATTACATTCCCGATTGGCCTTATCGAGCAGATCTGCCTTGAACAATGCGTTAACCTTGCCTTGAAACCATCCAGCATGTGCTTCCCCACGATCCGGTATCGGGGAAATTCCTGCAATTTTTCCTTCCTCATTTGCCGGACCAAACATGGTGTGTGCGAGTTCATGACCAAAAATCGAAAGTACTCCATGACCATCCAGACTTATAATACCGTTTTCTTTTGGTTTGTAAATATTCACAGCCCAACCTCCGCCATTGCCTGCACATAATATTAAATACATCGGTTCAGCAGTTGGTGTCGAAGGCAGCCGCTGCTGAATGAATGCCTGTGCTTTGGGTACATCATCCTTAACCGTTTTGACTAAACCGGGTTTCTGATTGGCTGCATAATAGAACACTATATTGCTGAAATTATCCTCCAGCTCCGGGTAAATCGCTCCGCCACCTTCCATAGTCTGCGGTAACCGAAGAGTTCCTCCAACCGGTTTCTGAAAATCAGTCAAGCTGGTCATCATTGTATCAAATAAGTAATCAGCCAGTTGCTTGCGCTCATCAGAATCTTTTCCTCCTTTGCGGATGGCCGACAAATTTCCGCATAATATAACTTTTCCCTTGCCGAAATTTCTGATTGCCA
>CAIXHD010000490.1 GCA_903919065.1 uncultured Bacteroidota bacterium
TATTTCGGAGATACCCAGTCGGCAATGCTCAACAATCTCGACAAATCGAATGAGGCGGCTGTTTTGCGTGCCGACTCCACTGTGGTCGGGATTGCTATGGTGGGCTTTGATGCCCGGTACACCTGGAAAGGATTTCACGGCAGGGCACAATTCATTTTTGCTAACCAATCGAATAGTAGTGCATACAACGGATTTATCCACAGCGATCTGGGTGCTTCGGTCCTTGGATTCTACTATGAAGAGTCCTACAATCTGCTTAAGCGGACTGCCAGCTCACATCAGCTGAATATTTTCTGCCGGTACGAGCATTATGACACCCATTTTGCTGTGGAAGAGGGAGCCCAACGCCAGGAAAAATACCGTATCAACGAATATGTATTCGGAGTGGGCTGGAAGCCCGCTGAAGGTGCCATCTTTAAAGTGGATGCGAGATTGCGGAAGGCAAAATCCGAAACTGTTTGGACTCCTTTCCTGAATGCAGGCATTGGCGTCTGGTTTTAACTTTCCCCGAGCATGATCCGGATCATTTTCATAATCATACTTCTCAACTTCCAAACAGCTGTTCCACAGCAGCCGCTTTGGTCCCTTTATTCCACCAAGATCAATAAGGAGCTGGTGAAACTATCGGCCGGATTCGAAAAGGCAGTGTTTGAAAAGGCCGAAGGCGGCAGGGAATTTTACCGCATTCTGAGCAGTTCTGGCGATAATACCGGCACTCTGGTGCTTACTTCAGCGCAAGGACGGTTCGACCGGTTCGACCTGATGATTGTTACCGATGTAAGCCGGAGGATAAAACTGATCAGAATATTAAAATACAGGTCAGAATATGGTTCCGAAATCACAAATAGCAGCTGGCTCACCCAATTTTATTGCGATCCCGGCCAAAGGTTTGAATTGCACAAGAACATTGATGCCATATCAGGGGCAACTTTCTCATCGAGGGGACTGGTTGAGGAGGTAAATGATGTAATGGTGAAACTCGCGCAAAATTAAGCACCATTTTGTGGGAGTTAGTACTCAGGCAATTGGGCAAACTCCTTTCAATGGATTGTCACCCGGCTCGAAAAAGGCAAGGTATGTCCGGATTGAGCCTGAACATGTATCTTTAAATTAAAAATGAGCTTAAATGGACACCATGAATAAAATGACACCGGAACAAAGCAAAGCATTAATCAGCACGCTGAAAGGCCGGTTTGAGAAAAACGGGAATCGCCATCAGGGAATTGAATGGGCAACGGTTCAGGCAAAGTTGGAAGCCAGACCTGAAAAATTGTGGTCGCTGAATGAAATGGAGAAAACGGGTGGAGAGCCTGATGTTGTGGGTGACGATAAAACAACGGGTGAATACCTGTTTATTGATTGTTCAACTGAAAGTCCTGCAGGCAGGAGAAGTTTGTGTTACGACCGCGAAGCGCTGGATTCAAGAAAAGAGAATAAGCCAAAGGATACTGTTATGGATATGGCAGCTGCAATGGGTGCTACCATTTTAAGCGAGGCGCAATACCGGGAATTACAGAAATTCGGGAATTTCGATACGAAAACATCGAGCTGGGTGGAAACACCTGCTGATATCAGGAAGCTTGGCGGCGCGTTGTTTTGCGATCGACGATACAACCAGATATTTGTATATCACAATGGTGCAGAATCATACTATGCTGCCAGAGGGATGCGTTGTTCGGTTAGAGTTTGAAAATTTATATTATCAGTATATACTATTTTAATATACTTTTGTAGTATATATTTCAGAACCATGAAAACTGTATCCCTGAAAATTGATGAATCCATCTTCATCGAGACTGAAAAGATTCTTTCTGTGATGAAAAAGCCAAGGAATCGATATATAAACGAAGCCATTGAGTATTACAATAAGCTTCAAAAGAGGATGATTCTGGAGAAAAAACTCAGAAAAGAATCAGAACTTGTGAAAGAGGATTCCATATCAGTGCTTAAGGAATTTGAGGAGCTCGGATATGCTGACTGAACAATTTGAAATATGGATTGCCGACCTGAATCCGCAGATTGGAACTGAGCCAGGGAAGACGAGACCGGTACTGGTAGTTCAGACAAATCTCCTGAACAAGTTACCCCATCCTTCGACGATTGTTTGTCCGATTACGACCCATGTAACAAAGGAATCGGAAATATTGCGGGTGCATATCAAAAAGGGTGTCGCTAACATGCATGAAAACTGCGATATAATGATTGACCAGCTGAGGGCAATTGACAACAGCAGACTAATAAAGAAGGTCGGCGACCTACCCGCAAATTTAATCGGGATTGTTAAAGAAAATATCAGGTTGATAATTGATTTGGAATAAGTTAAAGGCCGGCAATCAGAAACTGCCGGCCTTTAAAATTCAGATCAAGACTTTCTATAGGACAACCAATTTTTCAATCTTAACCGCTGATCCGTTGCTTATCCGGATGAAGTAAACGCCCGGGGACAACTGGGAGTTAATCATTTCGATGTGATCGGCCACAACACCCAGGTTCTTTATCAGGATAACTTTACCAGTCATATCAAGTACTTTAATGTCCATTGGAGACGGAA
>CAIXHD010000491.1 GCA_903919065.1 uncultured Bacteroidota bacterium
CCTTTAATATTGATCATTGCCGCATTTTTTGATGTGCCCGGGCTTCTTGATACACGCCAGAATTTCTTTTTTCTTGATTTTACGCAAACCTCCCTGATGCAAGATTCCGCTAATGGAGCAACAATCTGGGCTGTTATCCGAAATGCTTATTCCCTGATTTATTTTCTGGTTGCAACCATTATTCTGATTTTGCATCTGTTGCATAATCAAAAGATTAAATTTAATTGCGCCATGGTTCTGAGCCTTGGGATATTAATTCCATGGTTTGGGAATATCATACGGATGTTTGACGTCTCGCCTTTTACAAATCTCGAATCAGCGCCATTGTCCTATACTTTATCAGGGACACTCTTGGCTCTGGGTCTGCATTTTAATACCTCCGCGAATGTTGTTGCTGCCGCCCGCAGGTCTGTGATTGACAGGATGGTAGAAGGATTGATAGTTCTTGATATGCAGAATATCATCCTTGACATGAACTCCGCTGCCGCAAGAATTTTCAGGATCTCTGCATCAAAAGCACTTAACCAGCCTGCAGATTCAGTATTTCGTTCCTTCACTGATTTGCTCGGGAATTTAAGGTATTCATCCCGCAAGAATCAGAATTTGCAAATACAGGTGGGTGGCGAGATTTATTATTATCTGCTGGATATCAATCCACTGTTTGATAAACGTGGTGAGATCATGGGGAAAACTATGATATTTCATGATGTTACCTCGTTAAAGATAACTGAGCTAAAGCTTAATGAAGCAAAGGACAGAGCCGAGCAGTCAGATAATCTGAAATCAGCATTTCTGGCAAACATGTCGCATGAGATCAGGACCCCGATGAATGTGATTATTGGATTTTCCAATTTACTCAATGATGCTGAGGTGAGTGTGGAGGAGCGTGATGAATTTGTGGAGCATATAAAAAACAGTGGTAATTCTTTGCTGCAGTTAATCGACGATATTATAGATATTTCGAAACTTGATGCCGGACAAATCGTTCAGGAAAACAGCCGAATATCTATTACGAGGTTACTGGCTGAACTTTTCGCATTTTTCAACGAACGGCTGCAGGAGATGGGAAAGAAAGATGTTCAGCTTCTCGTAAACGGGATACGTGAAAATGTTGACTGGACTGTAATGGCTGATGGCGCTAAGATTAACCGGATTTTCCGCCATTTATTATCCAATGCTGTCAAGTTTACCGGTACTGGTTATGTCGAATTTGGGGTTAAGATGACTTCACCTGATGTTTTGCTGTTCTATGTTCAGGACAGCGGGATTGGCATTGCACGTGAAAAGCAGGGGATGATATTTGAACGTTTCAGCCGGGTGATGACAGGTACACGAGAGGAATATGGCGGTACCGGGATGGGGCTGGCGATTTGTAAAGGCCTGACTGAATTAATGGGAGGCACCATCTGGGTGGAATCCAATCTTGGTGCGGGATCAACCTTTTACGTATCATTGCCGGTAAGCCATGTTGAAGAGCATCCTGTAAAAGATTCGTTACGTGATATTTATGAGAAAGCAGCTTCCCTGATTCATGTTCCTGCTCCCGAGATACCCACACAGGCCGGCCTGATTTCGGAATCTGCAGAAACCGGTACCCTCACACCACAGGATAACTGGAGCGACCGTATCATTCTTGTTCTGGAACCGCAGGAACTGGGTTATCTGAATATCGAAATGATTCTCCGCCAGACCCACATTAATCTTGTTTGGGTAAAAACAGTTGTTGAAGCATCAAATTATCTGGATAAAAGTAACCCGGTTAACGCGCTGGTAATATCTGCCCAGCTCAATGTTCCATCGCTGCCGGATGCCCTTAATTCACTTACCTCCAGACTGCCTGGTATTCCAGCAATAGCGATTATTCCCCAGGAAGGATCCGCACTTGGTAAAACCTGCCATGAACTTGGTTTCGCCACCGTGATCCATAAACCTATCATGCCTGCACGGTTGTTACAGGCCCTTCGTCCATTTCTGACATAAACCTCCATCTATTTATTATTTTTGCCGGTAAATTATAAGCTGGCATGTTGGTTTATCCCGAAACATTTGAAGATAAGATTGGTTTTAGCCAGATTCGGCAAAGAGTTGCTGACAGCTGTGCAACACCTTCAGGACATGAACTGGCACTTGCCATGCATGCCTCGGCTGATTTTAATGAAGTGGCTGCTGCACAGAAAGATGTTGAGGAATTTGCTGAAATAATTGTACATCATTCAGATTTTCCTGAACTGGCACCGGTAGATATCCGCAGTGCAATCCGTAAAGGTCGTATACCCGGATCATTTCTTGACATACCGGAATGGCTTGATGTAAGGAGGATTTTAGGTTCGGTAAGGCAGATCGAGATTTTTTTCGCGAAAAAACCTTCCGAGATTTTGCCGGTTACCCGGAACAAAGCCCGGCAACTTAAAACTTTCCCTTTCATACAGGAAAAGCTTGATCAGGTATTTAGCAAGACCGGACAGGTCAGGGATCAGGCATCGCCGGATCTTAAGCGTATTCGCCAGGAAATGCTGCATCTCCAGTCAAGTATTGGCCGGAGGATGGACCATGTGCTCCAGCAGGCACGCAATGAAGGCTGGATTGAAAAGGACGTTCAACCCTCTGTTCGGGATGGCCGCCTGGTGATTCCTGTTCCGGTAACTCACAAGCGCCGTATTGCCGGGCTGATCCATGATGAGTCGGCTACCGGGCGCACGGCCTTTGTTGAACCCCTTGAGCTGGTGGAAATGAATAACGAGCTTCGTGAGCTTGAGCTTGCCGAGCTGCGCGAGATTACCAGGATTTTAATTGAACTTACCAATCAGCTACGGCCCTATTTCCCGGAAATGGAAAATTGGGACAATATCATGGCTTCCTTCGACCTGTCCATGTCCCAGGCGAAAATATCTCTGCGGTGGGAAGGTCGTACTGTTCAGTTAACAGAGGATCCGATGATCGATTGGGAACAATCACGCCATCCCTTGCTGGATCTGGCATTTCGGGCTGAAAAAAGAAAGGTTATTGCACAGGATATTCATCTCGACAGCAAGCGGAGGATCATGCTGATATCCGGTCCGAATGCCGGAGGCAAATCGGTTTGCCTTAAATCAGCAGGCCTCATTCAATATCTGATACAATGCGGGTTCCTGGTTCCAGTCAGGGAGGGCTCCAGATCGGGTATTTTCGACCAGTTTCTTTTGGATATTGGTGATGAGCAATCGATTGAAAATGATCTGAGCACCTATAGCTCGCATCTCCATCATATGAAGTTTTTTCTTAAAAAGGCCGGAAACCGTACCCTGTTCATGATCGATGAATTTGGTTCCGGTACTGAGCCTCAGCTGGGCGGAGCGATTGCGGAATCCATTATGGGAGAGCTCGCTGCCTCCGGTGCATATGGCGTTGTCACCACTCACTATACCAATCTTAAGCATTTCGCCGCCTCCGCTGAGGGTGTAGTGAATGCAGCCATGAGATACGATGTTCAGCGTATGCAGCCACTTTTTGAATTGGAGATTGGTAAACCCGGAAGTTCCTTCGCTTTTGAAATTGCAAGGAATATCGGCCTGCCTGAAGTGGTGATCCAGAAAGCTTCTGAACTGGTGGGCGATAATCATATCCAATTCGATAAGCATCTCCGGGAAATATCAAGAGACAAACGTTACTGGGAGAATAAGCGGCAGAAGATCAGGCAGAGTTCGAAAGAAATTGATGAATTGCTGACAAAATACTCTGAAACATTATCCACCACTGAGAAGGAACGAAAAAAGATTATTCAGGAAACCCGTCTGAAGTCGGAAGAGATGCTGTCGGGGGTGAATAAAAAAATCGAGCAGTCGATACGGGAAATTCGTGAATCCCAGGCTGAAAAACTTCGGGTCAAGGATATCCGGGAAAATATTGAAGCATTAAGGGTATCGGTG
The DNA here is from genome assembly GCA_903919065.1 of uncultured Bacteroidota bacterium. Classification (GTDB taxonomy): domain Bacteria; phylum Bacteroidota; class Bacteroidia; order Bacteroidales; family UBA12481; genus UBA12481. The sequence goes on from CAIXHD010000491.1 coordinate 3,906, forward strand.
AAGGATGGTCTGGATAAAACGATTTCAGAAGGCCAGGAGCGGTTGGAGAAGGCGGAGCGTGAAAGTGTTCAGGTCAAAAAGAAAATCCGGCAGGAGAAGCCTCCAGAACCTGAGAAGGCAAAGGAAATATCGAACCAATGGATGGTCGGATCAAAAATCAGGATCAAGGATAAAGAAATACTGGCTGAAATACTTGAAACACGTGGAAATTCGCTGTTGATTGCCATGGGGCAGATGATAACAACCATTCCTCTTGACCAGGCTGAGCCCATTTCGGAAACTGAATTCAGGAAGGCCACGGGAACCAAGACATACGGGACAAGTTTTGTGGGGGTCGACATGGAAAATCGCAAAATGTCGTTCTCGCCGACTCTTGATCTGCGTGGCATGCGTGCCGATGAAGCCCTTCGGAAAGTCACTGAATTTATCGATGAGGCGGTCATGGTAGGATCAGGCGATCTGAGGTTGCTGCATGGCAAAGGCGATGGGATATTGCGCCAGATAATCAGGGAGTACCTGTCGGGCGTGGATGTGGTGAGCCGATTTGAAGATGAGGACATCCGGTTTGGCGGTACGGGGATAACTCTCGTTAAGTTATCCTGGTAGCACTGTTGAGGAGCAGCCGGCAGAATTTGTTCAACCGGATAAATAATTACACTTTTAAGGCATCTAGAAAACCTGCTATGAGAAAGTATAGTTTGTACTCATCGTTTCTGATGGCAATCCTGTTTGCCGGGTGTGGAGTAAATTCTGTAAAGCATCAGTCAGATTTTCCTGAACCTCCGCATCCGCAGAAGATCAGCAAAGATTTGACTATTCATGGAAGTACCCGCACCGATCCCTATTATTGGTTGAATGAAAGGGAAAATCCTGCCGTGCTGGATTTTCTGAAAGCCGAAAACCGGTATCTCGATACGGTGATGGCAAATACCAAAGGAGCCCAGGAGTTGATTTTTAATGAACTGGTTGGGCGGGTTAAGCAGGATGATGAATCAGTGCCCTACCTGGATAACGGATTCTATTATTATACCCGCTTTGAAAAAGGCAAGGAGTATCCGATATACTGCCGTAAAAAGGGCAGTCTCACCTCCGCAGAGGAGATTTTAGTCAATGTTAACGACATGGCAAAGGGTTTCTCCTACTTCAGCGTTGGAGGTCTTGAGGTTTCACCCGACAATAATATTCTGGCGTACAGTATTGATTCAGTTAGCCGGCGTAAATACGAAATACGGTTTAAGAACCTGTCGACAGGCTCCGATTTGGCTGACCGCATACCTGAAACCACCGGTAATGTTGCGTGGGCTAATGATAACAACACGGTATTTTACACACGCAAGAATACGGTTACGCTTCGGTCTGAGAAGATTTTCAGCCATACCATAGCGACGGATCCCCTATCTGATCCTCTCGTGTTTTTTGAATCTGATGAAACTTTCAGCGCCAATGTTTCACGAACAAAATCAGGAGAATACCTTCTGATAAGTTCGACCAGCACACTGGCTTCGGAATACAGGTATCTTAAAGCGGACAATCCGAAAGGTAAGTTTGAGATTTTCCAGCCAAGGGAGAGGAATCATGAATATTCAGTAGATCATTTTGGCGGGTTCTTTTTTGTCCGCACCAATTGGGAATCACCGAATTTTAAATTGATGAAAACCCCGGTATTGAGCACTTCACGAAGCAATTGGGTTGATGTTATTCAGCACCGTGATGATGTTTTACTCGAGGGATTCGAATTGTTTAATTCATATCTTGTTGTTCAGGAGAGAATTAAAGGACTTACTCAGCTTCGGGTTATGAATGTTGCTGATGGTAAGGAGCATTATATCGATTTTGGAGAAGAAACTTATACAGCATCGATTTCAGTAAACAAGGTTTTTGATACCGATTGGCTGAGGTTTTCGTACAGTTCACTTACAACTCCCGGTTCAACTTTCGATTATAACTTGATAACCAGGGAGAAAAAGCTTTTGAAGCAGCAGGAAGTACTTGGTGGCTTTGATCCGGCTAATTATGAATCAAAACGTTTGTACGCCGATGCCCGTGATGGTGTTAAAGTTCCTGTATCACTGGTTTACCGCAAGGGATTGGCATTAAACGGTAAAAATCCTTGTCTGCTTTACGCTTACGGATCCTATGGCTACAGTACGAATCCCGGGTTTAGTGCTGACCGGCTGAGTTTACTGGACCGGGGCTTTGTCTTTGCCATCGCACACATCCGCGGAGGACAGGAAATGGGCAGGCAATGGTATGAGAATGGCAAATTGCTGAAAAAGAAAAATACATTCACTGATTTTATTGATGCAGGAGACTATCTGGTAAAACTCCGATATACCTCACCGGATCAATTGTGTGCCATGGGTGGAAGTGCCGGCGGACTCCTTATGGGTGCCATTGTGAATATGCGACCGGATCTTTTCAAGGCGGTAATTGCGCATGTGCCTTTTGTTGATGTCGTTACCACAATGCTCGATACATCGATACCCCTTACGACTTCTGAATATGATGAATGGGGAAATCCAAATGAGAAGGAATATTATGATTATATGCTTTCATACTCGCCGTATGATCAGGTGAAAAAGCAAAATTATCCGGCAATGCTCGTAACCACAGGACTTTATGATTCGCAGGTTCAGTATTTTGAGCCGGCCAAGTGGGTTGCCCGTCTGAGGGAGTTGAAAACGGATGATAATATATTATTGCTGAAGGTGAACATGGAAGCAGGGCATGGCGGAGCTTCCGGACGATTCCAGAGGTTTCGCGAAACATCTCTCGTTTATGCTTTTCTGTTTAACCAGGTGGGAGTAAAATCAAACTAAATAAAAAAAACTATTTTTATCCAATTCTAATATTAACAGAAATGACGAACCAGCTTTTCAGAATTAAACCTTACAACCAGCTCCAGGCTGAAGCCAAAAGCACGACCACCGGATTTAAGCGCGCTTTATCGGCCACCAACCTGATTACCCTCGGAATCGGGGCCATTATCGGAGCAGGAATATTTGTTTTAACAGGTGAGGTTTCTGCAAATTATGCAGGGCCTGCCATCATCATTTCATTCCTGATTGCTGCTTTGGCCTGTGCGGCTGCCGGATTGTGCTATGCAGAATTAACATCCATGATACCGATTTCCGGAAGTGCATATACCTATGCTTATGCCACCATCGGTGAATTATTCGGATGGATAATCGGGTGGGTATTAATTGTTGAATACCTTTTTGCGGCATCCACCGTAAGCGTTGGATGGTCAGGTTATGTAGTCAGTTTGTTTGGTAACATGGGAATCCATTTTCCGACAGCACTTACAACAGCACCGGTAGTTTACAATGATGTAACCAATGGTTTTGAAATGTCGCAGGGAGGGATTTTAAATATCCCCGCGATGCTCATAATTTTCGCCGTTACTCTTTTGCTGGTCACCGGGGTCAAGGAATCGGCAAAATTCAATAACGTTATCGTTTTCATAAAACTTTTCGTAATCATCACCTTCATTCTGGTTGGTGTGTTTTACCTGAACAAAGCCAACTGGCACCCATTTATTCCTGAGAATCAGGGTAGTTTCGGGAAGTTTGGCTTCAGCGGTATACTCAGGGGGGCCGCAGTCATTTTCTTTGCTTATATAGGGTTTGATGCAGTATCAACAGCGGCGCAGGAATCAAAGAATCCGCAGCGCGATTTGCCTATCGGGATATTGGGATCCTTACTGGTTTGTACCATTTTATATATTCTGGTTGCAGTTGTGCTTACCGGAATTGTTCCTTACACAAAACTTGGCGTTCCTGATCCTATTGCTGTAGGGGTTGATGCTATCGGGGTAACCTGGTTGTCACCTTTGATCAAGATTGGTGCTATCGCAGGCTTAAGCTCAGTTATTCTGGTTATGCTGCTTGGACAACCGCGAATATTCTATGTTATGTCCAAGGACGGTTTGCTCCCACCGGTTTTTGCTAAAATGCATCCGAAATTCAAAACACCATACGCTGCTACCATTATTGTAGGTTTACTGGCCATGATTCTTGCCGGGTTATTCCCAATCGGAGTTCTCAGTAAGCTGGTTTCGCTAGGAACTTTATTGGCTTTCTCCTCAATATGCCTGGCTATTCTTATTTTACGCAAAAAGCAGCCTGATGCACACCGGCCGTTTAAAACCCCATTCTCGCCATATATTCCGATATTCGGTATTGTATGCTGCTTAGGGGTTACAACCTTCCTTAATCTCTATGCCTGGATGGCTATGGGAGTATGGTTATTAATTGGAATAATCGTTTATTTCACCTACGGAAAGAAACACAGCATGCTGAACAAGGCACAAAAATAGGTTTGTCCTGATAAGATTTTTAGAGAGGCTTGCCCCAACGGCAGGCCTCTTTTTTTATTTATTCAGCATGGGATCACTCTGCACAATGATAAGAGAATACTTGCGGCCAAGATGATATTTTTTAACCTGCAGACGAGGGAGAAGAAGCCCCGCGGTGGCCAGGGATCCGGCAACAACAAGATTGGTAACGGTGGGCACCGGGCTTATCTTCTGGAACAGGTTATTTACAGCACCAATCAACAGGTATGCAGGGGCGGCAACCAAAAGAGCCCCTCCCGACGACCGGAAATTGAATCCGGTCCGGTGATGTATCACACAATCGATTTTTTTTAAAGGTATCTCCTGTCCGTTTGCGATAATGAAATCGGTGCCGATGCCCTGCAGATAGTACTCTTCGGCAAAATTATTCCCGTCCCTGATAAATACAATCGGATCCCCGGCCAGAAAATTCAATTTGTCACGAAAGCCGTTTTTTCTGACAACGAGATGGTTGTTAAACTGTCCGAAACCCTGCAGTGTGAGGAGGCTTAGCCCAAGGAGAATTAATAGTCTGATGGGTTTTGTTACTGGAGAATTAATATTGCTCATTGTTCAGGATTTTATAGCAATCGTGATTTCTCTTTTCCCGGGCGGGCCAGGGGCTTTTTCGATCAGAAAGCCTGCCTCGCGGAGGTTTCGCCGAACCTGTCCTTTGGCAGAATAGGTGACAAGCCTGGAGTCTTTCTTCATGCAGGCGGCAATACGTTCAAATATGGGGGTCTGCCAAAGTTCCGGCTGGTAATCCGGACCGAAAGCATCGAAATAGACCAGATCGTAAAACCGGTCAGAAACGAAAGTCCGGATATCCGCCTCAACTTTTTTCAGGGTAAAACCGGAGGTCAGATCGATATCTTTTCCCCACTCAGCCTGATGAATAGCATCAAAGAAATTCCTACCGGTATTAAGGAGGTCAGGATAATTGAGCTGGCCGGATTCCTCTGCAGTTAAAGGGAAGGCTTCCCAGGATTCGTAATAAACACCCCTGCTAACGGAGATGGATTCCAGAAGGGTAAGGAATGCGTTCAATCCGGTTCCGAAACCTATTTCAAGTATGGAAATCGGATTGCAATCCACTTTTTTATACCCGTGGTTGATAAAAATATGAAGGCTCTCCTGAAGTGCACCATGAACAGAATGAAAGTGTTCGCCCATTTCGGGGACAAAAATTGTATGGGAACCATCTTCGGTAAGTATGAACTCTCGCTTCATTTATTTAGAGGATTGCCGAAAATGTATAATTTTAGCGGTAAATTTAAGAAAAGAGAATCAGATTAAACTTCTTCGCAAAGCTTAAGTGAAATACTATGAAACCCAGGTTATTTATTTTGATGTTTTCAGTTTTCCTGTTTCCGGCTGTAAACTCAATTGCCCAAACGGAAAACTTTCCTGAGCCTCCAGCCATAAAATCCTATAAAGGGGTACAGGGTAAAATTTCGAAATATAATAATTTCAACTATCTGGATATCAGAGATGAGGCTGGTGCAAATAATCGCCAGGCTATGGGCCGTTATTGGGAGATCGCTTATAACTATGATTCTGTCTTTCGTCAGAAAAGTAAGTTTAAAGCATTTATTATCAATCAGGTAGTAGAAAATAAGGGTGCTATTTATTTTCAGGATACCACCCAGGTACATTTTGTAATTCCCTCTGATGCAGGAAATATCTGGGGGAGGGTAGCTCTTTCCAATGACAAGGTGTACCGTTTAAGGCTGATCAGGGAAACACCCTTTGTTAACAGCCTTCAGCTCGACGTGAAGCCTACTGCGGTATTTGAAAAATTTGTGGATTCTGTTGCACTACCGCCACGAATGAATTTCCTGCCTAAATCTGTGATCACGAGGATTCAGTATAGTAAATACGACCATCAGCAATTTACATGGAATGTTAAGGATACCCTGTACAAGCAAAAGGTTATGGGGCCATTCTGGGATATCAAGCTTGAATCGCGGAACCAAAATAATCAGGTTGATAAACAGGTTTCCACGGTTGAGATATTGGAAAGCTATTACCGTGCCTGCGTTAAGGCAGGAGGTAAAGTTATCAAGAGCCGGCCGCGGGAATTGCTGGTTACATTACCGGTGACCAAGGCTACTTTGTGGTGCCGCATCACTGTTTCTCTTGATGGAGTCTATTTTGTCCGTGTTGTGATGGAATCTGATCAGGATAAAACTGATCCGGAAAAGATGGTTAGCGTTCCAGCTCCGAATCCGGCGGATTCAACCGCCGTAAAGAACAAGGGGCAGATTGATTGATAGTATTGAGTTTATTGATTTGAATGGATCCGGATTGCAAAGAGATTAGGGTTACAGGCCGTGTTCAGGGGGTAGGGTTCCGATACTCAGCATTGACCATGGCAAGAAACTTAGATTTGACGGGTTACGTCAGGAATCTGCCGGATGATTCAGTTTATATTATTGCCCAGGGAACGGCAGCTGCAGTGCAAAGCCTTATTGAATGGTGTAAGTCAGGTCCTCCCAGAGCAGCCGTGGAAAAGGTGGAATTTACGACGCATCAAGTTGTTGATTTTAAGAGTTTTCAGATTCGCTAAAACAAATTCTTTTTGGCGGACTCTTGATTTTTATTTAAAATTGCTTATATTTAAATAGAATAATATTTAAAGATTTACTATGGCCAGCAAGAAAATCCTTAAGAAGGATATAGATTATTTAATTACCGAGGTGATCCTGGATTGTTATGCATGTATTGAAGAGCATCCGGAAAAGGATTTCTCAGCATACGAAGAGATTATCAATGAGATTATTATATTGAAGGAAGATTTAGTGGAACGCATTAATAGGTTCGACCGGAAAACTGATGGCAAGTCCCGTGCCTACTTTAACGACATCAAAAAAGATCTGGTCCTTCGGATTACCAATTCTCATCAAAAGCTCATCGATCTGGGTTGCTGATAATTTGTATTGCATCATATGCTATTCTTTGATAAGAAGTATCTGATCATTATATTATTGATATTCAGCTTTCTGGCAAATTCTTTTGCTCAGGAGAGTAATTATTCTTTTACCTGGCTCGACCGGAACGAGAAAGTTATGGCTGGTTCTTTGAGCTGTAATCTCGTTGCCTTACCGGTGGAAGGCCAGTATCAGCTTGCCTTTTCTGTTTCCTGGTTTAATCAGGAGGGTAAACAGATCCTGGACGTCAACAAGATGCCGATCCTGTCTTTATCGAAATATGATCTGGTAAAGGATCCTGCTCAAAACCTCCGGTGTGCATTTTTCGAGCAGAAGAAGCCATCAAGCCTTAATTTCCAGACTACTGAAAATCTTAATATCCAGGTTCTTAATGGTTATACAGGCGAGATAAAGCTAACGGCGCATTTTCAATATGCATTGACCAGGGAAGATTATGAATCCGGCAAATCAGACTTAATTGTTGTAAAAGGCTCTAACGATCTGAAAATGAGTTTTCAGGTAAGAGCATCCAAACCTTCCGGCGGAACTGATTTCGCGAAGGAGTCCGGTCGCAAAAATGAAACCATGCTGGCCAATTCGGCTGCTATTCGTCAGGTTTCAGCAAATTATCAGAAGCTTCTTGAAAGGTTCAATGATTTCAAGGGTCGCGCCTCTGCTGATGAAATAGCCAAGCCCGACTTCATGAAGTCACTGGATATGCTGAGCGATAATGTGGAGTCTGAAAGATCTTCACTGAACAGGGATAGTTTGCCGGCTGATACTTTTCAACTCTATCGTGAGAGATACAGCAAACTGGATATTCAGGTACTTGATTTCAGGTCGGAAGTTTTGCGAATGAGAATTTCGCAACCTGACAGATCCGGGGGCGCAGCACTCTTAGCTGGTCAGCAGGCAGATGACAGTGTAAGAAGATCAATCCGATCAATTTTCGAACCGGTCATAACCAGTCAGCTGGATTCACTTGACCTGTTGAGCAAGGGACAAAAATCGGTAGCACTGGAAATAAGTTCGTTGATCACTGATCCGAAAACTCGCAGGAAATCAGCCTTTCGAATTGATTCGCTGATTGACAGTCACAAGGAGATCAGAAAGAATTTTCTGGCACTGGAGCTCTCGCATGAGAATACGTGGAAAAATTACCGGAACGCCATTGACGGGTACCGTCCTGTTACTGAAATTGAAAACTCACACTCTTCTTTTGTTGCGGGCAAGAACGATGTGCAATCGGCAATAGACATGCTGGACAGGGGAGTGGCTACTGTCAGGACTGATCAGTCTGATACCCCGTGGTACCTATCGACAAAGCTTGTCTGGATTGGATTGGCGGTGGTTTTGCTCTTTGTATTTTTCTCCGGTATCTGGAGTTCAGCGCGAAACCGTAAAATTATTCAGGCTGGATTGTCACCGGTAGATAAAGGAAATGCCATTGGTCCTGCGGGAAAAGCTACAAATGGAGGCCTTTTTTCGGCTGAACTTCCTGATGAATATTTCACCCTCGATTATCAGGAAACGATTCCTGAATCAGCCGTTGGAATGGTGCATTTTAATGGCTCCTCAATTAAATCTGTTTATCATCTGATCCAGGCAGCCCTGCTGGAGCGAAAAGGGGATGATTTTGGTGGTTATCTTTTTGGTAATCAGTATAAGCTCCATGGTAAAGGAACTTCAAAAAGCGAAATCTTTGTTGAAAAGGTTTGTGATTCAAAATACCTCAGGTCTTCCATTGCAAATGATATCAGCGCAAGAACTGATCTGATGGAGGAATTAGACGGGCTTCTGCTCCAGAATAAAAAACTGAGGATGATCGGATGGTTTACCTCAACGGTGGATAATAGCATGGAGGTGCCCGAAGGGCTCATGAAAGTTCACCGTTCGTTCTTCAAGGAAAAGTGGCAGATGGGTATACTTCTGAATCCTGGTTCCGACGTATTGCAGGGTGCAGGTTTCCTTCGCCGGAAAAGCGGTTATCTTGATCCGATGCCCGATCCGGCCGCCTTTATTAAATGGGATGAACTTTACCGCTTTGCTTTGAACCCCTCGACTACCTCTAAAAATGAATCTGATGAGGTGGATCATGATAAGACGGAATATGCGAGGATATCTCTGAATAACACGTGGGGGGATTCCATCGTTACCGCTATAAACTTCGACCCGATTGTTGTATCGGAAATAATGACTGCTGCTTCCAATCAGGCGATTCCAAAAGATACTTATCAAGTTGTTGGGTATCTTTATGGAAAAGTTGTTACTAAGCCCACCGAAGAGGGTAAGTCTGATGATTATGAGGTTTTTGCCAGCCGTTTTATTGAAATTGCAAATGAGCTTGCTCCAAGGGATTTACCCGGTCTGACTCTTCTTGGCTGGTGGGGACAGTCGAATGTCGACGTGATGAACTATCTGCACAGTGCGATTGAATATCACGAGCGGCTATTCAAGGATGCCTACCATTTCTCGTGCCTGGTTAATCCTGTGACAGGCGAATTGCGAATTTTTACCCGCAAACACTCCCTGGAAATGAACAACAGCACCATAGAAACGGAAGAATATCAATTAAAGAGTCTTCTCTCCCGGTAAATTTCTATTTTTGCGATACCAACCTTTATCAGTATCGTAAATGCTCTTGAATTTCATCAGACTGGCCAGCATACTTAAATCAGGCTGTATTGTCCTGTTTTTCTATCTGCTTTCTACTCAGACGGCAGTTTCTCAGCAGGTATCTGATTGGGATAAAGCGGCATTAAAGGATTCGGTAACTGCATTGCTTTCAAATTATCAGATCCTTCATAATCAGTTAACCGGCCAAGCTGATTCAAGTGTCGTTTGGCGGTTCATGCACCTGTTTCCCAATCCAAGAGTTCAGGTTATTAATGAAATCGAAGAGCCTGGTAAAGGTGGGAAAATCAGTATTGAAGAGTTTATTGTGAAATTGGCTGACCTGTTTCCTGATGGACTTTCTCTAAAAATGGATTTGGCCAGACTTTCCATGGATCCACCCAAATATGATCGAAACAACAGGTATATCATCCGTGTGCGATTGCGCCGCTCATTGAGCGGGATATCAGGTGGAAAGGTCATTTCTTCGGATCAGAAAGTTATTTTCCAGATAGCTTTTTTCTACAATGATAATGCGCCGGGCAACTTTACCATTTACGGTATGGATCTTCCGCCGAAAGGCCAGAGTTATATGAACGCCACCCTCTCGCCTGCGTATACCGGATTTGTCAACTCAACACTGAAGGCCGATAACCGGTTGGTTACCTCCAGCGGTGCAGGATATAAGGGAGGAATATCTTTTACCCATTTTTATTCTGATAACTGGGGCGTTGGAACAGGTGCGCAGTTTTCACAATATTCGGGAACAGTAACTCTGGATTCCTTTGATGCAATTGGAGGGTTTAATCCTAATTTAAGTGATGTTGCAATAAAAAATGATCTTTGGTTTGTTGAGATTCCGGTGTATTTATCAGCACGGACCAATTTGTCGAACCGTTTCGAACTTAGGGCGGACGTTGGGTTTTCATTCGGTTTCAGGGTTTTTGAAAATATGATTTCATCGGCTGTGAATGATTATACCGGCTTAACACAGAGCAACGTATTAAGTGATGCCAATTGGATTAACGAGATGAATAGGGTTAACGTGGGTTTGCAGGGCAATATTTCTTTGGGTTACCAACTTGGCAGCCGCACAGGAATATTCCTTGGATGCGGCATCAGACAGGGGTTATCGGGTCTTGATAGTAATATCCAGTCCGACTATTCCAGCACTAAATATCTGGGACAGTACAATCCATTATGGGGTGCTCCCGGAAAAACAGTCAACCAGGCTTTTTTCGTTAATCTTGGTGCCAGTTTCCGAATCAATAAGGAGATGGGAAAATGAAAAGAAACAAGCTATATATAATCAGTTCATTAGCCTTGGTTTTTGCTTTTGCGATTGCGGGGTGCACTAAATTCGAAACTTTACCACAACTTGAAATTCAGGTGGTTGATGAAAGCGGGTCTAAAATAAAAGGGGCCTATGTAGCGTTATTTAACAGCACTGTTGATTGGGCAGGGCGGAGTAACCCGGTACAGGTCTGGCGCATGACTGATTCAGATGGAAAGGTATTGTTCGTTGATCTTCAGGAGATAGAATATTACGTTTACGTTAGATTTGATGGAAAAGATAATAGCCTCGACGATATATCAACCTTTGAACCCCTGACCGTTAATAAAAGAAAAGTTATGACGGTGCATATCCGGTAG
>CAIXHD010000492.1 GCA_903919065.1 uncultured Bacteroidota bacterium
GTCGATGATATGGAGTGGATTGTACTGGCCCAACTGCGGATGTTCGAGTCCTCTCATGAGGAGAAATATTTTACAAAAGCCAAACAGCTTTATAACGACTATATCTGGCCCACCTGGGGACCTGAAAATGAGGCTCCATGGTTCGGGGGGATTACCTGGAAAGTTGATGTCTCCAAATCAAAAAACGCCTGTTCAAATGGACCTGCAGCCATTATTGCAGCGAGAATCTTTTCACTGTACAATCTTGCGGCAGATCACGACTCGAAATCCAGACAAACGTATCAGGAAGAGGCTGTAAAAATTTACAACTGGCTGAGGAAAACCCTGTTTGATCCTGCTGAAGGAAAGGTTTATGACAACATGAACTCTAAAGGTGGTGTGAGCCGGGCAGTGTATACGTATAATCAGGGTACGTTTATCGGGGCCGCCCATGAGCTATACAAAATAACCGAAAACAAGGATTATCTGGCTGATGCGGTAATGGCTTCGAATTATGTAATTGATCACCTGTCGGATAACAATGGGGTCCTCCGCAACTCAACCGGCGGTGATGGCGGCCTGTTCAACGGAATCTTTTTCAGATACTTTGTAAAACTGATAAATGAGCCCGCACTTGACGGTGCGTCGCGCGAAAAGTTCCACCAGTATATCACCCGTTGCGCAACGGTTTTGGCGGAGAACGGTTTGAATACGAAAACCATGCTCTATGGCGGCGATTGGTGGAAAGCTCCTGCTGATACGGCAAAAGTGGGACTAACCCCCATGTTGTCGGGCTGCATGCTGATGGAGGCTATGTGTGTGCTGAAACCGCTGACCCCGGAATCCAGCCTCCTGTCGGTAGCACAAACCCCTGTTGTCCCTTCAAAATCTGAGCTTAGCCGTCCGTTTGGAAAACAGGATACGGAATTATTCAAAAATCCCCCAAAAGTTTATCATCCGGAAACATGGTTTCATTTCATCGGGGGGAACGTTTCAAAAGCAGGAATTACTGCCGACCTGGAGGCAATTGCAAATGCCGGCATTTCAGGCATCCAGCTATTCCACGGGCAATTTGGCGGCCCCTGGCCGGGTGTCGAGCCTCAGATTGCCTGCCTGAGTTCGCTATGGGATGATGCAGTAAAACATACAGCTGAGGAATGCCGTCGGTTAGGGTTACGCTTTACCATGCAAAACTGTCCGGGATGGGCGATGTCAGGCGGTCCCTGGATTGAACCATCCAATGCCATGCGCAACCTGGTCTGGAGCCGGACTGATGTTGGCAGCGGACCGATAAATCAGGTACTGCAGATCCCTCAACCCAGCAAGGAAGATTGGAGGGATTATAAAGATATTGCCGTCCTGGCATTCCCTTCACCCAGGGGAGATGATGGAGGGATTCTGAAACCGCAATCAGTCAAAAGCGATACTTCCCTCCCATGGAAAGAGTTCCTGTCCGGTGAAGCAAAAGATAATTTTAAGTTAACGCCGGCTTCTCCAAAGAATCCCCATTGGGTGGAAGTAACTTTTCCAAAGCCCGTTGTCCTGCGTACGATTGAATTTTCTGATGTTCAGGGGTTCAACCATGCCTGGAATTTTGCACCCGGGGTTCAGGTAAAAGTTACAGCCATCCTCATGGGAGGAGAAATCCGGGAAATTCTTAATACCCCGATGCCAATGGCCGCCTGGCAATCCGATGATCCGATTTCTTTGGCTTGCGACGAAACTGAAGGGGTTACCACCTATCGCATCGAAATTATTAATCAGCATGAGATGAATCTTCGCTCGCTCCGGTTACTTTCGGCTGCCCGCAAAAATAACTGGGAATCGGAAGCTGCCTGGACTTTGCGAAGCATAGTCCGTCAGAGTGAGCACCCCAAACAATCGACTGAAGCATTTATCAGATCTGAAGATGTGCTGGATATATCCTCTTTCATGAATAAGGATGGAAAACTAAATTGGCAGGCACCTGCAGGAAATTGGACGATCCTGCGTATCGGCCACGTAAATTCCGGGCGCAAAAACGGACCGGCACCGGCCGAAGGAACCGGCTGGGAATGTGATAAGCTTTCTGAAGAGGGCCCCAAGGCTCAGTTTGCCGGTTATATCGGCCGGTTGAATAAGGGCCCGTTAAGCGGAGGACTGTTAAACGGAATGCTGATGGATAGCTGGGAGTGTTATACACAGACCTGGACCAATAAAATGGAATCTGAATTTGGTAATCTTACCGGATATCCGTTACGGAAAATGCTACCGGCAGTTATGGGATATGTTATCGACGATCAGGAAACCACCAGTCGGTTTTTGCGCGACTGGCGTTATGTCATCGGCGATTTGTTAGTCAACCGGTTTTATCGGAGTATGGCGGGCTTGGCGAAGGAAAATGGTTTAAATATCGTTTATGAAACCTCGGCAGGTGATGTATTTCCGGCCGATATCATGGAGTATTACAAATATGCCGATGTTCCGATGTGCGAGTTCTGGCATCCCTATTCCGATTCTTATGTCGGCGCGCTCAATTTTAAACCCATTAAACCCACCGCTTCTGCAGCACGATTATATGGAAAACCCCGTATTTCGGCAGAGGCATTTACTTCGTTCAATCTTACCTGGGATGAACATCTGAGCACCCTGAAAGAAGTGGCCAATCTCAATTTTGTTGAAGGCGTAACACATCTGGTGTTTCATACCTATACCCATAATCCCCTTACTGACGGGCTTCCTCCGGGACCTTCCTTCGGAGATGCCGGAATCGGAACGCCCTTTCTGCGCGGACAAACATGGTGGAAGCATATGCCTGAATTCACCACTTACCTGGCACGTTTGAACTATCTTTTTGAACGCGGAAAACCGGTTTCGGATGTGCTCTGGTATCTGGGCGATGAAATCAACCACAAACCCGACCAGCAAGCGCCTTTCCCCAAAGGCTATAAATACGATTATTGCAATCCGGATGTTTTACTCAACCGTTTATCTGTCCGCGACGGGAAAATCGTTACTCCCGAAGGGCTCAGCTACCGGGTAATCTGGTTGCCCGACAACGAGCGGATGTTACCGGAAACTCTCGAAAAACTGCTCGAACTGGTACAGCAGGGAGCTACGGTCATCGGCAATCCTCCTCAGCAAATTGCAACGCTCATTGGAGGTCCGGATGCACAGCAAAGGTTTGACAGGGCGGTAAATCAAATCTGGGGAAAAAACAAAGAAAAAATCCGCACCATTGAAAAAGGGAAAGTGGTAGCGGGCATCACAATCGACGAGGCTTTATCGCAGCTCAATTTAGCTCCTGATGTCATTGGCGACAATGCTTTGTGGCTGCACCGCCGGGTTGACGGAGCCGACTGGTATTATGTCTCTGCTCCTTTTGGCACCGGTTTCCAGGGCAATCTCAGTTTTCGCACCAGCGGAATTCCTGAAATTTGGGATCCGGTAAGCGGCGAGATTGAACCTGCAACCTTAGTTAAGCAGGAAGGTGGACGGATTACTATAAATTTTGATCTGCCAAGAGCAGGTTCCTGTTTTATGGTTTTCAGGAAAACAGGTGGCATGACAATTCAATCGGAGGTGACTCAAAAGCCTGTTGAGACTTCCAAATCTGTTGGTCCGTGGACCCTTTCGTTTCCTTCAGGATACGGAGCACCTTCATCGATGCCGGTGAATGAGTTAAAAGCCTGGAAAGACCTTGATATGACTCAGGAAGCAAAATCATTCTCGGGCACTGCAACTTATACGGCAACATTTGATGCAGGAGAGGTAAAGAATAACCATCGGTTTATCCTTGATCTCGGGAGAGTAGAA
>CAIXHD010000493.1 GCA_903919065.1 uncultured Bacteroidota bacterium
ACTGGCAAAGTCACCCAACTATACATTTTAGAGGAATCCATGTCAATCACATCCGTGACGATCTGTTCTTCCCAGGTTCCGTCAACATCCTTCAGCAGAACGAACTGGAACTGTGGGGTTTGAGCAGCATTAAAGGTCCCGATAAAGGCAGTCATCGAGTTGATTTCAGATGCTGTATACAATTGATAATCTACGGTTACCATATCACCGGCATTACCCCCGCCGCTCCAGTTAGCGGTGCTTTTATAGTTCTCGGCGGAGAAATCGGCCCGGTGGCCCAAGGTGTCATTGACCGTGAAGCGCAGGTTAGCAGAGTTGTTTCCGGGATTATCATCTCCATTGGCGGTTACGGAAGAGAAATTAAACTGATAATCGCCATAATCTGAAGCCAGGAATGGGTCCGTGATGCTAACGGTATCCCGTTCAAGAGTCCAGATGGTTGCCGCATCGGAATTTGTGTTTAGCACCTCAGTTCCGTTCTTCAGAATTTTAAGATTCAAACGGTTGTCCTCGGCATCGTTCACTCCATTGTTCAGGAAGGCAGCTTTGGCAAAATAACTGCCAACAGTTCCAGCGGTTTCACCGGCCATACCCATCTGGCTCAGTGGCCAGTAGTTGATTTGTTGAACAGTTGCGCCTGCGCCTCCGTCAAAATCAATCCAGTAATCTTCGAGTTTCACGTCATTGTCGAAGGCTTCAGATAGCGACAGGTCGTCGATCATCCAGAAATACCGGGCCATTCCGTGCATGTAAAACCGAATTTTTACGTTGCTGAGTCCGGCGGCGACATCGGAAATATTGATCTCAACATTCCGGAACCGTTCAGTGGTAAAATTGTTCCCACCAACCCCGTAACGAATGTCATAGGTAGCCCAGTGAACCCCGTCGTCATTCGTAACCAGCATGTCGAGGAAATAGTTGCTGCAGCACAGGCGGAATAATTGGTTGAACTTCACCACCACCGAGGATTTCCCGGAGCAGTTGATGCCTGCGGTCTGGATATATGTATCAGACACAACCGAAGTTGAGATTCCATCACGGGAATTGTATTCATCCATAGGAACTGCGATAAATCCATCGCTTCCCGATACAAAGAACGAGGGGGCCGGTTGCAAGGTACCAGGGCCCTCGAGGGTGTCATTGCGCCACATCCACACGTTACCGTTGTCGGAATTGTCTTTGATTTCCCAGCCATCAGGAAGGGTCCAGCCGCGCTCCTGTGTAGGATCGGCCCAGTTGAAGGTAGTTTTCCAGAAGACCTCTCCTCCACTCTTAGTTGTTGGAGCAACCACCTGACTTACAGGAATAGCAACATTTTTTGTCGGCGCATCAGCCGCCACTTTTTGATACTGAGCCATTGCAAAGCCTCCGGCCAGCAGTAAGCCCATCGTTAGTGTAAACCATTTTTTCATAGCTTCTTAATTTGGGATTGATATTTCGTTGATTGCATGATGGTTATAGCTACTATAATAGGACAGGGCAGCAACCCGAATATTACAGGCAAAACTGGCCCCGGGACATATAAATGGATAAACGCTTGATTTGAAACAGGAAGTGAGGGATACAAATTGGGAAATGAGCAAGTGTTCTTGAAAAATACAAAGGCTAGTACTTATAGAAATCAACCCAAAGAGTAGGTATTGCTGAGGTACTGTTAAAATCGTAATAACGCATTTCGATGATCTCCCACTGCCCCGTGTC
>CAIXHD010000494.1 GCA_903919065.1 uncultured Bacteroidota bacterium
TATAATACTACCCAATAATAGGACCACTGGTTAAGTTGAAAAATTTAACTTTAAACCAGTGAAAATGAAAGCAAAAAGACAACATCATTCGGCAGCCTTCAAGGCCAAGGTTGCGATTGAAGCGCTCCAGGAGCGAGAGACTTTGAGTGAAATTGCAACGAAGTATGCCGTGCATCCGAACCAGATAGCAAGGTGGAAGAAGGAGTTTTTAGAACGGGCACCGGAACTTTTTGACCGAAAACGGGTCGAAAAAGAAGAGGGACCGGATATTGAAAAGTTGTACGCCAAAATCGGTCAATTGGAGATGGAACGGGACTTTGTAAAAAAAAACTTAAAGAAACTGGGGCTATGAGTGATCGGTTGCAAATGATTGATCAGCAAGATGCTCTGAGCATTCGGTGCCAATGCAAACTGGTGTCTGTAAGTCGGAGCAGCTTCTATTACAAGCCCATTGAAGAGTCCGAAGAGAATCGGAATGTTATGCGGTTGATGGACGAGCATTATCTGTTCCATGCCTCGGAGGGCGTAATCGGGATGAAAAATTTTCTCATGACCCTGGGTATAATTGCAAACCATAAGCGGGTTCGGCGGTTGTTGAGGCTGATGGGTCTCATGGCCATTTATCCCAAGCGGAACCTGAGCAAGTTGGGGCAGGCGAAGTATATCCGCCCTTATCTCCTTAAAGGGCTCAAAATTGAACGATCTAACCAAGTGTGGGCTATCGATATCACCTACATTCCCATGGCTAAAGGATTCTTGTATTTAACGGCTATCATTGACGTTTACAGTCGGTTTGTCGTGGGTTGGGCTATTTCCAACACACTGGATGCTTCCTGCAGTTTGGAAGTGTTAAAAGGGGCCATTCGCAGGCATGGCGAGCCTGAGATCATCAACTCGGATCAGGGAAGCCAGTTTACCTGCCCTCTTTGGATTGAATACTTGCAAAATACTGATATCAAGATTAGTATGGATGGGAAAGGTCGTGCGATTGATAATATCTTCATTGAGCGTTTATGGCGTTCGGTCAAGTACGACTGTGTTTATCTCAAATGTCCGGAAGACGGTTTAGAGCTTTATACGATGTTGCGGGAATACTTTGATTATTATAACACTTGCCGCTGCCATCAGGGTATTGATCATCAGATTCCGGCTAACCTTTATTACCAAGCAGCGTGATGATTCCTCTTTCTAAATACCAAGATAATCCGGCACCAGCATCTGCCAAGACCGAAGCAAGTCCTTCTAGGAGCATTGTCAGAAACTCATGCCGGATTGAAGGATTAGCTTCAATTATGAAAAAGCAAATTCTCTATCAGACAAGCATCCTTCTGATATTATTATTTAGCACTTCGTTATTAAATGCTCAGAAAAGTGAAATAGACCGAACAACAAAGGCATACTCCTATATCACTTTCAATTTACTTTCATCAGTTAATCCGTTTAATCCCAGGTATAGAATTGGATATATCCAAAATATAAACTCAAAATGGAAACTTGGTTTAGATTTGGGCTTTGGGACAAGAAAATTATCATGGTCAACTTCTGGATTTATCACAAATTACCTGACTTCATTTGGTGGGGCAATTGCAGATGATTATCAACTATGGGAAATTCGTCCTGAACTCTACTATATTCTTAATCCTAAGAAAAGTACCATTCAATATATTTCAACAGAGCTCTTCTATATCCATCATAAAGATGTATATCATCGCGATCATATCGAGCAAAAAAATGGTGAATCTTTTTATTTTGAGAGAGCAAATTTTTTAAGACAAAAATACGGTTTGAATATCAAATATGGATTTATTATCAAACCTTGGAAAGGACTTGGATTAAATTTATACACTGGTCTAGGTCTTAGGTTTAGAAATAATTCATTTTCAAATGTTATTAATCCAATTCCTTGGCATGATCCCAGAGAGGTTGCTGTTGATTATAATGAACATGAAGGATTATTTTTTGGCTTTAATTTTTCTGTTGGATTTAGACTTTATTACTCATTCAAGGAAAGCTAACAAAAACAGTATCGAACCCATCCAAGTTAAACCGAAATTAAGAGTGAAAACCTAATCGAAAAATGAAGTGAAAAATAAACATATATTTGTTAACCGGTGGTCAGGAAATGGGGAGTAGAAAA
>CAIXHD010000495.1 GCA_903919065.1 uncultured Bacteroidota bacterium
GTGGAGTTGGCATAAACAGCCACTATATGATAGGTATAGTCTTTGTTTTGCTGAACCTTATCATCAGTGTAATAAGGAACACTGCTGATATCATACTGGACATTATTCCGGTATATCTTGTAATTCGTGATGTATTGCGGATAGAAAGGAGCATTCCAGTACAGGTTGATTTTATTCTCACCGGTGACCGCTGTCAGATTAGTTACCGGCAAAACCGGATCGGAGGCGGCAAGCGGAGTTTCCCAGAGTCCCCTGCCGAAAGTGGAGGCACGAAGCCTCGACCGCGACCGGTCGAGATGATCGTAATAGGTTTCAAGCTCACTGACTTCCACCGACACCGGAAGATTCGTGTTGTAGAATACCCAGTCGGTCATTCCGGCATCTTTAAAATAGACCCCGGCATCGGTACCTAAATATAAGCCCTCGATACTGGATTCATCAAAAAAGATGCTGTTCATGTATACCGAGGGAAGGTTGAAACTGATATCCGTCCATGTTTCACCCTTATCAGACGATTTGAAAACCTTTCTTCCCTGAGTCATGTAAATGGTCCGGGGATCGAAAGGATGACATTCCATATCTGAAGGAGTTGCATTTTGCGGGAGTCCTGCGGAAAGATCAACCCATACAGGAACAGGAACTGTAAAATCGTCGGTGCGGAAGAGCTTCCTGTCCTGGCGCGATGCGTAAAGCATTTTCCCTTCAGCTGGTGATTGCTCAAGGACTTGCATGAAAACATCATTTGAGCCGGCAAGATTAAAAGAAATCCTTTTCCAGGTTACCCCATTTGAATTTTTCAGGTCATGAGTAATCCAGACATTCTTATATCCGGCAATCATGGTGTTTCCATCTGATTGATGAACGAGGAAAGGAGTAACCCATGCACCATCTTCGGTGATGCCTCCGAACCCTTTGCCACCTACCTGGCGGCCCCCACCGTTAAAAACATTCTGAGTGATCGAACCGTAATAAATAGTGGAATACGAATAGAGATAATCCGTCGGATCAACGGCTGATTCCATTCCGTCACCTCCGCCCACGGTTAACCAGTGCTGGCCGGTCCAGGTGGCGCTGCCATTATCCTGAAAACCTGTTATAGTCAGATAGGGGTTGGTAACGCTGACTCCCAGCCGGTAGATTTGCCCGATGCCCAGACCCACGGTGATCTCTTTCCAGCTCATCCCTTTGTTATCGGTATAATATATGCCCCCGTCGTTTCCGGCATAGAGTCTCTTATTCACCGGATTATAAAAGAAACAGTGCTGATCGGCATGAACCTCGGTAGCGCCGCTACCAGTCCAGTGACCAATTATTCTCCAGTTTTTTCCACCGTTATCAGATCTCCAGAGGTTAACACCCCCTGCATAAACAACCTGTGCATTTACGGCATCAACCGAAATGCATAAGTCATACCAGGCCTGACTGCCAGAGTCACTGCCATCGGAGGAATATCCAAGAATATTTGGAGTGGTCGACTGAACAATGAAGTTTTTACCATCGTCCTGCGATACCCAGAGGCCGGAGAAAGGACCATTGCTGCAAAGCAGGTAAACCAGGTTTGACGCTGCAGGAGTTACCCCGATAACCATCCTTCCTTTGGTAAAAGCACCATCAGTACCGGGAACCTGTACCCAGGTTTCCCCGGCATCCTCGCTCCGGTAAAAACCATTGGCTCCAACCGAGGCGCAATAGGCTACGCTTGAATTGCCCGGCTTGAATTTCACATCTTTAAATGTTGCACCGGGCGATGCGAATTTTAATACCCAGTTAGCGCCGCCGTCAGTGGTTTTATAGATACCTCCATTTGCGGAAGCGAGAATGAAATTCGGATCACTTTCGCTTCTTTCCATCATGCCTACGGTAACCTCTCCCATTCCGTTATTGTACATTTCCCAGGTATTCCCGCCGTCGGTACTTCGCATCACCCCGATGCCACGTGCATCTCCATGATCGCGGTCGCCGGTTCCAACCAGAATTTCGCCTGGCTTCGTTGGGTGAACAAGAATGGAAGAAACTCCTAAAGATGGCATATGATCAGTAAGAACCAACCAGCTTTTTCCTCCGTCAGTAGTTCTCCAGAATCCTCCCGAAGGGGCTCCAACATATATAACACTGGTATCTGTGGGCGAACAGGCAATGGCATTCAGCCGGCCCAATCCACTGTATCCCCCGATATCAACGCGGGTTCTTGGACCTAATTCAAGCCAGCTTGCGTTACCCGACTTGAATCCGGATCCTTCAGGTTGCTCGGAGGCAAACCGCGAATATTCAGCATAAATCTGGCCTGCCGGAGGGAATGAACCATCCGGGTTGACCCTGTTCATCCAGTAGTTTTCCCAACGCCTGAACGGCTTGTATCCGTCGCCGCGGTGAGTTGGCCGGTTCGACCAATATTGATAAAATGCACGTTGAACTTCAAAGAAATTAGCCTTCGGATCCTGCATCATCTCAATCCAGCGTGGATTGGAGGAATAATCATTTCCTGCCTGGCTGATCTGGTTCTGCGGATAAGCCGCAGCGCCAAAAATCAGCGATATCGACAGTAAAAACAAGAACCGTAAAATCGATGTCTTCATGCTGTTTTATCTACTTACTGAATCGTTATCTTTTGTTTCCATTCGGCATCTTTCGACCGGATAATCAATTGATAAATTCCTTTTGCCTGAGCTCTCATATCTAATTTTTCAACCCGGTTTCCGGCATTGCTTTCAATGTCCCTATCGAGAATAATCTGACCCTCAAGGTTGATGATCTTCAAATTGATTTTCCCGGATATCTCCGAACTCAGGTCAACCATGAATTCACCGTTGCTTGGGTTCGGGTATGCCCTGATCCCAACCGGATTTTCAACTGCATCCGAAGAGAGCGTATTCAGGAATAGGCTTACATCGTCAACAGCGGCACCCCAGGCGTACTGGCTTGAATTATCATAAAAGAAACCAATCTGCATATTTTTCGTCATGGCTTTTTCAGGAAGGTTGAGTTCGGTGGTATCCCAAACCCAATCAATCGTGCTTGGAGGTTTTAAATCCACCAGCTTAATCCAGGCACTGTCAGGGTCAACACGGTAATTCACGTTGAACTTGTCGTAGGTGCGGTATTTCCGCATCGTATACGCAAATTTCAGGGTGATGGTTTTACCGGTAAAGGTGGTCAGGTCGATGCCAGGAGTAACCAGATAGTCTTTTACAACAACACCGTTGCCAGCCGCACTGCTGTTCGCACCAAAGAAATGACCGCTGCGGTTTGTTATTGATAAGGTTTCAGCTGTTCCCCAGCGCCATCCTTCAAGAGTAAACTTGGATGACCAGCCGGCGGGGCCGTTTTCAAACTGCTGGGTGTATGGAAGCACAATTTCTGACAATACAGTGGCAAATGCTTCATTGGTTGCATTCGATTCGGTTCCACCGGTATACAAAGCGGTTACTTTGTAGGTGAAAGTAATGTCCGGTTCAGCTGTATCGTCGGTATAGCTCGTTCCGGATACCATGGTCAGAAAGGTCCCGTTTTTGTAAATACGGTAACCCTGAACGGTTGCTGAATAGAACGGAGTGATCCAACTGAGTTCGATACTCTTGTCAACGGCTGTGGCGGTTAATAAGGCAGGAGGTAAAACAGCAGATGAGTTGGCAAGCTTGATTTCCCATACTCCCCGGCCAAAGGTTCCAGCCCTCAGCCTGGAATCAGCGCGGTTTCTTTGATCCTGATATATCTCCAGTTCATTTACTCCCACTGATACCGGGAATCCGGTACTATATTGAACCCAATCAGCCATATCAGCATCTTTATAATAGATACCGGCATCAGTCCCGACATACAACCCCTCGTTACTCGATTTGTCGAAAACAATGGTATTTATGGAGATGTTCGGCAAAGTCCCCGAAATGTTTGTCCAGGCGCCACCTTTATTTAATGATTTGTACACTTTCTTGTTTAAAACCATATAAACGATATTTGCATCGTAAGGGTTACATTCTATATCAGAAGGAGTTCCCCCCACCGGCAGTGATGCAGTAATATCAGCCCAAACCACTGATGATTCGAGCAGGTTTGCTGTTTTGAATAATTTGCTGTCCTCTCTCCAGGCAAACAGGAGATTAAAATCGGCAGGAGATTGTTCCAGTCCCGACATATTTGTTGTATTCTTTCCTGCAAGGTTATCTGAGATTTTGGTCCAGGAAATAGTACCATTGGATTTGACATTCCTGCTGATCCAGATATTTTTGAATCCGATTACCATGGTATTTCCATCCCCTTCGCTGATCAGGAAAGGAGTAACCCAGGCACCATCTTCGGTAATCCCGTTGTTACCTTTGCTGGCAACATTTCTGCCGCTTCCATTGTTAAAATAACGGGTTGTAGATCCATAATAAAGGGTGGTATAGCTGTAACGTGCATCAAAAGGGTCAACTGCGCATTCCATGCCATCACCGCCACCGGTATTTACCCAGTTGGTTCCGTTCCATGTTGCGCTGCCATTATCCTGTAAGCCTCCGGCGATTTTCTTGCCATCGGTTTGACTGACTCCGATCTTATAGAACTGACCGATTCCCAAACCTTCACTGATCTCTTTCCAGGTGCCTCCCAGATTGGATGTATAATAAACTCCACCGTCATTGCCCGCGTATATCCTGTTATTTATAGAATTATAAGCCATGGTATGCTGGTCGGCATGTACTTCGTTGGTACGATCGCCCCACCAGTGACTGGTGATCAGCCATGTTTTACCTCCATCAATGGATTTCCAGATGTTCACGCCGCCAACTAAAAGAGTTTGCGCGTTATATGGATCAACCTGTATATCAAGGTCATACCAGGCCTGACTTTTAGCGTCGGAACCGTCATATTCATATCCAAGGATGTTCGGTGTGGTAGAAGCAGTGGCAAAGGAAGCTCCGAAATTGCGCGAAACGAAGCAACCCTGGAACTTATCGGCTCCTCCGACCAGA
>CAIXHD010000496.1 GCA_903919065.1 uncultured Bacteroidota bacterium
AACATGCCTGCTGAAGCCGTGATCCGCGGTTTTGCCGAACATCCGATTAATACTGACTGGCTCTATTGCGGAGCTCATAATGGGCTATTAATCAGTAAGGATACCGGAAAAACCTGGATGCGGGCTCCCGGAATGATCCCCGTGGCGATTGATGATATCAAGATACAGATGCCATCCGGCGATGTGGTGCTGGGGAGTTACGGACGGGGGATTATAATAGGGAGGGAGAAATAAAAAGAAGTTAGAGATTCGAGGACCATGGTCGAGATTCGAAGGCCAATTTTGAATGCTGAAATCACAAAATCAAGTTGGCCTCAGAGAGTTGTCATTCCCGCGAAGGCGGGAACCCCGTCGCTGACCTCAACATGTCGCAAATCCTTGATCCTGATAATTCAAAATTCAGCACTGGCCCTCGAATCTCTAACTTCAAGATCATTCCGTGTCACGCGTTACGCGTATCGTGTCACGATTTTTAGGCTTAAAAACAATAATGCCTATATTGGTGTTTAATTGAAAAATGAAGCAATGAAGTATATCGGGGCCCATGTCAGTACCGAAGGTGGCGTTGAAAACGCACCGGTGAATGCGAATAAGATCGGAGCAACAGCATTTGCATTATTCCTGAAAAATCAGCGGCAATGGGTGGCTAAACCGCTAAGTGAAGCGAGCATATCAGCTTTTAAAACCAATTGTGAGAAATTCGGTTTTTCCCCTAAACAGATATTGCCTCACGACGGTTATCTCATCAATCTCGGAAGTCCGGATCCTGAAGGACTGGAGAAATCAAGGGCTGCTTTTCTCGACGAGATGCAGCGGGCTGAACAGCTGGGTCTGGCATTGCTGAATTTTCACCCGGGCAGCCATCTGCAGAAAATAACAGAGGAGGAGTGTTTAAAGACTATTGCCGAATCACTGAATATCACCCTCGATAAAACCAAAGGCGTTACCGCAATTCTGGAAATCACGGCCGGACAGGGCAGTAACGTTGGATACTCATTCGAGCACCTCCGGTTTATTATTGACCGGATTGAAGATAAGTCAAGAATTGGCGTTTGCATTGATACTGCACATGCGTATTCAGCCGGGTACGAACTTAAAACCGCGGAGGGATTCGATGCCGTATTTAGGGAGTTCGAAGAAAAAATCGGATTCAACTATTTATCCGGCATGCATATAAATGATTCTAAAAAAGAGTTTCGTTCACGGGTGGACCGGCATGAAAGTCTGGGAAAAGGAACTATCGAATGGGATCTTTTTACCCGATTGATGAAGGATTCCCGCTTCGATAACATACCACTCATTCTGGAAACTCCGGATGAAGATATCTGGGCGGAAGAGATTGCGAAGCTCAAAGAAATGTGTTAAAAAAGGGTATCAGGTGTCGGGTGTCGGGTATATGAAGGGCAAGAGGGCAGGACGGCAAGAAGGCAAAAAGGAAAGTCTTTAAGACATAAGGCCAACGGCTACTTCCGGCACACTTGAATCTGTAATTTCGAAATTCAGAATTGGTCCTCGAATCTCTAACTTTCAACTTCTCTTCAGCTCAACTTCTCTTCAACATTGCGTCGCCGTCGCCAATCTTCCTGGCCAACCCCTGAATGGTTTCTTTTTGCGATAATTCGACGAGTTGTGTACGGATACGAATAAATTCATTGTGTAACGGACATGGATGATTCTCGTCGCACTTGGGCAAACCAACCACACATCCGGAAAAATACTTTTCTCCTTCCAGCACACGGATCACCTGAGCAAGCTTAAGCTCTTCACTGGCGGGATCAAAATAGAAGCCGCCTCCCCTGCCCCGTACCGATTTCAGTAACAGTGCCCGCGAAAGGGTTTGCAAAATCTTTGCGGTAAACTGTACCGGAGCATCAATGGATTCAGCAATCTCCCTGAATCCCGGCCGGCGTCCTTCCTTGTTGATCACGGCAACCTGCACTAACGCCCTGATAGCATATTCGGTGGTTTTCGACCACATAGCTTTTTGGATTTTTGGTAAAAGTAAGTATTAAGTTTTAAAGCTGACAGCTTGGAAGAAAAGCTGTCAGCTAAGAAAAGCTGTCAGCTATCAAAGATATAAAGACCTTTTGGTATTTTATTAAATTATTATTTACTTTGAGGCATAAACTATAAAACGCCAAATATGAAGACACGTACTTTGTGGATTACATTTACGGCAGTAGTGACAATCTCTTTTGCCGTACTGCTTATTTTCGGGCGCGAGATTTACCGCCAGAAACCGCCAATACCGAAACAGGTATTGACCACCTCTGGTGAAATCCTGTTTACCGAGGCTCAGATCCGTGATGGCCAGAACGTCTGGCAATCAACCGGAGGTCAGGAATTAGGGACCATCTGGGGCCACGGCTC
>CAIXHD010000497.1 GCA_903919065.1 uncultured Bacteroidota bacterium
CAAGAGGGAGTCGGCACCGGGCAGGACATTATCCGTTCCAAGTCCAAGCTTTTTCCCTGATATTTCAAATACCGCAGCCTGCAGATCATCAGTAAATATTCTTGTAGAAATTTCGAGTTTATGAGTATCCTTGTTTACATCAATCTGTGTAAGTGATACATAGAATTTATGCGTAGTACTGGTCAGCCCCACAAATGAGAGCAATATCAGTCCGAAAAAGAGGCAATTTCTAAACATAAAACAGATTATCTATCAAATGTATAACTTTTGTAAACTTGTGTTGTTTTGATATATAAACTGTACCTGATGAGAAAATATTTTTCCTTACTGATTTGTTGCCTGGTAACTGCCTCCGGAATTGCCCAGGACCATCCGCATAAATTTGATCAGTTAAAACAGGAATATGCCACTCCGGGAGTGTACCGGACGGCATCTGGAGCGCCGGGACACCTTTACTGGCAGCAGAGGGCAGATTATGCCATCAACATTTTGCTCGACGATGAAAAGCAGCGTTTGTATGGTGACGAGGTGGTTACCTATTTCAATAATTCTCCTGATATTCTAAATTACATCTGGGTGCAGCTCGACCAGAATATGTTGGCGCCCGACAGCGATACCAAGAAAATCAGTACCGGCGGACTCACCGGCGGTTATTATGGCCGTGGTGGCGGTGGCAATCAGGGTGGCGGAACGCGTATCAGCATACAACAGCTCAATCGCCTGTTTCACGAATTCGATGGCGGATTTAAACTTGAATATGTCAGAGATCTGAAAGGAAAAGACCTGCCCGTAACGGTAAATAAAACCATGATGAGGATCGATCTGGACCAGCCGCTTAAGCCGGGTACAAAGTTCGAATTCGCTATTAAATGGTGGTACAATATTAACGACCGCATGAAAGATGGCGGCGGACGATCGGGCATGGAATATTTCCCGGAGGATAGTAATTATGTTTATACCATTGCGCAGTTTTATCCACGGATGGCTGTTTATAATGAGGTGGAAGGCTGGCAGCACAAGCAGTTCCTGGGTTCGGGTGAATTCACCTTGCCATTTGGGAATTTTTCTGTTAATCTTACGGTACCGGCCGATCATATCGTGGGGGCTACAGGCGTTCTTCAAAACGGGAAAATCGTATTAACAAAGGAGCAGCTCGACCTGTTCGAAAAGGCAAAAACGGCAACCGATCCGGTGATTATCGTTACGGAACAGGAAGCGCGCGATAAGGAAAAGACAAAAGACAAAAAGACGAAGACATGGACCTACAAAGCAGAGAATGTAAGGGATTTTGCCTTTGCCTCCTCGCGTAAATTCATGTGGGATGCTCTGGGGGTAAAGTTTGGCGATCGCACGGTAATGGCCATGTCGTATTATTCGAAAGAGGGCAATCCGCTTTGGGAAAAATACTCCACACGCATAGTGGCACATACGATTAAAACCTATTCGAAATACACTTTCCCGTTCCCGTATCCGTCAGCTATTTCAGTACATACAAACAATATCGGAATGGAATATCCGATGATTTGCTTTAACGGCGGCCGTCCGGAACCTGATGGAACCTATTCCGAGGGAACCAAGTTTGGCATGCTTGGAGTGATCATTCATGAGGTTGGTCACAACTATTTTCCAATGATTGTAAATTCCGATGAGCGCCAGTGGACCTGGATGGATGAGGGACTGAACTCGTTTCTCGAAGGCATCGCCGAGCGCGAGTGGGATTCAAAATGGCCGGGATACAATGGCGATCCAAGGAGCATAGTCTGGTACATGCGGAGTGAAAAGTCGCAGCTTGAGCCCATTATGACGAACTCAGAATCGCTGAAAAATTTTGGTTCCAATGC
>CAIXHD010000498.1 GCA_903919065.1 uncultured Bacteroidota bacterium
AGGGAGTCCACAGCTGGCAAGGGAAACAAAAAGTACAATCGTTAAAACCGATGTTGGTCTCGACGATAAATGGGGTCTCGATCATGGTGCCTGGAGCATTCTGAAACATTTATATCCGAAGGCCGATGTTCCGGTGGTGCAGCTCAGTCTCGACTACATGCAGAAGCCGCAATATCATTACGACCTGGCAAAAGAGCTCGCTGCCCTTAGACGGAAAGGCATACTGATTATAGGCAGCGGAAACATTGTACACAACCTGCGGATGGTTGCTTGGGACAAAATAAACGAGCCCGAGTATGGATTCGACTGGGCCATTGAAGCCAACGACAAGATTAAATCCCTGATTGAAGCTGGCGACCACGCTTCCCTGATCAACTATTCATCCCTCAGCAAGGCAGTCAATCTGGCTGTTCCCTCGCCCGATCACTACCTCCCCCTTCTTTACACACTGGCCCTTCAGGAGAAAAACGAAAAACTTTCGTTCTTTAATGATAAGGCAGTAATGGGGTCACTTACGATGACGTCTGTAAAGATCGGATAAGGAAGTTAGAGATTCGAGGACCAATTTTGAATGCTGAGGAACCAATATCAAGTGAACCTCGGAGAGTTGTCATCCCCGCGAAGGCGGGGACCCCGTCCCTTACCGCGGAATTAGGCGGGTACCCGCTCCTAACTAGGAAACTAAGCGGGAACTTTCTCGCCACTTAATGAAAACGGCTATTGACCTTAATCAATCTCAGCACAGGATTTGAGTTTTCATTAGTAATCCAGCGGGAGAAGATTAATAATTCTCTTTTTGGAGTCAAGTGCCCCCCAAATCAGATCACTGTTGTAAACCTGATAAGTCCCTTGCGAATTAAACTCCAGGAGGCCTTTACCAAGGTGAAACAGCGTGACTTCATCATCATACAGTTCAAGCGGTGTTTTACGGGTATCCCGGAACACCAGAAGGGAATCGGCGAACCGGAGACTCCTTTTTTGAGATACCTCTTCAAGTTTTGTCCGGTTGAAGAGTCGGAGATTTTTCCACATCGCATAATGAAGGTATTTCTGTGCCAGTTTTGCTTCATCATAGTAAAACACGCTGTCGGTCAGTATTTCCTTTGGCAGGCTGTCGGGAATTCCGGCACGAAGCACCAGGTAACTATTTGCCGGCAGCGAATCCATATATAAACAAGATAGAAAGTGGCCAAACGATCCCTGGTAGGCTTCTGTCCGGCTATCCGACCATTGCTGTTGCTCCTCCTGTACCCGTGAATTCATTTTGCTGTAAAGGGCGCTACCCTGGAACCCATACCACGACTGATTGTCCCTGGTCTCATCAAAATCGGATATATCATTGAACACAAAATAGTCGAGGTAATATTTCAGATAATAACCAAGATGTGTATTTCTGATGATCAATGGAGTGCTGGCTGATGCATAGATCCTACTGCCCTCCTTCCGGAATTCAAGAACGCCGGGATTTTCCAGAACACAATTCAGTTTGCCGGCATCACCCAGAAAATACTGATTAAATATCCTCAGGTAATATTGCCGGCTTGGATTCTTCTTCCCGATAATATTAACCTCCTTAATATTGGTGGCTTTTGGATGCATCAATATAATAAGAAGTGAATCTTTATATTTTGCATCTATCCATAGTTTCTTCAGGTCGAAGCTCAGTTGGCTGAAAACCAGTTCAGCACTGATCGCTTTAGGATAGTTAAGCGAAAATTCACCCTTATCATTGGTTGTGGTTCCGATCGTTGTATTGGCAAAAAAAGCATTTGCAAAAGGTACCGGTTCCCTTGTAATGGAATCCAATACCACCCCTTTAACCTTAATATTAGTCAATTGAGCAGCTGTATCCAACCATGATGATGCAATCAATACAACCAGTGCTGACAGAATTCGCAGATATTTCATTGGTGAAAAAGTTTATGACGAATGTGTAGACTTATTCAAACGATAGTTGCCTTACCGTTTAATCGCATACCAGTTACCGGAATGAACTCCATCAACAAATAGGCTTCCTGAGATGAAATCATCCGTTGCATTCACTGTTCCTTTCCACAAAAATTGTCCTCCAAAGACCTTGGATTCAATTGAAACAGAGGACCCGCTGATTTTACTGGTCGCTTCGAGGGGAAATGATTCGGAAGTCAAGGTTAATTGCACCGATCCCGTTAGACCTCCATTAGCGCTGTGTATTAGTTCCATTAAACCGTTGTAATCGGCAAAGTAAGTAAAGTTGCTCGACCACTTTCCGGTCAATGACGGTAATACAATAATTTCATGCGTTATTGTGCTTTCACCACCCTGTCCAGTCGCAGTCAAAGATACCACATAGGTTCCTTGCTTCTGATACGCATGATTAGGGTTTTCAGCATTCGAAATGGAGTCATCGCCAAAATCCCACAAATACACTGTTGCGTCATTAGACTGATTGGTGAACCTTACTGTGTCACGAGCCAATCCCTCATTTCTGTCAAATGCAAATGCAGCCAGAGGTTTAGGGCCCTTTGAACAGCTAACCGATAAAAGCAAGATAATGCCCAACAAAACACAATTGTCAAATTTCTTCATTGTTTGATTTGTTTAGTTGATCTATTAATTACAAACGTTTTTTGCAGCGCGACAAACTGCCGGTCAATCGACTTGAATTGATCGCACCTGAAAATACAGATACATGCATGGGGGATAACCAAATATAAGTATATTTCTAATGCCAAAAATGCCTTTGGAAAATACAAACTAACTTTTTGATGAATCTGCAGGTATGCTTGGCATTTGCACCAAAAACAACTTCATGGCACACTTGAATCTCCTACTTCAGCAATAAGAATACTGAATTTAATCGACAGAGTTGTCATCCCCGCGGAAGCCTGCCCTCGCGGAGGCGGGGGGCGGGGACCCCGTCCCCTACCGCGGAATTAGGCGGGTACCCGCTCCTAACTAGGAAACTAAGCGGGAACTTTCTTGCCACTTAATGAAAACGGCTATTCACTTTAATCAATCTCAGCACAGGATTTGAGTTTTCATTTAG
>CAIXHD010000499.1 GCA_903919065.1 uncultured Bacteroidota bacterium
CAGCGGGCTGCAGCGGTGGTGGTTGCAATCTGAGCCTTCAACATGCTAACGGGAAACAACATGACTAACAGCGTAAATGTTAAAATTGCTGTAGTCTTTAGCTGTTTTTGGTAATTATTTCTCATAACTCTATTATTTTTTCCGTCATTCCACAAATAGTAACTGCCAAATTCAAAGGGAATGCCAGAAAGTCAATAATATAGAGCATTCGAGATGCTTTCGTCGTCAAACAACAGACCAATAGCTTATTAAACAATAAACCATTCGTCAAAAAAAATTAAAATTGGCGCTTAATTGCTTCTAAAGGAGCTCACTTTCTGCTCAATAATGAGCATCGCTCATTTTCGATCCTGAGCTAAACTACCTCTGCAACTACATACGTACTGCCCGTTATCAGTATAAGGTCATCTGAATGAGCCGACTTTCTTGCGGCGGCCAGGGCGGCCGCTACTGAGTCATGTATTGAACCCTGTAGTCCATAAAAAGCTGCCTTGGCAGCAAGCATTTTGGCATCCAGCGCCCGGGGA
Organism: uncultured Bacteroidota bacterium; assembly: GCA_903919065.1. Taxonomy (GTDB): domain Bacteria; phylum Bacteroidota; class Bacteroidia; order Bacteroidales; family UBA12481; genus UBA12481. The sequence continues at coordinate 528 of CAIXHD010000499.1, forward strand.
ATTTTGGCGTTTGTAAAATAATAGGTGGCATCTTTTGGCAAAACCTGAAGAATCTTGTCAATCTCCTTGTCATTTACTGCACCATATACTATGTGGAGTTTTTTATACCTGGTGTTCTCCACCTGATAAACCACCTGCCTGATCCCATCAATATTGTGCCCGGTATCAATTACTGTTTTCGGATTCCTGCCAATAATCTCCCAGCGACCACTGAACCCGGTAAGCCCTTGGATATTGGCGAGCCCATTATAAATATTTTCATCCGAGATGTGCCAATCGCGCATCTTCAATAACTCCAGTACCTCCAGAACCACAGGCAGATTCTTGCGCTGCACAAATCCAAGTAAATCGCTGAACAATTCCGGATATGCAACCTTCTTTCCTTTCAAAACCTGGAAATATTGCCTGCCATCATTGGACAATATGGAATACGGAACCTGAAAATAATCATTGGCAAAAAATACTTTCGTCCCCACCTCGGCAGCTTTGTCTTCAAAAGTCTTTCTGGTCTCTTTGTCCTTCTCACCAATCACAACCGGAATGCCCGGTTTAATAATCCCCGCTTTCTCTATGGCTATCTTCTCGATCGTATCTCCCAATAGGTCCATATGATCAAAGCTGATATTGGTGATTACTGATAGCACCGGGTCTATAATGTTGGTCGAATCAAGCCGCCCGCCCAAACCCGTTTCAACTATTGCTACCTGTATATCCTGCTTCGAAAAATAATCAAAAGCCATGGCCACCGTCATCTCAAAAAACGAAGGTTTTAACTCTTCAAAATATTGCTTGTTCTTTTCAATGAAATCAACAACATTCTTCTTTGATATCATCTCTCCGTTAATCCTGATTCTCTCACGAAAATCAACCAGATGAGGCGAAGTATACAATCCGACTTTGTACCCGGCCTCCTGCAATACAGCAGCAAGCATATTCGAAACTGACCCCTTGCCATTGGTACCCGCAATATGAATACTGTGGAAATTCCGGTGAGGAAATCCAAAATGTTTATCCAGCAACCGGGAGTTATCCAGATCAGCTTTATAGGCCGATTTTCCAACCCGGTGATACATAGGCAGCTGGGAAAAAAGCCATTCTGTTACTTCGCTATATTTCATCGTCTGCAATTTTAGTATATTTAACCGTAAACAAGGATACAATCATGATGAATCAAAAGAAAATCTTCGTGCTGGATACTAATGTGTTGCTTCACGACTATAAGTGCATCTATCAATTTGAGGAACACGATATTATTCTGCCAATTACAGTTCTTGAGGAATTGGACAAGTTTAAAAAGGGTAATGACCAGATCAATTTTCAGGCAAGAGAGTTCGTGCGTGAGCTCGACTCGCTCTCCGGTGAAATGCTTTTTACCGAAGGGATAGCCCTTGGTAAAGGCTTGGGTCGGCTCTTCATCGAAACCGGCAAACCGTTTTCGCGGGAGATGGAGGAATCCTTTGAGGAGAAAATTGCCGACCATAGGATACTCGCCATCGCCGACTATTCGCGAAACAAGAATCCGGATAAGCAGGTAATTCTGGTCACCAAGGACATCAACCTTAGAATCAAGGCTAAAGCTCTCGGCCTAGCCGCCCAGGATTATAAGGCCGGACAGGTAACCAATATCGAATACCTCTATGAAGGAATCCGGACTATAGAGGATCAGGACGACGAAAAAATTTCCAAACTGTATAATTCACCGGAAGGGGTATCGGTTGAGGAATTTAACCTTGGAATCGATCCCATGTCGAACCAGTATATGGTGCTGAAGGGTAACCAGTCAACCGCACTTGCTATTTTTGAC
>CAIXHD010000500.1 GCA_903919065.1 uncultured Bacteroidota bacterium
CGCGGAAGCCTTGCGCATGCTGGGCAGCGTTTATTTAAGCCCGGAGAAACATCTGTCGGTTGGTGTGGATGGGATATTGGTTAAAAGCATGGTAGTAAGCGGCGAGAATATCGATATAATCCTGGAAAGCCTTTTAACCGGAAAATGGCTGGCCATGCCCTGGGAAAAATCTTTTGATGCCGTCATAAGAATTGATAGCCCGAAGCGGTGGAATGTTATCGTTAACGGGAAAAAAATCCAGGCTGCCGGAAACAGTATTCCGCTGACTGTGATGCCCGACGGGTCGTTTAAGTAATAAAAAAGGGCCGGTATCTCTGATCCGGCCCTTTTTATATCACATTGTGACTATATTATTTGTACACTGGCCCGTAAGTCTGGCAGGCCCGATAATCAGCACCTTCTTTTTCCATACCGAAAGCATTCCATGAACTTGGCCTGAATACTTTGTCCTCTCCAACGTTATGCATGCAGACAGGTATCCTCAGCATGGATGCCAGTGTGATCAGGTCGGCACCAATATGTCCGTAACTCGATGCCGAGTGATTGGCTCCCCAGTTGGCCATAACCGAGTAAACATCGGTAAATGGGCCTTTCCCCGTTAATCTTGGGGCAAACCAGGTGGTTGGCCAGGTGGGGTTGGTACGGTCGGTAAGGATCTTGTTCATCTTTTCAGGAAGTTCTACCGTCCAGCCTTCAGCAAGCTGTAATACAGGCCCCAGTCCTTTTACCAGGTTAACCCTCGAAATGGTAACAGGCATGGTGCCTTTGGTATCGAATTGCGATGAGAAGCCTCCTCCACGGAAATATTCCGAATCAGCAGGTGGCCATTGCGTAGCTTCCAGGCATGCGGCTGCATCCTGACCGGTAATATCCCAGAATGGCTTGATGCAGGGCTCCCCGTTTTTCGTTTGTCTGCCAGAAAAATCAAGTGCTGATGCTCCTGAATTGATCAGATGGATCACGCCGTTCGATGCCAGGCCTTCCGGCTTCATCCCGGTAACCCTTTCTATTGCTTCCGGACTCCAGTAGGTGCGGATATCCGAAAACATCTGTGCCGTATTGGTCATCAGGTAACCAAACAACATGGGTACCCCGTTCATTGCATCATTCTCCGTGGCCACTAAATACGGAGGCCTGATCCCGTTCCAGTCGAAGGATGAACAAAGGATAGCCTCCAGAAAATCGCCGTTTGGCATGTGGTCAGTCCACTGGCGCTGTCCCTGGAATCCTGAAAGAATGGCATTGTGTCCAAGAGCCTCTTCGCCAAATCCCGCCTCTTTCAGCCTGGGATTCCCCACCATCAGGTCGCGTGCAATTAGCGCCATCTTAACCACTGTTTCCCATTCCTCATCCAGGCGCTTTCTGGATTTTGGCGCCTTGTTGGTGTCCTTAGCTTCCTTGCAGTTGGCTTTGGTCCAATCAAGCGCTTTTCTGAATTCATCTTTATCAAATATTTCCTCGTTCAATCGGCGGGTGAATTCACTCATGTCTACATATTCATTACGCATGCCGAGATATTCCTGGAAAAAATCCTCCCTGACAATCGATCCGGCAATACCCATGGAAACGGAACCCATGGAGAGATAAGACTTTCCTCTCATGGTGGAGGCAGCCAGACCGGCGCGCACGAACCGGAGGATTTTTTCGGTTACATCCTCGGGTATTGACTGATCGTGTGAATCCTGAACATCATGCCCGTATATACCAAATGCCGGCAGCCCTTTCATGGTATGACCGGCCAGTGCTGCAGCCAGGTATACCGCTCCCGGCCGCTCTGTTCCGTTGAACCCCCATATGGCTTTCGGAATATCAGTCCTCATGTCGATGGTCTCACTTCCATAGCACCAGCATGGGGTAACAGTCAGGCTTACCCCAACGCCGTTTTTACTGAATTTCTCCGCGCACATAGCGGATTCAGCAACACCTCCGATACAGGTGTCAGCGATCACGCACTCAACCGGCTCGCCATTCGGGTATTTTAAATTTGACGAGATAAGCTTTGCAGCGCTCCTGGCCATGTTCATGGTCTGTTCCTCAAGTGATTCCCTTACGCCACGCATCCTGCCATCAATTGCCGGACGTATACCAACTTTCGGAAAATCACCGATCACCGTCTGATAAGATTGATTCTTCTCTAATAAATTAGTTGCCATATGATAAAATATTTTGTGTAAACCTATAAAAAATAAGGTTGCCCGGAAATATATCTCCGAACAACCTCAGCCTTAGTATAACCAAACCTAATTTAGCTCATTTATCTCTATTTTAATCCTTGCTGGCGAAAATGCCCTTCATTATACTTTATAGCCACAAGTGATTCGAATCTCACATAAAACATTTGCATTTTTTGATTGATTTCGTAAAAGTCACCCGTCACTTGTCACCCGTCACAAAAATTCTGATTGCTTTTTCGATTCTTTTAAATATCTTTGCGCGTTAATTTAACGACAACAGTAAAATTTTAGTAAAGATGTACTTAACGGCAGAAAAGAAACAAGAATTTTTCGAGAAGTACGGAAAGTCCAATAAAGATACCGGTTCGTCAGAAGGACAGGTAGCTTTATTCTCATACCGTATATCTCATTTGACAGAGCATTTGAAGAAGAATCGCAAGGACTTCAGTACCCAGCGATCCTTGATCAGGTTAGTTGGTAAACGCAGGAGACTGCTAAATTACCTGAAGGACCAGGATATAAATCGTTACAGGACGATTATCAAAGAATTGAATTTACGTAAATAACCCAAGAGAAAAAAGGCAATTGCATAGTTGCCTTTTTTCTTCTTACCTAATCCCAATAAATAATGTATCAAGCTTATCAGAAGACCATCACATTAAATGATGGCCGGACGATAACCATTGAGACTGGTAAACTGGCCAAACAGGCCGACGGTTCAGTGGTGGTAACCATGGGAAAAACCATGGTTCTGGCGGCAGTGTGTGCCTCCAAAACGGCAAAAGAAGGCGTAGACTTCATGCCATTAAGTGTTGAATATAAAGAGAAATTTGCTGCAGCCGGCCGTTTTCCGGGAGGCTTCATGAAGAGAGAAGCTCGTCCGAATGATAACGAGATCCTTATTTCCCGACTGGTTGACCGCGCTTTGCGTCCACTTTTCCCGGACGATTATCATGCAGAAGTTTTTGTGTCGATCAGCCTTTTATCGGCCGATCCTACCTGCCCGCCGGATGCGCTGGCCGGTTTAGCTGCTTCAGCAGCATTTGCTCTTACCGATATACCTTTCGCAGGCCCTATCAGCGAAGTGCGCGTGGCACGCATAGGTGGCGAATTGGTGATCAACCCTGGCATGGAAGAAATGAAGGGTGCTGATCTTGACATCATTGTTGCCGGAACCTATGATAATATCATGATGGTTGAAGGCGAGATGCATGAAGTTTCTGAAGCAGAAATGCTTGAAGCTATAAAACTTGGCCACGACGAAGTAAAAAGGCATTGCCAGGCTCAGCTCGAAATGCGCAAGGAACTTGGTAAAGAGAGCGTCAGGGAGTATTGTCATGAAACAAATGATGCTGACCTGAAAGCTAAAGTCTTTGAAGCTACCTATAAGCAGGTATATGAAATCGCCAAAGCCCAGAAACCAAAGCATGAACGTGCTGAAGCCTGGGAAAAACTCGAAGAAGAATATATTACGTCATTAGGCGAAGAAGCTACTGACAGCATTAAGTCGATGGTGAAGAGATATTTTCACGACGTAATGAAAGAAGCTATGCGTAATATGCTCCTCGATGAAGGTATCCGTCTCGATGGTCGTAAGACTGATGAGATCAGGCCTATCTGGAGCGAAATTGATTATCTTCCAATGGCTCACGGTTCAGCAATTTTCACCCGTGGTGAAACTCAGTCGCTGACCACCATTACCCTTGGAACCAAACTCGATGAAAAAATCGTTGATGAGGTGATGAATCAGGGAAGAGACAGGTTCCTTCTTCATTACAATTTCCCGCCATTCTCAACCGGCGACGCTCGCCCGGTACGTGGTATCAGCCGCAGGGAAATTGGTCATGGCAACTTGGCTCACCGTGCTATCAAGCCGATGCTGCCGGGTGTTGAAGACAACCCGTATGTAATCCGCATTGTATCGGATATCCTTGAGTCCAACGGTTCATCATCCATGGCAACTGTTTGCGCAGCAACCCTCGCTTTGATGGATGCAGGCGTAAAAATGAAGAAACCGGTTTCCGGTATTGCAATGGGTCTTATTGTTGGTAAGGATAAGAGATATAAAGTTCTTTCAGACATTCTCGGTGACGAAGATCATCTTGGCGATATGGACTTTAAAGTTTGTGGAACCAGAGACGGTATTACCGCCTGCCAGATGGATATTAAAGTTGACGGACTTTCCTACGAGATCCTGGAAGATGCTTTGGCCCAGGCTAATCGCGGAAGAATGCATATCCTGGACAAAATTCAGGAAACCATTGCTGTCCCACGCGAAGATTACAAACCTCATGTTCCCAGAATCCAGACCATGACCATTCCGAAAGAAATGATCGGTGCTGTGATCGGTACAGGTGGAAAAATCATTCAGGAAATTCAGCTGCGAACCCATACTATTATCACCATTGAGGAGAAAGATGGTATTGGATATATCGAAGTTGCTGCCCCTGATAAGGAGGCTATCGAAAAAGCAATGGAAATCATCCAGGGCATTTGTGCTGTTCCTGAAGTTGGCTTGACCTATAACGGTAAAGTTGTTTCGATTCTTGCATTTGGTGCATTCGTCGAAATTCTTCCGGGCAAGGAAGGCCTGCTTCATATTTCAGAGATTTCATTCCAGCGTGTCGAAAATGTTGAGGATGTCCTCAAGGTTGGCGAGATGATTGATGTGAAATTGATCGAAATTGATGAGAAATCAGGTAAATACAGACTTTCGAGAAAAGCTCTGCTCGAAAAACCTGAAGGTTATGTTGAACCTGCTCCATTTGATCGTGGTCCGAGAGGCCCGCGTGATGATCGTGGCGGACGCGACAGCCGTGATCGCCGCGATGGTGATCGTGGTGGAAGACCTCCACGCAGAGATTTTGACCGTCGTTAACAGATCGGTTAATAAGATAAAGTTCAGAAAATCCTCGCAATCGCGGGGATTTTCTATTTTTAGGCAATGGAATTGAGAGAGAAATACCCATGCAGGTACCGGATGGTAATTGTTGAAGGCAATATCGGTGCCGGAAAAACTTCGTTGGCCCGAATGATCAGCAGTGATTATAACAGCCACCTGATCCTGGAACGATTTGCCGATAATCCCTTTCTTCCTAAATTTTATCAGGACCCTGACCGTTTTGCTTTTCCCCTGGAGATGTCGTTCCTGGCCGATCGCTATACTCAGCTGAAGAAGGAACTTATTGATCCGGATATTTTTGCCCCTTTCATTGTCGCCGATTACTATTTCATGAAGTCACTGATTTTTGCGGCCAACACACTTACCGGTGACGAATATAGTCTCTATTCTCAGCTTTTTCATCTCATGTATTCGTCGCTGCCTAAGCCTGATCTGTATGTTTATCTGCATCAGGATCCTGAAAATCTGCTCACTAATATCTGGAACCGGGGCCGTGAATATGAATCTGCTATTACATCGGAATATCTGAAAAAAATCCAATCCGGCTATTTCGATTTCTTTCGACAGGAGCCTTCCATAAGAATTCTTGTTGTTGATACCAGGGAGATCGATTTTGTAAATAATCAAGAGGATTATAACGCGCTGATCGATGCAATTTTCGGGCAGGAATACCCTGTCGGATTATCAAGAGTTTTTTTGCATTGATCTCCAAAAGATTATTATTTTTGTTGTACATTGAAACCGAAAATAACAAACATAAAACTAGTAGTTATGAAGAAGTTTAACCTGAGTTTTTTAGCGGCCGTAGTAGTCATTGCTCTCTTTTCGGGCTGCAGCGGTCTTAATAAAATGAAGAAATCCGCATCAGGGATTAAGTATGAAGTAAAACCAGAAGTGTTGGAAATGCATGGCGGAAACGTTGGACTGACGCTTGAAGCCAATTATCCAAAAAAATTCTTTAACAAAAAAGCAATTGTTGTTGCTACTCCTGTTCTGAAAACTCCGTCAGGAGATGTGGAATTCAAGCCTTTAACTCTTCAGGGTGAAAAGGTTACTGACAACAATAAAGTGGTGAATTATGCTTCGGGTGGTAAAGTTAATTATGAAGGTACTGTTCCTTTTACCAAGGAAATGCGCCAGTCAGAATTGGTAATCAAAGTTGATGCCTCCATGAAAGCTAAAAAGGTATCCTTTGATCCTGTTAAAGTTGCCGATGGTGTTATTTCAACTCCTACTCTCCTTGCAAATCAATTGGGTGAAGTAGTCGTTGCTCCTGATAAATTCCAGAGGATTGTACCTGAAACCTATAAGGCTGATATCAGTTTTGATATCAATAAGTCAGAAGTAAAAAAATCAGAAATGCAATCTGCTGACATTGCCGCTTTAAAAGATAAAGTTAAAGCTGCTAATGCACAGAAGAATTATAATATTAAAGGGATTGACATTTCCGCTTATGCATCACCTGATGGAAAACTTGATCTGAATGATAAATTGGCCAAAGACCGTTCACAGACTTCCTCAAAATTCTTCAAGAAAGAACTTGAGAACATGAAGGTTTCCAAAGCTGACCAGTCTGAATTCTTTAAACTGATGTCAACTGCTGAAGACTGGGATGGTTTCAAAGAAATGGTTGCCAAATCAAACATTCAGGATAAAGATTTAATCCTTCGTGTGTTGTCGATGTATAATGATCCTGATGTTCGCGAAAAGGAAATCCGCAATATATCTGCAGCATTCTCAGAATTGGCCAGCCAGATTCTGCCGGCTTTACGTCGTTCGAAATTCTCTGTAAACGTTGACGTTATTGGTAAATCCGACGAAGAACTGTTGAAAATTGCAACCAGCAAACCTTCAGACCTCGGTCTTGAAGAAGTTCTGTATGCTGCAAGCCTGACAAAAGATGTTAAAGTTCAGAATGGCATCTATAAAGCTGCTACAGAAAAATTCCCAACCTGCTACAGGGCATGGAATGATTTTGGTATGACTGCTGCTCAGCAGGGCGATTTCAAAACTGCAAAAACTGCAATTGAAAAAGCTAATTCATTGAAAGCTGACGATGCTATCGTCCTTAATAACCTTGGTGTTGTTGCTTTAGCAGAAGGTAATTTCGACAAAGCTGAAGGACTGTTCCGCAGTGCTGCTGCCGCCGGAAGCCAGGTTGATCATAATATCGGTATTGTTAATGTTAAGAAGGGCAATTACAGCCAGGCCGTTACCAATTTTGGAACATCCTGCCTGTTTAACGCTGCATTGGCCCAGACCTTAAGCAAGGACTATGCTAAAGCTCTCAAGACTCTCGACTGCGTTAAAGAACAGAATGGCATGACAAATTACCTGAAGGCTATTGTTTATGCACGTCAGGGACAGACAGCCAATATGTTCAAATCACTTGAAGCTGCTGTTGCTGCTCAGGCTGATCTGAAAATGATGGCGAAAACTGACCTTGAATTCGGTAAATTCTTTGCTGATCCGAAGTTTACAGCATTGGTAAAATAAGACATTATAGTTGCCAATTAGAGTTGCCAACTTTTCTTCCAAGTTGGCAACTCTAAAATGAAAAGAGGCTGTCTCAATGCGAGGCAGCCTCTTTTTTTATACTGAAATGTCAATCGTTACTTTTTCTTCTCATCCAGGGTAAATCCAACCGGTATAATCATTTTTATACTGGCTGGCTTTCCGTCAATTTGAGCTGGTTTCCATTTAGGCGATGATTTTATTACTCTGACAGCTTCTTCATCGAGCAGCGGATTTGCGCTCCTTGCAACACTTACATTCATAACTTCGCCTGTAGTGATGATCTCAAAAGAGACATAAACCTTACCGGTAATATTTTCATCAATGGCTTTCTGGGGATACTTAATATTTTCCCCGATCCACTTGGAAAAGCCTTCCATATTGCCCCCCTGGAACATAGGCGGCTCGTCGATCTTGACGTGTTCTTTTGCTTCAATTTTCTTTTCCTGGCCAACTGTCGTTTCCTTAACCTTTTCTTTCTTGTTTTGGACCTGAGCGAGGAGCGATGAAGTCATGCCGCTCAGTAGGATCATCCCACCGATCAGCGGGGCTGCCAACAGGTATTTCCAGCCTGCAAGCTGTGTTTGTTTTGTTTTGAGTAACATATAAAGTCTCCTTTTTAAAAATGATTGATTATTGAAGGAATGCATCAGCATGAGGCGTGGTGCAAGAAACTGATGTCTGATAAGTGTATGCGAGTAACTGGCTTTATCGGTACCTGCCGTGGCTTCATCGGCTATATATTCGTGAGTTAGCCTGAGCTTATCTGCTATCAGGTAGATAATCGGATTATAAAAGAATAGAATCCTGATAATCATGGTAAGCAGATTGTCGATACTGTGAAGCTGATTGGCATGAACCTTTTCATGCTCAAGAATAGTTCCCGTTTCCTGACTGTTTGGTTCAAAGGGGGCTGGATAATAAATGGTCCTGAAAAAACTGAAAGCCGACCAGGATTTGTCGAGAATTACCACTTTGTGCTTTTCCCACCTCGAAGCAGGTCTTGTTTTAGACCAGATCAGGAGTCTCAGAAATTGAGTGGCCGATATGGTCACCAAGAGTATTACGACTATAAGATAAATGGTTGCTGGCAGACTTCCGAACGCAAACAAAGCTGTGCCGGGATTGCCTGCCCCTACTGACGGATTTACGGTTATTCCTTTAAGTAAGAATGCTGGCAATGCCATGATTGTAGTTAATTGAGAACTGATTTTTATCTGCAATGGTAACCAGGGTAGGATGACCGACAACACAGAACCTCCAAGTAAAAAGAATCTGTTGGCCTGAAAATTCTTCGTCTTGCTGAAAAGCAGCTCATAGGAAATCCATACGAGTGCCAGGAATATATTCGAGAGTATGATATTTGGTAAATAATTCATGGCTTCTCTTTTTTAATATTTTCCATCATTTTCAGTAAATCATCCATTTCCTTCACTGTCAGATTTTCCTTACGTGAAAAAAACGATACCATTTGCTTCAGACTGCCATCGAAATAATTCTCCATCATTTTTTTCAAAGAAAAGTGGGAGTATTCCTCCTTGCTGATGACCGCATAATAGCGGTGGGTCGTACCGAAAGCCTCATGATCGATAAATCCTTTGGATTCAAGAATTCTGACAATTGTGGAAACGGTGCTGTATGCAGGTTTTGGAGCTGGTAATTCAGCAATGATATCCTTGATGAATGCCGGTTCTACATTCCACAAAACCTGCATTATCTGTTCTTCCGCTTTTGTTAAATCGCGCATTTCGTTACATTTTTTATCAAATATATAACGAGGAATTTAAAAGTCCAACTAAATTGTTAGTTGAATTAACTAAAGAGTTAGTTGGCTTCGTAGATGAGTTGATTTGACAATGTGATGATGTGCTGATTAGCACAAAAGAGCAAGTTGTAGAATTGGTCAGGAAGGATTTATCTTGACTGATTCACTTTATAATCAACAAATCAACAAATCAGCTAATCAGCACATCATCGTATGATTTCCCAAAGCAATATCCCAACACTTACTGCGACATTAAGCGAATGCTTTGTGCCAAATTGGGGTATTTCAATTGCTGCTTCGCACACCGCAAGTACTTCGGGGGAGACCCCGTGGATTTCGTGACCGAAAACAAATGCGAGGGGTCCTTCTGCATTAAATTCATTAAGAGGAATGGTGAGAGTGGTCTGTTCTACCGCAAATACATGATATCCTTTTGATTTAAGGTTAATAATAGCATCAGTGGTATGTTCAAAATATTGCCATTCTACTGATAGTTCTGCACCCAAAGCACTTTTATGAATATCGCGATGGGGTGGTGGGGTGCTGATGCCACAAAGGATTAGCTTTTCGATACGGAAGGCATCGCATGATCTGAATATAGAGCCTATGTTATTGAGGCTCCGTATGTTGTCGAGAATTATAATAATTTTATTCTTATCTGCTGCCTTGAATCCCTCAACATCCAGACGTCCGTGCTCTTCGTTGGTAAGCTGTCTCATCATAATGAATTTGTACAAAAATAGCACCATTGGAATTAACCAGGGTAAATGATTTTTGTTTCACCTAAAAAAGTTGCAATTTTAGAGCTTTCCATTAGTTATATAACCAGATTAATCCAGCGTTTATGAATCTTCACGAATATCAGGCCAAGCAACTGCTTCAGCTACATGGTGTGCCGGTTGCAGAAGGACTTATGGTTGAAACACCTGAGGCTGCAGTGGAAGCTGCACAACTCATACAAAATCAGACAGGAACCAAATTCTGGGTGATCAAAGCGCAGATTCACGCTGGTGGCCGCGGTAAAGGCGGTGGTGTTAAAATTGCCTCTTCGCTGGAGCAGGTTAAAGAACTCGCTACAAAGATTCTGGGGATGACATTGATTACTCCTCAAACCGGACCGGAAGGAAAACTGGTAAGAAAGCTTTTGGTGCAACGGGATATGTATTATCCCGGAGCCGACGGAAAGCCTGCTGTCAAGGAATTTTATATGAGTGTTCTGCTCAACAGGAAAACCGGTAAGAATATTGTGATGTATTCAACAGAAGGCGGAGTTGACATTGAAGGTGTTGCTGCAAATACCCCTCATCTTATCTTCACGGAAGAAGTGGATCCGGGCATAGGCATTTTGCCTTTTCAAGCGAGAAAAATTGCATTCAACCTCCAGTTGCAAGGCACAGCCCATAAAAACATGGTGAAATTTGTCACCTCTCTTTATAACGCATACCTTGCCACTGATGCATCTTTACTGGAGATCAATCCGTTGGTAAAAACATCAGATGACCTTATTCTTGCAGCTGATGCTAAGGTTAACCTCGATGAGAATGCCCTGTTCCGTCATCCGGACTATGCCGCTCTGCGTGACCTCAACGAAGAGGATCCTACCGAGGTAGAAGCTTCAGCGTTTAACCTGAATTTTATTAAACTCGATGGCAATGTGGGTTGCATGGTCAATGGTGCTGGTCTGGCCATGGCTACGATGGATATGATCAAGCTTTCCGGAGGCCAGCCCGCTAATTTTCTGGATGTTGGGGGTACGGCAAGTCCTGAAACAGTGGAAGCAGGATTCCGTATCATTCTGAAAGATCCGGCAGTAAAAGCTATTCTGATCAATATTTTTGGAGGTATTGTTCGCTGCGACAGGGTTGCTCAGGGTGTGGTTGATGCGTATAAGCTTATCGGTACTGTTCCAGTGCCGGTTATTGTCAGGTTGCAGGGAACCAATGCTGTTGAGGCCAAAACAATTATTGACAAATCAGGCTTGAAAGTATCCTCAGCGATTACCCTTGAAGAAGCAGCTGCCCTTGTGAAGAAGGCAGTTTCCTGATATATCTTTATGTAAAAATTGGCAAAGGAATTGCCGGATTATGTATGCGGTTTATCTTATCAGCGGTCCTTTTTTGCCTGGCTGGTATTTGTTTGCCCGCGCAATCGGTTAAAACAGCCAGGAAAGATTCAACTATCCGGGTTGTTATCGTTAACGGTGATACTTTGTGGCATATCGACCTTAAAGAGGTTGTGATTTTTCCGCCCAAAACCTTTAAGAATCGCTCGCAGGAAAAACAATACTGGAGGTTAGTATATAATATCAAGAAGGTTTTGCCCTATGCTAAAATTATTGCTGCCACAGTAACTGAAGTCGAGTATCAACTCAACTCACTTCCTTCTGATAAGGAAAGAAAGCAGTTTATCAAAAGCATGGAAGATTCCCTTTGGAAAAGATATGAGGCTGATATGAGACAGATGACCACTACCCAGGGAGAACTTCTGTTTAAACTTGTCGACCGTGAAACTGCAAATTCCTCCTATTACTGGATAGAGTCCTTTCGGGGCTCCGTGAGTGCTTTCTTCTGGCAGGGAGTTGCACGACTTTTTGGCACCAATCTTAAATCCAAGTACGATCCAAAAGGCGAGGATGCGCTAATTGAACAGATCGTAAACTATATTGAGAAGGGCATAATTTAAGGCACAAGGCGCAAGGCTCAAGGCTCAAGTGAAGGCACAATGCGCAAGGCTCAAGGCTTAATTACAGCTCCAGCAAGGCATTGACGGTATTGATGGCTCCTTCGGCAATATCCACAATGGTTGAATCGAGCATGTAGCATGGATTGGTTACCACTTTATTCTTTTCATCAATAACAATTTCACGGGCGTTGGTCGTTTTGTGATTTGCGCCCATGGTCTTGACATTTTCTATGGCTGAAGGATCCTGCCCCATAGTGATGGTTACATGGTTAAGAACCTTGGCCAGGATAACCGGTGAAATACAGAGCGCACCGATAGGTTTGCCGGCGGTGTGCATTGATTTTACAGCTTTCTCAACTTCAGGATTTACGGTACAGTCAGATCCATCAAAAGCATAGGTGCAAAGGTTTTTAGCAACTCCAAAGCCGCCTGCAAACATCAGAATATCAAAATCCTGAGATTTAAACTCTGATAGTGATTTGATATCCCCCCGGGCAATTCGGGCAGATTCCACCAAAACATTCCTGGTTTCATCAGCCGGCTCTCCTGTTAAATGGTTAATTACATGATGCTGATCAACATCAGGAGCAAAAACCTGGTAAGTTGAACCCGCTTTTGCAATTGCATAAAGGGTCATTACTGATTCCTGGATCTCCGCCCCATCCTTGTGTCCGCATCCGGCAAGGATAACGGCAAATTTTTTAGTTGCTTTCATAATTCAGAGATTTACTTTCCGCTGGCATTAAGTACTGTTTTAATGGTATAAATCATGATTTTCAGGTCAACGAGGAGCGACATGTTCTCAATATAAAGAATGTCGTATTTAAGCCTCTCAATCATTTCTTCCACATTGGATGCATATCCGAATTTCACCTGCCCCCATGAGGTGATTCCCGGCCTTACCTTTTGAAGATGGTTAAAATGAGGAGCCTTTTTAATGATCTGGTCAATAAAATATTGCCGCTCCGGCCTGGGCCCGACGAGTGACATATCTCCCATTAAAACATTATAAAATTGCGGGAATTCATCAAACCTCATTTTTCTCATGAACATTCCAAAGCCTGTTATCCTGGCATCATTGTGGGCAGATAAAGCCGGTCCGTCTGATTCAGCATCAACATACATCGAGCGGAACTTATAGATGTTAAAAGGCTTGCCATAACGTCCCACGCGCTCATGAGAGTAAAGAATCGGTCCTTTTGATGAAAGTTTAACACCGATCGCCAGAAAGAGATATAATGGCGATAAAATAATCAGAGCGAAAAGTGAGGTCAGAATATCGATAATGCGCTTCATGTTGGATTCCCAAGCAGGCATCAGGTCATGGCTGATTTCGATCAGTGGAGTGCCAATAATCGATGACATTTTCACCATCCCTGTCAGAATATCATACATATCAGGAAGTACCTTTATCGTAATCTTTCTGTACTCGAGTCGATTAATGATCTTTTTTAAAAGTTCATGCTCTGAGCTTTCTATGGCAATGATTACTTCTTCCACCGGATGCTGCAAAAGTATTTTCTGAAGTTCGGCCAAGGTGCCGAGATTCTTAATATGCTTGTCCATCAAATACTTGTCATGCTTGCTGACACTAATAAACCCTATAAACCGATTTCCTGTCGACCGTGGCTGGCTTTCCATGCCAAGGTAAAGCTCCTCTGCTTGCTTATCCGATCCAATCAGGAGTGTCGGGAACCCGATAATCCTTTTGTGAATGCGATGGGCTGAGATGGTCGTGAAAACCAGACGGGGCATATACGTAAGTCCGAATTGCAGCCCAAACAGCACTAAAAAAGACAGGTAATAATTGGTATAGGTTTTTACGGTATCATCAAGAATCAGCACAAAGAATATTATCAGGACCCCAATAAAGGTTGTGGCAATAGTCTGGCCCAATTCACTGAGCCTTGATTTTCTGAATACATCTTTGTAATAGCCGGTTATGAAATAGAACAGAACCCACGCAACCGGCAAAATAGCCAACCCGAGAAAGAAGGAGTGATCAAATTCAACCGGAACAGGATAACCGAATTTATTTGATTCGATATAAATCTTCCGGAAGGTAAAAAACAGCGTCCAGCTGGCACCCGCAGATATGAAATCTGAGCAGAGGTACTTGAACAGTTGTTTCCTACGGTTCATTAAAAATGGATCAGTTTAAGGTTGTCCATCAGGATTCCCTGAGTTGCTATTCCCGTTGAATCCCATGCAGCGCGAAAGCCCGGTCGGAAAGCCTCAGCAGCCTGATTGTTTCCGGCTGTGGTGCCAAGATCAAGATATATGCGTTTCCAGACCTTGGAGGGTCGCAAATAAACCAGATCGCTCCATGCCGCTGATCCGTCAGCAAGTATATAAACGCCGAATTCTAAAAGCGTGTTACTCTTGTAATCAAATTCAAGAAGCACTTTTGATCCGGTTTTCGGCAATATATAATCATTACTGCTATAAGCCTCGAAAAATCGGTGGGATTTATCGAGATAGACAGCTCCGGAAAAATGGCCTTCCCTTACCGTGTCGCTTTGCATCTGGAACACGGTATCGCTATAGGATGGATATACGAAAGTTACTCCTGCATCCTCAAAATCTTCTATCCATACGAACTTGCATTCATCCTTATAGGTTGTCGTTGGGACTACGGTGACAATCTCACCCGGCGCAAGGTTGAACTTGCCAGTACCTATATACGGTTTAAAGAATGGGTAAACTTCACGCTGACCAGAAACGCCGTTAACTTCGTAAACGGGCTCCAAGAACAGTGTTTGCGGTCCGGTAGTCAGGCAAGGAGCCATTATCGGCATTTCAAAGATACCAAGGGTTGCTCCGGCAACGTTGATTTTTATGCAAGTCATGTTATGACTGGCGGAACCCTGTTCAAAATTGGTAACTTTGACCAGAACGGTGTCGATTTTGATAATTGAGGGAAAATCCTCAGCTGGATTAATAATATTGCAGGAAAGAAAAAATCCGGCAAGGGTAATTACCGGCAAGATCATCCACGTTTTTTGCATCTTTAATTTTTTCTGATATTTCACCTCACAAAGTTAACAGAATTGTAATGATCGAAGATAGCTTTCTGCATATGGGTTTGCGAAGGAAATTGGTTGACCAGGTCAGAAGCAAAGGGATTTCTGACCAGCGCATACTCGATGCCATGTTAAAAATACCCAGGCATGCATTTATGGATTCTTCTTTTCTGAAATTTGCCTATCAGGATCAGGCTTTTCCGATTTCTTCCGGACAAACAATTTCTCAGCCTTATACCGTGGCGTTTCAGACCTGGTTGCTTGAGCTTCAGATTCATCAAAAAGTTCTGGAGGTTGGGACAGGGTCTGGATATCAGGCTGCGATCCTGGCAGAACTGGACGTTCGGGTTTATACTATTGAAAGAATCAGGAAATTGTATCAGGAAGCCCAACTGATACACCGCGAATTGGGCTATCAGGTTAAATTCTTTCTGGGTGATGGAAATCAGGGGCTTCCTACTTATGCCCCATTTGACAGAATATTGATAACAGCAGCTACCCCATCAATACCGGAAGCGTTAAAACAGCAGCTCATTATTGGAGGAATTCTGGTGGCTCCAGTTGGTCAGGGTGAAAATCAGATAATGACGAAATGTGTGCGCACAGGGACCGATTCTTTTGTAACCACCACTCATGGTAATTTTATTTTTGTCCCGATGAAAACCGGTTTGGAATGACGTTCTATGATTGTTGACCAAAGACTTGGATTTTCCGGCCTGATCAGGATTCTGGTCCTCGGGCTGGCTGTGTTTTGTCAGCAATTGAAAGCCCAACCGGCTGATACGGTATTGATGCCAATAAAGACACTCAGAGTTTCACTATATGTTTTTCAGGATGATAATGGTGAGCGAAATTTCAATAAGGATTCAGCCGGTCAGGTGGCCTTCCTGCATCAGCTGACCGACTGGGTCAACCACAGGTTTGCAAATCTTGATACCCTCCGGCCTGCCATGCCTTCTGCATTTATTGCTGACAGTCGTGTGCGTATCAGGCTGGATACTATTTATTTCCATCGTGATACGAGGGCGTGGGACTGCTCGGCCGATATCGATGGACCTTATATGCGTGATCAATATGTAGATGCGGATTCATTGCTCAATTATCAGCAAAAATATCAGACGCTCCCGATTTTTATCGGCGGTAATTATCAGGTCATCGGCGGGCATTCCCGCAATATCGGCGACAGGGGATACATCGCGGTACGAGGATTTTATGAAAAATATCTAAGTCTGCCTAACGAGTTGTCCGTTGATGAATGCGGGCGAAACCTGGTTCATGAAATCGGGCACTGTATAGGCTTATCTCATAATTTCACCGGTGGTCCGGGTGGCGACCAATGCGATGAATGTGAGGATAACGGCTGTCCTGCGGAAGGAACTTCCAATAACCTGATGGATTACTGGCCATCATTCGGATACGCCTTATCAGGATGCCAGTTCAAGAGAATACAATTCTGCCTGAGCGGAGGGGAAGGCAATATATCAGAGGCGGTCATCAATGACAGTTGCTACCGGGTTTCGGGTGTCGGGGATCAGGTGTCGGGTGGAGATACCGTGGTTATTAAAGATACGGTTTATGCGCATGAGGATTGGTTGATAAAAAGCGGAGGTTTGCTAAGGGTTACCGGATATCTCTCGATGCCAATTGATTCGA
>CAIXHD010000501.1 GCA_903919065.1 uncultured Bacteroidota bacterium
CGGGCTATAAGTGATTTTACCTGGGCGGTAAGATCATCCATATGCACATCGCCTACGATCCTGGCATCAAGATATTCTGAGGATAGCATGATTTTCCGGCGCCCAAATTCCAGAAGTGAGGATAAGGTAAGTTCAGTGATCGGCAAAGTGCCAAGGCTATTGGTATAACTCGAATTCCTTATTTTAATCTCTCCATCGATATCATCTATTGCAGAGCCGGTAAAGTTGCCATGTAAATCAACCTTTAGCTCGGCCTTGGTTTCACCAGTTATCAGGTTTAAAGCACACAAATCAGCGTGATTGATCAGCAGGCTAAAATCCATAACCGGCCTTTCGCCTCCGAAATCAAAATCACCAGTCAAATCAGCATTAGCATTAGGATCCCTGAGTTTCAGCGATCCGTCGAATTTGCTACCGGTAGCTTTTCCATTGATACTCAGATACTGAAAGGTATATCCATTCAGATTAAACTGGCTCACCTCACCTACCAGCAAGGCAGTAACTGATTTTTCGCCATCCCAAACACCATCAACATCCAGATTGAAAGCCATGGCAGACAACCCGGATGTAGCATCCATCCATTGGTCCGGATTAAAATCAGCTGCTGAAACTGACCCCTTGAAATTATAGCCTTTTACGGGTCTGTTCTTATTTACCTGAAGATTCGTAGTGAAAGAACCGTAAGCAAAATCCCAGCTTCCGGAGGCAATAAAATTTTCGATGGTCCCTGTAAAAAGCCCCCGATATTCCAGCAAACCCAGTTCTTTCAATTGTACCGGCACTTCAAATTCGAGACCAGGAATCTGTCCGGACAAAACATTCCGAACAAGATTGGGCATATTCAGCGTTAATGACTTTGTTTTTAAATCAAAGAAAGCTTCCCGTAATTTTCCGGGATTATTATACACCAGGTCTCCCTCAAAATTTATCAGGTCCGGCCAGTTGAGATTGGCATTCATAAGCCTGGCGTTATCAGGTGAGCCATTAAAGACTCCTGATATTTCAAGTGGGATGGTTAACCCGGTATTAATTCCTGCTAAAAGCAACAGATCCGCAGGTCCGATAGCAGTCGACCTGCCAAGTACAATATCCAGATTCAGTTTATCTTGAATCCCGGCCTTTTTCCAGATACCCGTCGCATTCGCGTTTACTGACTCCACCACACTATTGCCGGTTTGTATGGTCAGGTTATTTGTGCGGATACCAACTGAATCGACAATAACACCTGCTGAGAATTTATTTATTGAAAATCCGCTCTGATCATTAAATGTAAGAAGTTCGATCCCCGCTTTTACCACATTATTGTCCAGATCAAAACGCTTGATGGCAATTTCAACATTTTTCAAAAGCAGATTATCCCAGTTCACCTGCCCGGGTGTGGCTATGGCTCCGAACTTCCGGTACTGGAATTTTCCGTTTCTGAGTATAAATTGATTTGCTTCCAGAGAAAACGGATTCGATGAACTGGTGGTATCAGATGATTTTAATGCTTCAAGGAGCAATTCATAATTCATGGGTCCGGATGGAAGCTGACGCAACTGAACCGTAGGATTCTCAATCACAAAACGGCTAAGGCTTAACCGGTTTTTATCAATATTTAACTTATTAACTGAAAAACTTATTGACGATGCGTAAAGAAGAGTATCATTCAGCGGGTCAAGTATAAGCAGATCGAGAAATTCGATCCTATGCGGCCAGCGGATAAACACCTTGCCAACCGAAAGTTTCCCTTCATACTTTTCTTCCACCCCAACAAGGAAACGATTAACCATCCACGTTTGGACCCTTTGCATCCGCAGGGTAACCAAGGATATGGTGATCAGGATTCCCAGGATCAGGAAAGCTATTAATGTCCTATTTATTGCTTTTTTAGGCAAGGATTTAAACTTTAGTATTTTTGCCCCATAAAAATCATTCCAAAATTATAAAAAAACGGTCGGGAACGGCAGATAATATGAGTGTTACCATACTGGCAATAGAATCTTCCTGCGACGACACATCCGCGGCCGTTGTCCGTGACGGATTCCTGCTATCAAATCGCATTGCAAATCAAGACGTTCACGTAACTTTTGGCGGAGTTGTACCGGAACTGGCTTCACGTGCTCACCAGCAAAACATTATACCGGTTGTTGATACGGCAATGAAAGAAGCTGGCGTAACCCCTGATGAAATCAGTGCCGTTGCCTTTACCCAGGGCCCCGGATTAATGGGATCGTTGCTTGTGGGGGCCTCTTTCGCCAAAGGTTTTGCCACCTCACGCAATATTCCCCTGATTGCCGTCAACCATCTTCAGGGCCATGTGCTCGCACTTTTCGTCCAACGCCCCCCCGAAACACGAGACACGAGACACGAAACACGAGACACGAGACACGAAACACGAGACACGAGACACGAGACACGAGACACGAGACACGAGACCCGAAACCCGATACCCGATACCCGATACCCGATACCCGATACCCGATACCCGACACCTGATACCCGATACCCC
>CAIXHD010000502.1 GCA_903919065.1 uncultured Bacteroidota bacterium
CCGTAACCCTGGTCGTGGTACATTGTCCAGATGGCAGGCCTTTCGGCCATGTCGCAGGGAGGGGAATAGGAAACAGGAGTTCCTTCTCCACGGTTATAAGGCTGATAGGTGACGTTTCCGGATATTTTATTGTGAATCAGACTGTCAATGTTCGGGATAAATGAATTATTAATAGCAAAAACCGGGTCGGTTGATGTGTTCTGGATAAACCATCCGGTAGGTGACTTGAATGTGTTACCGGTTATGGTATCGTTAAAAGATTGCCCTTCGAGGTAAATATCATTCGACTGGTTATAATTGAACCGGTTGTCTTTTACTACCAGATGTTCTGTATTGATAGAACTGATTGCTTTTTGGTTGCCTTCCAGCGTATTGTCGAGAATTTCATAATCGTGTGAATACTGGCTGCCATAGGGACCGATAACACCGCCCTCCCAAAGCTCAAACCCAAGTGGATTTCCTTTAATCAGGTTGCTTACAAATTTATTATGGTACCCGCGATCGACAGCTACTCCTGATTTAAAGTTTCCGATAATCTCATTGTCTGCCACCAGGGAGTTGAAGCTATAACCGAGCCAAAGGCCGTAATCGCTGTAATTGCATCGGTTCCCGCGGTAAACATTGCCGTCAGCGAAGGTTGCCTCAATAGCGTTGTGTGGTGAATAAGAGCAATCGTTGTAACCGAAATAATTATTGTTGGGTGTATCCGAATGTTCATACTGACCCAGAAAAACACCATCGCCCGAGTAGGTGAGATCATTATTTGTTACCACATTATCGTTGGATACGATTAACAGAATTGCTGCACAATCGCTCGGATCGGTTTTGCGGTTTACGTGCGAGCAATCGTTGTGGGTGATTGTACAGTTATTGGTGAAATTCATGCGGATACCGAAACCGCAGTTCCAATTTAAAACGTTGTCATGAATCTTCACGGTTTCACATTCATACATGGCAATACCATCGTTCTGCTGCACCATCCGGTTACCGAACAGTTCTGAATCCGTGCAACGGCGCATAAGTACCCCGCCACCCAAAGCGGCAGTATAATCGGTCCAGATAGATATCCAGCCCAAAGTGTCCTTCTTGTTGAATGAAAAGTTATTATCATTGATCACCAACTCCGACGATAAACGGGCGGTAACAGCGTAATAATAATTCTTAACCGAGGAGAAATTCTTGATGGTTATATTTCTTGAATTTTCAATATAGATAAGATAACCTTCGAAGCCAGTACCGGTTACTTCCACACTGTCGCCATCGATGGTGATGTTCTCCTTATTCACAATTTTGATAACACCATCCTTAGCCATGTCGCCAAACGAATAGGTGCCACTTTTCAGACGGATATTGGTGTTGGAGGCTATTTCCATGTTGTCGGTGAGAGGGAGGACAGTCTGCGAAAGGGCAGAGGGCAGAAGGCAAAAGGCAAAAATTAGTAAAAAGGAAAACTTAAAAAGGCTTAAGGCGCAAGGCTCAGGGCTCAAGGGAAGGCGGAGGAATTTCATAAGTTGGAAGTTTGAACCAAAGGTAGTAAATGAGGCTGGAAATGAAGTGTTAGATTCCAATTCAGAATTACGAGTTCCGAAGTAGGAGATTCAGGGCACCATGAAGTTGTAAATCGATACTTCATGAACACTTTTAACTAATACCTCGGAATTCGGAACTCTGAATTGGAATCTAGTACTTCAAATCCTACACCCTACGCCTGATACCCGATACCCGATACCCATTCTTGTTATTCTATTATCTTTGCGTAAAACCGACCCGCCATGACGACGAACACTATACATCCATCCAAAATCTATCAGTTTATACTGATCGGTGTGATCCTTTTGTTAGCCTGGGTGCTCTGGAAACAGTTGAGTTTTATGTTTCCATCCCTGCTGGGAGCAATTGCACTTTATATCCTGCTGAAGGATCCGATGCTTTTTATGATTAAAAAGTGGAAAATGAAAGATTGGGTTGCCTCAGTCCTGCTTATGCTGGCAACTCTGCTCATTATAATAATCCCGACCTTTTTTCTGATCCGGATGGTCATATTCAGGGTGGAGCCATTCCTCTCTACACCTGATTTTTTTACTCAGGTATTTAATGAGATGAATACATTTTTACATGATGAGCTGGGACTGGCCATCATTACCAAGGAATCCATGATGAAGATCAGCGGACAGGTGACCCAGTTCGCCAAGGAAATACTCAGCGGAACATTCCGACAGGTGGCAATCCTGATTTTTATGTATCTGTTGCTCTTTTTTATAATGGTTAACGGACGGAAACTTGAGGTTTTCCTTCGCCGGAACCTGCCTTTCAGTCATGAAAATAGGGGTAAGGTGCTCGATGAGGTGACCAGGATGGTGAGAAGTAATGCAATAACCATTCCGTTGGTTGCACTTTTACAGGGATCAGTTGCCATGATCGGTTATTTTATTTTCGGCTTGAATGAAGCGCTGTTATTGGGAGTGCTTACCATTATTTCTTCAATGATTCCAATGATTGGCGCTCTTTTGGTTTATCTTCCGGTGGTTATCTATACGCTGGCAACCGGGTCGATTGGAGCTGGTATAGGACTTGGATTATGGTGCTTTATTCTGGTGGGTTCGGTTGATAATGTAGCGCGATTTATGCTCCAGAAGAAACTTGCAGGAGTACATCCGATAATTACTATTCTCGGTGTGATCGTTGGTACCAAGTTATTCGGATTGATCGGACTGATATTCGGACCATTAACGATTACGCTGTTCATAGTTCTGCTTAAGGTTTATTTTAATGAATTCGGGCATTTGTCCACGCCAAGGAGGCCATCTGTCCAGAAGTAAACACTTAAAATCAAAATTTATGGCTTTTGATGAATTTCTGGCAGAACGCATTCAGCGCATTTTTGAGGAAAAGCGGGTGCCTTATTTTGGTAAAAAGATGTTTGGCGGGATTTGCTACCTTGTCAATGATAAAATGTGTGGCGGTGTATTAAAACAGGATCTGATGATTCGTATCGATCCATTAATTAATGATGAGCAGCTAATGAAGCCGGGGGCCAGACCAATGGATTTCACCGGCAAATCGATGAAAGGATTTATCCTGGTTGATCCCGTGCATATCGATATGGATGAGGATCTTGAGTATTGGTTAAACCTGGCACTCGAGTTTAATCCGAGAGCCAAAGCAAGCAAAAAATAGTTATGCATACTGTTAGTTTTTATATCCCAAGACGACTGGCATTGTTGGTCATAATGCTGCCAGTATTGTTATTGAAACCCGCAATTTGTCAGCAGCCGGTTTATCCGTATAAAAGCTTTACCGAGTTTCGTGCGGCATTGGATCAGGTGACAAGAGTCGTAGATCCTATTGAGAGGGAAAAGCAGATTAACAATTTGTGGGCAAAATTGAAATCCGATAACCAGATACCTTACCGACTGGGCGATTCGGTTGCTTTCCTTTATCGCGGAATCGCTAAAAAAGTTTCCTGGTGCGGAGATTTTAGCGGCTGGCGTCCTTCAGTTCCGGAATACACAGGAGTCCGCTCCGGGGAGTCTGATGTCTGGATCGCTGTGCATAAATTCCCTGCTGATGCAAGGCTTGATTACAAGATCGTCGTTGATGAAAAATGGATACTTGATCCCGACAATCCATACCAGCAGATGAGCGGCATGGGGATGAATTCTGAGCTGCATATGCCTGACTGGAAGTTTCCTGATGAAACGGAGCTGAGTCAGGATGTGATTCGTGGAACCCTTTCGGATAACAATCTTATCAAAAGCGAAAAGCTTGGTTATAGCGTTAATTACAAGGTGTATACTCCCTATAACTATTCAAAAAGCGAAAGTCTTCCTGTGGTTTATGTCACAGATGGTCATGAATATGCTGATGATGAGAAGGGTGCCTTAATTACCATTCTGGATAACCTGATTTATGCCGGCGAGATAAAACCGGTGATGGCCGTTCTGATTGATCCGCGGGAACCGGGTAATGATAAGAATAACCGTCGGATGCAGGAATATATCTGCAGTCAGAAGTTTGCTGATTTTGTTGGGGATGAGCTGATCCCCCTGATCGATCAGACTTTTAAAACCCATGCATGCCCCGACGACCGGGTGATTCTGGGAACTTCGCTCGGAGGCATGAATGCAGCCTGGTTTGGGGCGGTAAGACTCAAGGATTTTCATTTGCTGGGGATCAATTCTCCGGCATTCAATAAACAGGTGATTGAAAAATTCGGGGGGCTCGACTGGTTTCCTTTCCGTGTTTACATGACCACCGGGGTGATTAATGATACCCGGAAACAGGCCCTTGAAATGAAGGCTATCCTCGAAAAGAATAAGGTTGACTTCGTTTACAAGGAGGTTAATGAAGGACATTCATGGGGCAACTGGCGGGCCCTGCTGGCCGATATGATGCGGTGGTTTTTTCCGATGTAATCAGAAAGCCCAAAAATTATTATCTGTCCAGATTTTTTCTTTAAGTTCCTGATCGAGCTGAAAAAGCAATTGGTGATGACCGCGTTCCCACTCAGCCAGCCATTGATAAAACATTTTTTCCTCCGGATCAGAGGCGTTCTTCGCCCGTTCTGAGTATACAGTGATGGCCCGGTTTTCCATATCAATTGCCAGAGAAATAGCCGCAGCCTCATAACTCACTGCTGAAACCCTGTCGGAAATGGTTTTTGTAATCACTTTTTCGGTTACTGAATAGGTGCCCCTGTCAATTCCAGGCACAAAACTAAATTTGCCCTTTTTTTCATAATGGAGATATTGCTCCTCGAGGAATTTTATATGTTCATTTTCCTCGTCGGCCATGATCTGGAAAACATTTTTCACATCCGGGTCCTTTGAGTTTTCGGCTGCGCTTGCATAAAAAATTTTACCCCGTTTTTCCAATAGAATGCCTTGCTTGAGAATTTCGAGGGTGGTATTTTGATCCATGGTAATCCTTATTAATCCTGATCTAAAATAATCAATTTTTGGATATATTTTTAGACTCAAATTCCAGCGATATGAATGATATGATGCGATTGATTCCGGAGGTCAGTTTTAACATATTTTATCTGATCTTCATCTGGGCACTTGTTTATAAAATGTACCGGAAAACCAGATACAGGTCCGACAGCGATCGCGGGGTAGGATATCTTCTTCGGCTTGGATTTCTTGTTCTGGCTATTGGAGATACCGGGCATGTTGGTTTCCGGTTGTGGGCTTATGCTCTTGGGAGTGTCGACTCATCGGTTAATATTATCGGGATGAATCTCCCGCTTATCGGTTCTGGTGCGCTTTCGACAGCTATTCTGGTAACTGTATTTTATCTGTTGATGGTGGAGGCGGAGCGCCGGAGATTTAACCAGTCATGGAATCCGATTTATATATTGTTGATGCTTACTGGCCTGGCAAGATTTATCGTTATGGCACTACCGGGAAATGAATGGGGCAATTCTGTTCCGCCAGCGGAAATGTCGCTCTATCGCAACATCCCACTTACGGTGTTGGGGCTGGGGCTTGGCATTTTGATGCTGGTTCATGCACGGCGAAAAGGAGATCGTGTTTTCACTTATTTGTCCATATTGATCTTTATATCCTATGCTTTTTATATCCCGGTGATTCTTTTTGTCCAGAAAATTCCCATGATCGGCATGCTGATGATACCAAAAACCATAGCCTATTTGCTGATGGCCTTATCGGTTTACCGTAATTTCTTTAAACCCCAACAACGATGAGAAGATTTTTTTGGATTGCAATATTTCTATCATTGGCTTCAGGAAGTGTGTTTTCACAAGTGGCCATTTTGCAGGAAGTGCCTGTTCCTACGCCTGCCCAACTCCGATATCAGCAATATGAGCAGATCATGTTCTTATGCCTCGATCCATGTACCTGGCAGGGCAGGGAATACGATGATCATTCGACACCGCTGAGCAAGATAAATCCAGCTAAACTCAATACCGATCAATGGTGCGTAGTTGCCCGGCTCTGGGGCGCACGGCTGATCCTTTTTGTTGCGAAACATACAGGTGGTTTTTGCTGGTGGAATACGCAAACATCAGATTATGGGGTAAGAAATATCCCATGGAGAAATGGAAAAGGCGATGTGCTGGCTGACTTGGCCGTCTCCTGTAAGAAGTATGGTCTGGGTTTAGGAATATACGTTTATCCGGGCGATGATAACTGGGGTGCAGGAATCGGTAGTGGTGGCAAAACCGCAGATTCCACCAAACAGGAAGGGTATAACAAGGTATTCCGGCAGCAGATGACCGAGGTGCTTAGCAATTACGGCCCGGTTCAAGAGGTGTGGTTCGATGGCAGTTGTGTGATTGATGTCTCCGATATCCTGACAAAATATGCTTCCGATGCGGTGATACTTCAGGGACCGATGGCAAATATCCGATGGGTGGGAAATGAGGACGGTATCGCTCCCTATCCTAATTGGTATACCGTAAAGAAATCCGACCTGGCAACCGGTGTTTCAACCGCTGCTCACTCCGATCCCGACGGCGATGCCTATGCCCCCGTGGAAATGGATGTGCCGCTTCTGAAAGTCAACGGACACAAGTGGTTCTGGGCTCCCGGCACTGACAGTATGCTGCCAAAAACCACGGATCTGATGGACCTGTACAACCGATCGGTCGGCCGTGGAGGTGTGCTTCTGTTGAATTCAACGCCGGATGTAACCGGACTGATTCCGGATTCGCATGTTAAGGTGTACCGAGATTTTGGACACGCTATCCGTGAGCGTTTCCGCAATCCGGTACCCGCAACTAAATCCATGATTGGCAGTTTGCTTACCCTCACTTTTGAGGCTCCGACCACCATTCGGGAGGTGGTGATCAAAGAAAATATCGCAAAAGGACAGAGAATCCGAAAATTTGTGCTCGAGGGTCTGGTAGGCGATAATTGGGAGAAGATCAGGGAAGGAACCTCAGTGGGACAAAAGCGCATCGAGTCATTCGATAATATAACGGTCAGCGGTCTGCGTATGACAGTCGCAGAATCCCTTGGTGCTGCCGGAATTGCGGGGTTTACCGCCTACAAATAACCACCTGATTTGATAATGGGTATCGGGTATCGGGTATCGGGTTTGAATTTCGAGATTCGAAGGCCAATGTTGAATTTTGAATTATCAGGATCAAACCACTGCAGACTGCCAACTACTTGATTCCGTGGTATGCGACGGGGTTCCGTTTTTCAATGGGATGACACTTCTACGCGGCAAACTTGATTTTGTAATTTCAAAACTCAAAATTGGTCCTGGTCTTCGAAAATCTATCACCTCATTTCCGGCCTCATTTACTACCTTTGGTTCAAACGTCCAACTTATGAAATTCCACCGCCTTCCCTTGCACCTTGTAAAGTTTTACTTTTTACTAATTTTAGCCCTTTGTCTTCTGCCCTCTGCCTTTTCTCAGAACCTTCCATCCCATGCAGTCCGCACCCTGCAGGTGAACCAGCAGGAATTTGTGAATCTGCGATTCGGAATGTTTATCCACTTTAATATCCCGACATTCATGGATGATGACTGGGCCGATCCGGATGCTTCGCCGGCTATCTTTAATCCTGTAAAACTCGACTGCAACCAGTGGGCGAAGGCTGCGAAATC
>CAIXHD010000503.1 GCA_903919065.1 uncultured Bacteroidota bacterium
AATTTTTCAGAGGAAAGGCGCCATCCTGCTGAGAAAGAAGGAAAAGATCCCCATTTATTGGCAAGTTTGGATGAAGCATCCTGACGAACCGTTGCCGTTATGTAATACCTGTGGTTGAAATCATAGGTAGCCCTGGCGAAGAATGATGCCAATGCCCATTCCTGTTTGGAAGTACCCCCGGAAATAATATTTGCAGCCCACAAAGTGGTGACTAACGTGTCGGCCGGAAAATCATTACCGGAAAGGTAGGAATCATTGCCTGTAAATTTTTGAAGGCTGCTGCCTGCAAGCGCGGTAAAATTATGATTGCCAATGGAACGCGAAAAGTCCAGCGTATTATCCCACATCCAGGTATTGCTGTCATACTTGTCAGAGTATCCGATACCATTTTGTTTCCGTCCAAAATTTGTGGTAAGATTATTCAGGTAGTAATCCATCTGATGACTGTTGATATCCATCCCGAACCGGGATTTAAATAATAGTCCTTTAATAATTCTCGCTTCAATGTTGAAGCTTCCAAAAAGCTGATTGTCGATTCCTTTCTGATCGGGACCGTTCATATAGGCTATCGGGTTCTCCCATGATGGCTGAAAAGGATTAGGGTCGTACCAGCCGCTGGAATCCTGCTTGTAAACATGAAGGAATGGAGGTGTATTAAGCGCACTCATGATCACTCCGCCACGGCCGGAACTTGCATTATCCGGCGTATCTTTTGTTTTAAGATTCACGATATTGATGCTGGTTCCTATTTTTAACCAGGGCTTCAGTTGGTTGTCAAGGTTTACCCTGATACTGTACCTGTCGAAACGAGCAGGTTGCACTATGCCCTGTTCAGTCAGATACCCCGCGGAGACATAATATCTGGATTTTTCATCCCCGCCGGAAACGGATAACTGATGTGATTGATTATAACCGGTGCCAAATACCTGGTTACTCCAGTTGGTGTAATCCGTGAAGGTTGGATCCAGTTCTTTACCGGTAATCTCGAGCATAAGCTGCCGGTATTGATCGGTATTCAGCACTTCAATCGGTTTCCTGAGGTTTGAAGCGCCGAAATAGGTGTTATAGGTGATAACCGGAGTATTTGCTTTTCCTCTTTTTGTGGTGATAAGCACCACTCCGTTGGCAGCCCGGGCTCCATAAATGGCAGCTGAAGATGCATCTTTTAATATACTCATCGTTGCAATATCAGTAGGATTCAATCCTCTGATGTCTGTTGTTGGAACACCATCAACAACATACAGCGGCTCATTGCCGGCAAGAACAGATGTGGCGCCGCGAACACGCACCGTGAGGCTCTCGCCCGGTTTTCCTGAAGTTTGCGTTACCTGAACACCGGCTGCCTTTCCCTGCAGTGCCTGAACGGCCGATACAATGGGCCGATCGGCAATTTCTTTTTCGCCAATGGTAGATACAGCCGTTGTAATATCCATTTTCTTTTGAGAACCATAGCCAATAACAACTACCTCGTTGAGGTGTTTGAGGTCTTCCTTTAATACCACGTTTAAGATTGATTGATTGCTAAGTGGGATTTCCTGAGTTACAAACCCAACGCAACGGAATACCAATACTCCATCGCTTACTGAAATCTGGTAGCTGCCGTCAAGATTGCTGGTGGCCCCAGTGGCAGTGCCTTTGATCTGAATATTTACACCAGGCAGTCCGATGCCACTGTCGTCCGTAACTTTACCCGTGATGGTGCGGCTTTGGGCAAAGACAGAAACAGAAAGTGCAGCAAAAATGAGAAGAGTAAAAAATTTTTTCATGTCCTGATGATTTTGAAGGGAATTCTAAACAAGATACAACAATTGTCTCTACCAAATTTACTGAATATTAAGAAGAAACGGAAAAACTCAGATACTCTTCCGGCCAGATAGATCTTCGCATGGAATTCAATTCTTTAATTCAAGGCGGCATAATTTTGTAATCTGATTTATTTTTCTTAAATTTTATCAATCAATCGATTACACTAACTAAACCATTTCACCAAACACTTAAAACGGAGGTTTTATGTCGTTAAACAAAATTCTCGCAAGTTGTGCAGCCGCAGTATTGGTGCTCATTGCATGCGCCTGCAATCCGGTCGTGGATACCCAATCTGAAGGCGCAAAAATCGCAAAACTGAACGATGACTGGGCTGCAGCTATCCGTGCCAAAGATGCCGGTAAAGTCGCTGAACTTCATGCCGAAAAATCCATCTCCATGGAGAGGGGTACCCCCATGTTTATCAGTAAAGAAGAAATCAGGAAAGAAAATGAAAAATCATTTACAGGTTCACTGATCAGCGAATCATTTCAAGGATCGACCGATTCAGTGGAGGTCTCGAAATCAGGCGATTTTGCCTGGACCTGCGGGCTCTACAACTTTAATTACAATACCCCTGCCGGCCCAATGAAATTTGATGGCAAAACCTTTACCCTCTGGAAAAAAATTGAAGGACAATGGAAGGTAATCATGGATATCGGAACCGAGGTTAATGTATCAACCGCACCGCATTCATCGCCCTCATTGGTAGCAGAATTTGTAAAAATTGAAGAGGGCTGGAATGAAGCTTCCTTCACCAGGGATGCTAAGGCCCTTGATCTTCTGCTGGCCGCAGAGTATACCTATTTTGACGACATTGTCGGTTTGCAGGACAAAAAGCAAAGCATAGCGGAGATAACCTCCGGAAATTACAAGTTCAGTTCTAAGTCGGTTATCAGCGATATCTCGGTTAACCTATATGATAATGTTGCAGTAGTGAAAGGCCAGAACGCCATAAAGGGTACATATAAGGGAAAAAATATCAGCGGAAATTATCGGTTTGTCGATATATTTGTGTGGCGCGATGGTCGGTGGCAATGTGTATCAACGAAATAATAACTGAGTGGCTGCTCGAACCCGATAACCCATCGGTTCGTTATTATACCCTCACAAATCTTCTGGATCAATCCCCGGAATGCGCTGAGGCACTGGTCGCTGAAAGGGCCATCATGGAATCAGGCAAGGTTCCTGAAATCCTGAGCCACCAGAATGCCGCCGGATACTGGGGCGATCCGGTGAAATTCTATACCCTGAAGTATACCGGAACGGTATGGCAACTCATAATCCTGGCTGAACTGGGTGCGGATGGAAAAAATCTTCAGGTCGCAAAAGCTTGTGAATTTATTCTGGAACACTCACAGGAGCCTGAGCAGGGAGGATTTGCCTGTTACAAAAGCCAAAAAACCGGCGGAGGATTACCTTCCTATGTGGTTCCCTGCCTGACGGGGAATCTGGTGTGGAGCCTGATCCGGCTGGGTTACCTTAATGATGTGCGGGTACAGCGGGGCATAGGTTGGATCAATAGCTTCCAGCGGTTCGATGACGGAGAGACCTCCGCCCCGAAAGGCCAGCCTTACGATAAATATCCTATGTGCTGGGGGTCTCATACCTGCCACATGGGTGCGGTAAAAACTCTGAAGGCCCTGGCTGAGATTCCTCCGGAACTGCGCTCACCTGAAACTCAAAAAACCATCATTACCGGAGTGGAATATCTGCTCGCGCATCATATCTATAAAAAGAGTCATAACCTTGATGAAGTGTCTAAACCGGGATGGCTGAAATTGGGATTCCCATTGATGTATCAGTCGGATATTCTTGAAATTCTCGATATCCTCACCCGGTTGAATGTCCATGACAGCCGAATGCAGGATGCCATCGATATTGTCAAAGAAAAACAGGATCAGCAGTCGCGGTGGAAGCTTGAAAATACATTTAATGGCAAGTATTTAGTCAATATTGAGAAGAAAGGCAGCCCCTCAAAATGGATCACTATGCGTGCACTCCGGGTACTGAAAAATTATGACAAATAAGTTTGAAGGGGAGATTGGATTAACTTGCTTTGTATTATGAGAATGTATACAATCCACCAGCTGGTTCTGGCATTTCTATTGGTTTCCGGAACTTGTTATGCAAAGAGCACCCGATTAATTGTGTCTCCCAATTCCGCCCTGCCGGATATTCAGTCGGCACTGGAGATGGCAAAGAAAATAAGGCTTAAAGACCAGGCTGCCACAATTTCCATTATCGTGGAGCCGGGCGACTATTACCTGAGTTCCACTATTACGATACCCGCATCCCTGAACGGAATCAGCATTATCGGACCGGGAAACGGGCAGGCCAGAATCAAGGGATCAAAGCCAATAATGTTCAATTGGGAAAAATACAATAACGATATTCTGGTTGCCAAAGTGGAGGCTACACTGGATTTCGACCAGCTCTTCCTGAATGGTGAAAAACAGATTCTGGCACGTTATCCTAATTATAATGAGGATGGCGGTCACTGGCAGGGTCATGCTGCGGATGCCCTGTCGAAGGAACGAATCCAACGCTGGAAAAATCCTGCCGGGACAATCATTCATGCCATGCATGGAAATGAATGGGGCGATTTTCATTATGTGATCACCGGTATAAAAGCCGATGGCACGGCGGAGTATTCAGGTGGATTTCAAAACAACCGTCCGGCCCCGATGCACAAGCTTTACCGGATGGTGGAAGATGTTTTCGAAGAGCTGGATAGCCCGGGAGAATGGTTTCTCAACCGGGATGAAAATAAGCTCTATTATTGGCCGATTCCCGCAACCGATCTCAACAAAGCGAAATTTGAAGCGGTAACCCTCCGGTGCCTGATCGATATATCAGGTGATGAAAAATCACCGGTGAAAAATATCAATATTCAGGGACTAACCTTTGAACAATCAAAAAGGACCTTTATGGAAAAGTATGAGCCTCTGCTGAGGAGCGACTGGACCATATACCGCGGAGGTGCGGTTTTTATTCAGGGAGCGGAAAATTGTTCAGTCAAAGGGTGTGAATTTATGGGACTGGGAGGTAATGCCATTTTTATCAGCGGATATAACCGTGACCTTGTAATTTCCGGTAACCATATCCATGACTGCGGCGCCAGCGGTATCTGTTTTGTGGGGGATCCGTCGGCGGTGCGCTCCCCGTCGTTTCAGTATTCCGATTTTGTGGAGGCTTCGAAAATGGACACCGCAACGGGTCCGAAAAACAACCTTTATCCAAAATCCTGCATTGCACACGATAACCTGATTTACCGGACCGGCAGGATTGAAAAGCAGACTGCCGGCATCGAAATTTCCATGTCAATGGATATTACAGTCAGCCATAACAGCATCTATGAAGTTCCGCGCGCCGGGATAAATATCGGTGACGGAACCTGGGGTGGCCATATCCTTGAATTCAATGATGTGTTCAATACTGTCCTGGAATCGGGCGATCACGGCTCATTTAATTCCTGGGGCCGCGATCGTTACTGGCACCCCGACCGACGTATCATGGACAGCCTTGCGTTGCATCATCCCTCCATGATCCTTTGGGATGCCATCCATACAACCATCATCCGCAATAACCGGTTCCGGTGCGACCATGGTTGGGATATCGATTTAGACGATGGCTCAACGAATTACCGGATATATAATAATGTCTGCCTCAACGGCGGATTAAAGCTGAGGGAAGGCTTTTACCGGACGGTGGAAAATAATATTATGGTGAATAACGGCTTTCATCCGCATGTCTGGTTTTTAAATAGCGGTGATGTGTTCGGACGGAATATTATGATGGCTCCCCATGCCGATATTCAATTATCAGCCTGGGGGAAGGAAGTGGATTATAATTTATTCCCGGATGAAACTGCTTTACTGAAAGCCAGGAAAAATGGGGTAGATATCAATAGCATTGCCGGCAATCCACTTTTTAAGGATGCTGCAAAGGGTGATTACTCGGTTGAAAAAGGTTCGCCTGCACTTAGCCTGGGATTTAAGAATTTCCCAATGAACAATTTTGGCGTGGTGAGCCCGGCATTGAAAAAAATCGCCAAAACTCCGGTTATTTCCCGATCCCGAATGTCAGATTGATATCGGGCAGCAAATGCCATTGTGGGCCTGAAGGATATCTCCCGTAAAAGAGCTTGTAACCGGCTTCGATCCGCAACTTCTCTTTTCTGGAGGTGTAAGCCAGAACCCCTTTGTTTTGTAAAAACCAGTTATAGGCAGTTCCACTCAGGATGAAATTTTCCACACTGAGGAGCCAACCGAAAACCGGAGTGAATTTCCCCCGGAAATCGACTCCGGCGTCAAATGCCGGTTGATTGTAAAAAACGGCAAGCCTCGGATAGATTATGGGTAAATCGATTGAGGAACCCGGATCCATGGTCTCCGAATTGACCGAAAAGGTAATTCCGCCATGGGCAGAGATAATGGCATTGTTGAATGGACTGTGTGAAACAATGATTCTGTTGTAAATCCCAACCATCTGAGGAATCGAAAATTCAGAGGAAATG
Organism: uncultured Bacteroidota bacterium; assembly: GCA_903919065.1. GTDB lineage: Bacteria > Bacteroidota > Bacteroidia > Bacteroidales > UBA12481 > UBA12481. Next base: position 6,323 of record CAIXHD010000503.1, read on the forward strand.
AGTCCGCCTATTCCCTTCGTTGCTACTGTTCGCATAAAAAAGGTAGGGTAGAGTATACCATGCTCAGTTGCGAGAAGAACCCCTGACTTTTCGCCCCATCCTGCTTTTACCTGCACTTGTGGCATCAGGAAAAACATCAGGGGATGTGCCGATATTTCCAGATTATCGCTGAGTCCATAGCTGGAGAAATTGAAAAGGGAAAGTTCACATCGGTTCTTCGGCTGCGTGTAGGCTGTTCCCTGGTTCCAGTATTTCTCCCACTCAGGTTGCTGTGAATACAGGTTGCTGAAAGCAATAATCCCGATCAGCCAAAGAAATATTCTCTTTATATTATTCATCTGGGTAAAATAAAAAGGGCACTCACCGGGGCATGGTCTGATTCACGCTTGGCCTCCTGATAGGTTACGGCAGAATTTTCAACCCAATGATAACTGGTAAAGAGGTAGTCAAGGGTGCGGTCCCAGAAATGGGTGCCCCTCGTGGTATGGGTGAAATATTTATACTGACTCCGGTGATAAACGTCCAAAGGAACAGCAGGTTGATACCTCGTGTAAAGAGTATCGAGCCAATGGATGGCAGGTTCATAATCGCTTCCTTCCTTGTGCATGGGAATATCTCCCGGCTGGTGGAAGGATTCTCCCGGGCACTTATCAACCAGACAATAATCCATCGTGTCGGAACCGGGAGGGATCATGTTGAGATCGCCACCAGCCACGAACCATCCGCCCAGGTCATCGATCCTTTTCAGCTCGTTCTGAAAGCGGATGATCTGCCTTTGCCTGGTATCATCAGTAGCGAATGCGGAGGCATGAATATTAACCGCGTAAAAATTTTCAACCCCGGGGATGTTTATCTGGCAAGACATCAGGCAGCAGCGCTCATAAAAGTAACGGGTCAAATCGTCCTGATCCTTTCGGAGTCCGAGTTCAATGCGTTGTGCATTGCTGATCGGCCATCTGGAAAAAGTGGAATTTGTTTCTTCAATTCGTCCAAGCCCGTCGCTGGGGATAAATTGTGTTTTCCACTGAAATCCCGAAGAAGCATAATTAAAGTAGGTGTGCTCAAGTATCCATTGAACCTGATTTATGTAAGCGGATCTCTTGGAATCAAGGTCGACCTCCTGCAATAAGAGAACATCGGGCTTTACCTTGTTTATTTTTTCGGCAATCAACTGCAAAACTGACAAGATCTCATCTTCGGTAAAAATCACCCTTTCACCACAGGCATCCCCAAACCAGGCAAGCCTTCCTGCGCCAAAACGTATATTCCAGGTCATCACTTTTATCACTTTAAAAGTGTCGGGCACCGCTTTGATATTCTTCGCCTGATAATATTGGGCGGGTTCAGTATCATCGAAACCTGTTGACAGTGGCTCGCACGAAATCGCCAATGCCAATACGGTAATGGCCAATACAGGCAGGAAAAATTGAAACTTCTTTACCAAGTGGGTCATTGGCAAAAGGTTGAGTTAGCCAAATATACAAAAGATACCGAAACGAAACAATGAAGAATTAAATGGCTTATTTTTAACTTTCAGAGAGGTTGTTATCAAATTAAGATATTAGTTAATCATGAAATACAATTTTTTAGGAAATACCGGGCTGAAAGTCTCTGAACTTTGCCTGGGTACCATGACCTTCGGCGGTCGCGGCATGTGGACAGCTATCGGAACACTTCCACAGGTGCAGGTTAATGTCTTGATCAGGCAAGCCGTTGATGCCGGTATCAATTTTATCGATACTGCAAACGTATATAGTGAAGGTCTCAGTGAGCAGATGACCGGTCAGGCAATCCGCGACCTCGGACTGAGGCGTGAGGATCTGGTCATTGCCACTAAAGTTCGTGGACAAATGGGCCCGGGCCCGAATGAATCCGGATTGAGCCGCAAGCATATTCTGCAACAGGCCGACGAAAGCCTTAAACGACTGAATATTGATTATATCGATCTGTACCAGATTCATGGATTCGATCCTTGTACGCCATTTGAGGAAACTTTGGAGGCACTCGACGTATTGGTGCGTAACGGAAAGGTCCGCTATATCGGATGCAGCAACCTGGCTGCCTGGCAGGTGATGAAGGCTGCCGGGATATCGGAGATGAGGCAACTGAGTAAATTCATTTCACTTCAGGCCTATTATACCATTGCTGGTCGCGATCTGGAACGTGAGCTGGTGCCCATGCTGAACGATCAGAAAATGGGACTCATGGTATGGAGCCCGCTCGCCGGTGGTTTGCTTAGTGGAAAATACAACCGTGCAATGGATGGGAAAGAGGGTCGCCGTTCGAATTTTGATTTCCCTCCCGTCAATAAGGAGAAAGCATTCGATATCATTGATGTAATGATGGGTATCGCAGAAAGCCATCAGGTGACAGTTGCCCGGATTGCGCTCGCCTGGCTCCTGCATCAGCCACATGTTACTTCCGTAATTGTGGGAGCCAACAAGCCAGAGCAATTGGCCGAAAACATTAATTCCGTCAACGTTCTCCTAACTCCGGATGAGATCGGTAAACTGAATGAAATAAGTTTGCTTGCACCGGAATATCCCGGCTGGATGATTGAACGGCAGGGCCGCGACCGCAGATAATAAAAAAAGCCATGCTGAGTGCCCCTTTCTCGGAGCTTAACTTATACTCCGGTTTTCTGTAGCATATCCAGTTTACAGATGCTCCAGAAAATCTGCTTGTTGGTGGATCTTGCTTAGGCGCCATTCACAAAGTAATTTCAGCCGGTACAGAACATTTGAGGTTGCCCTGTTGTGAATGGACTGCCATGGAATATTGATCAATCCGCTTAATGCCTTGTTTTTCTTTCCGTAAAAATTAAATCCAACAATCAGGAAAAGCTGAGTAGGCTCCTTTTCACCCAGATCGGCAATCGAGGACCTTACATACATTGAGAAAAAACCAATGGGATATCCCCCGCAGCATTCATAAAGAAGATATCTGGCGTTATCAAAATCAAATGAGTCGGGCACCTTCTTAAACCGAATTGAATTCATGAGGAAAAGTGGCACCAGCCTGATCCCGAAAATGCTTTTCCAACCAAATGGCCATTCCGACCGGCCGAAAAGCAATACTCTGATATTTTCCAGCCGGTTGCCGATCCTGTCCACTTTCGCCAGATGATTAGGCCAGCAGGTTGATTCGCCATTCCACTTCAATAGCTCATTAAACATATAACTCGGTGGAGCATTAACCCCGATCCGGTGAATATTCAGAATGGTAAAATCGTCGGGCTTGATACCGAGTCGCTGCAGTATCCTCTTGTTGTAATTCTCCCGGTCCTCCTCATTTTTAAAAGCCTGTAAAGTTGCCGGCTTAGGTTTGAATAACAGAAAATACCATATATCCGTAAAGATATTGCGGCTCCGGATGGGAGGGGCGTTATTCATTGTCGGTTCTTGCATTGGCGTTCCCAGATATATCCCTTTCAGTAAATTTCCAGGCGACCCGAATTCCTGATCATATCTTTCAAAAAGCTATTGAACTCATCCTGTCCGGGAAGGTCCTCTAAATCCAGATGGAGCCTGTATCGCCAATAATGATTGGGGTTACCGGGATTATTTATACGCTCTGAATGCGGATTTGCCTTGCGCAGCTTATCATCCATTCCCAGCAGGTCCTGAATAGGGAATACTGACCACATGCTGGGCGAATACATGTGCTGTGTAACAATCTGCCTCACAATCCCAGTGCTGCATTCGAATGGTGAAGCACCATGATTTCCCAGTTGCTCATTGTAAAATCTTTGCGATCGCGCTGAATCTTCTTCCCACCATCCCCTGATGGTAGAAGTATCGTGGGATGAAGGCGTTGCAACAGACAAATATGGGTAATCAGCTGGATTTCCGAAAGTGATTTTTGGATTCTTTGGCATCCGCTGAACCTCCAGACTCAGTATGCCTAATTCATCCATAACGCTGGGCACGCATGCTGGAACCATTCCCAGGTCCTCTCCACACAAAAGCATATCTGTGCACTTTTTGATAGCCGGCAGCTTGTTCATGGCTTTATCGCGCCAGAAATCCTCATTCCGCTTATAAAAATAGTCCAGGTAGATTTGGTCTATAACCCAGCGCGAATGCCCGTCGAGCTCCTGATACGAACGTGTGAAATGCAGAGCATTCCTTGGAAAGAATGCATTGCCACCTGTGCCCGGAGCCTCGAGGAACACAACCTCAGCAATCAGTGAATTCAAACCCTGAATTATTTTTTCAAACCGGGTTCGCAACTCTGGACTGGCATCGGGCTCAGCAGTCAGCTTTTCTTCAACCTTTGTCTGCGTATCATATTCGGGCTTGATGGTAAAACAACCAGTAGAGTATTCATCAAGATAATTGTCCTTCACAAACCCGGTGAGATCACCAAAATAGTGATACAGAAAATGCTCTCGTATGTAGGGTCTGCAAAGCCGCTGTTCATCAAACCAAAGTCCCCGACTCTGAAGTTCATCGCGATAATAAGGAATGCTTGGATTAAAATAACCCATGAGGCCCTCAACCTGACTGGAAGGAATCTCCCATATACGGAAGAAACCCAGTATATGGTCTATGCGGAAGGCATCAAAGTAGCCCGATAATTGACGAAGGCGTTGTTGCCACCAGGCATAGTTATCGCGCGCCATCTCTTCCCAGTTATAGGTTGGGAACCGCCAGTTCTGGCCCTTGTTGGAAAAGTCATCCGGCGGAGCTCCGGCCTGCCTGTCCATATGATACAAATGTGGACTCAGCCAGGCATCTACGCTGTTCCGGTAAATTCCAATCGGGATATCTCCTTTGAGAACAACCCCATTAGTGCGGGCGTAGCTTGCCGTCTCAAGAAGTTGGGCGTATGCATGGAATTGTATAAAATAGTGAACTGCAATTTCATCATAATGCGCCGATTGACCATCTGTGAGCATGGCCAGCAAATCTGGCGTAGGATGGCTGTATTTCCCCCATCTGCTGAAATCAGGGGTATTGAACATGTCGCGGAGGTACGAAAATGCAGCATAAGGCTTGAGCCAGTATTCGTTATCCTTGAAAAAGGTCAGAAACTCCGGATTTTTGAAGAATTCATTTTTATCCTGATCGAATTTGAGCTTGAAAAACCTGGATTTCAGGTTCATTACTGCTTCATAATCAATCTTTTCAAGTGAATTCAGATATTTTCCCTGAGCTTCAATAATTTGTTGGTTTATTTCCGAATTCAATATTCCCATCTGCGCCAGGTTGATATATATCGGATGAAGTGCATATACCGAGATTGCAGCATAAGGATAGGAATCCTGCCAGGTATGCCTGGCAACCGTATCATTTATGGGCAGGATCTGTATCATTTTAATTCCAACTCTGCAGGCCCAGTCAACAAGCAGTCTGATGTCTGTGAATTCCCCAACTCCAAACCCGTCTTTGCGCCGAAGTGAAAATACTGGAATTGCTACACCTGCACCTTTCCATGGATATTGCGGAAAATCGAATTTTTCGTCGTTGATCTCAATAATATCGGGGCAATCGCCTTCAGGAAGATTTAAGATCCGGTCGGCCGATTTTTCCCAGAAAAGCGTTTTTTCCTGCTCATCCTTAATGAGATATTTATAATGGACCGGAAACTCACTGATAGGAATTCTTACTTCACCACTCCATGACGGGTAGCCAGGATTGCCAAGTGTAATGGCCTTCTTATCTGACCAGTTGCCCAAACTTTTCAATCTGCCTGAAACAGCAACACGATGTCCGGATTTGACCCTTACAATACTAGGTTTGAACCGTACAATCACATGATCATCTTTTTTTCCTGCCTTGGCTTTTGGTGCCTGGAAAACTGGGCCGGGCTTCATGATCGCATTTGTAAACGCCGAGGAATAGAGTGCAAAATCCGGATCCGACTGTGATCTCCAACGATCAGTAATCAAAATAAATTGATCGTTTCCTCCATCCGGAGTAAAAACACGATCAGGACCCCATTCTTCTAATTTGGTCTTGTAATTATCGTCTTTTACATAATACCGGTATGTAAAACCGGAGACCTTGTCGAGGTTGATATGACAGTTCCAGAGCCCCGATCGGTCATCGAGGAGATTCATGAGGGGTGCTTCCTCTAAACGGACCCCTCCAAGCGAGGGGATCGAGCCCACTATCATCAGCTGCTGACCGGGGTGAGTAGTATAATGTATTTGAAACTCCAGGTTCATCGTTACGTTTTTTTGACGGAATGAAGTTAACTATTTGATGAAAAAGAAACTTGATGTATTATAATGTAATCAATTATTTTTGTTATAGTCACATAATTGCCTTATTATTACTTCCGAAGTTGGCAAACTGTTTAAAGTTTTTGTATTTAAATGAAGAAGGTAAGGACTGAAGATCATTCCGACATGCTTCAGGAAGAGTTGCGATTAGCCAGGGAAAAGGCTGAGAATGTCGCAAAACTTTACACTGATTTATATGTCGAAATTTATAATTTTTCCCCGGCCGGGTATTTTAAGCTTGATCCGTTGGGTAAAATATGCGAGCTGAATGTTTATGGTGCTAAAATGCTCACCAAGGACAGAGCTACTCTTATAAATGGATATTTTAATCATTTCATAACTAAGGACAGCCTTTCCGATTTCACCAGTTTTTTCTTAGATGTTTTTCGAAAATCCTCAAAAGAGTCGTGTGAGGTCAGGGTAATGGGCAATGATGGCAATGACATTCATTTACACCTTGAAGGTATCTTATCCGAAGTGGAGCAAAAATGCCTGATCGCAGCAGTCGATATCACTGAACAAAAACTGATGGAGGCGGAACTTCGGGAAAGTGAATCGAATTTCCGAAATCTTTTTGAGCACCTGCCTATCGGGATTTCAATGACCGGATTAGATAACTCATTAAATGCTAACGAATCTCTCTGCAAATTATTCGGATATACTAAAGAGGAACTCCTTGAGAAAGCCTGGATGGATATTACTCATCCTGATGATATTCAGATTACCATGGAAAATATCCAGAATTTAATCAGCGGGAAAGCCAATGTTGTTAGGTTTGAAAAACGTTTCTTACATAAAAACGGAACGGCTATTCCAACAGAATTATCATCCTATTTGCAAAGGGATAAATCCGGGAAACCCAAATTTCTTATCACCGCAGTTATTGAAAAAGAGATCCGGAAGAAGTCCGGCAATCAATAAAACTCCTTTTATTGCTTGTTTAATTCAAGCTCCAGCGACATTTTATAGAGAGCCTTTACATAACTATCGGTAGCCTCAACATAACTATCTGTATAGTAGCTGAATTCTGCGGTCCATACTTGTTGGGTGGAAGTATTGGTTTTTACCTCAAATCCTAAGGCTAAGTTTTTTGTCATGATTGAGTCAGTCAGATTGATCGGGTTGATGAACACCTTATTGTCCTTCTCAAACCAATCGAATGTACCCGTAGTGGCATGCCCGGTGCTTTCACTGGTAATGGAGAATAATCCGTCACCAGCTTTGTTGAATGTTAAGGTTCCCAAGTCATTTACCGTGGTGTCAGCTTCAAGGCTGCCGTTGGAATATGTCCCGGCTGTCAAAGAGGATATATCCCAGGTCCCAACCAGATTGCTGCCTCCAATGTTCAACATGTCGCAGGCACCAAGGGTAAAGGTCGCAAGGAGAATCAGAATGAGGACATTTTGTTTTTTCATGGCTTTTGTTTTTGTGGTAAGCAAATTTACTCAACAATTTTGATTTTAAAAGAGGAAGGTCAATGAATTTCCAATGTGTCAGTAATTCCGGCATAACAACCAAACCCACCAAGGGCACCGCCAGTCATCAGAGTGATGGCGGGCGCCTGAAAACTTAAGGGGCTCAGGGTTTCCCCCAGCTCAGTGGATACTTTTGAAATAAAATCAAAATACTGTTTGGTAATGATACAGGTTTTCACAACCACGCGCTGTCCTTTGCGGAAAAAGTGCCCGTCAGCTGTTTTAGTAGAAGGCCCGCTTCGTATTATTGGCAAAGAAAAGGTAGTTCCGTTGAATAGATGGTCATCCAGAGCGCCTACAGACATGCTGTTGTAATCAATATCCAACCCCAGTCGTTTAGTGAAAATCCGGTAATAATTGCCAAGTACCGGCGGATCTTTTATGCGGATATGGATGTAGCCGAGTGAATCGTTCAAAGCTTCCGGACTGAACCAGAGTGAGTCAGGCTTTATGGGGTTCAAAAGATTATCTGTGGAAGTAAATATCTGATCTCCGATTTTTACTTCCAATGTGTAAGTTTTCCCAACCTCACCGCGAATCTTAAATCCCCGGTAAATTGGTAAAATGCTGTACATCGTATCTTCCACCAGCAAAAGCCTCTCTTCAATTGTATCGCACTTAACCTTAACCTGGGCCTCGTCCACCAGCAAATCAAACAGGTCAGCCTTGCCAACCGTGCTATTATAAGGTAAACTTCGGCTTACAAGAACGCGAGCATAGCCGCCAAGCTCAATCCAGCCTTCAATTATATATCTTTCATCTGTGGAAGGAACCTTGATGTCAAGATCACTCACGCATGCCGGCATTGCCGCCAGCACGACCAGTAACCAAATCACCCCGTTTCTAAAAACGGCCGGTCCAGGTGATCGAAGGAAGCACCGGAAGAAGGGATATCTGCCGGGTACGGGTGGATAAAAGATTTTTCTCATAATCCCATTGAAGATCATAATAGACAAAAAACGGGTTAAGCCTGTTATAAAGATTATAGACTGAAAAAGTCCATGTTGATTGTAATTTTTTGATTTGAACGGGTTTGCGCGACAAAGCGATATCTAATCGGTGATAAGCTGGCAACCGGATGGAATTCCGCTCGCTGAAATTCTGCACCAGCGTGCCATTCATTAGGTAAACCGAAAGCGGAATCGTGACAGGTTGTCCGGTAGCATAGACAAACTGCAGGGTCCCTTCCCACCTCGAATTGAGTGAGTGTGTTAGAACAAGGTTAAAATCGTGGGTTCTGTCATTGCGGGGATGAAACGGTTTTCCTTGATTTATCTCCGGAAATATCCGCCAGGATTCAGTCCACGTGTAGCCGATCCATCCCTGGGTTTTTCCGGTTTTTTTTCTGATGAAAAGCTCAAATCCATAGGCCTTGCCAGTTCCAAATGTTAGCTGACGATCCATATTATCCCTTACAAAATTCAGGAGTAGCTGATCTTCAGCAAATTCCACCTGGTTGGAAAAGTGCCTGTAGAAACCTTCGGCATAGCCTTCTAATCCCGACTTGTCAAGATCCGGGTACCAGCCCAGAGAAAAGGTTGTTCCTTCCTGAGGAGCAACCAGAGAGGTCGATGGGATCCAGAGGTCGAGGGGTAGGGTGGTGGTAGCAATAGGTACCATATGGATGGGTTGATATTGCCTGCTGGCCGATATCTTAAGCATCTGGCCCTGGCAAAATTGCCAGGAAAGAGAAATTCTTGGCTCAATCCGCAGGTAATCCGCAAGGGTTACTCCTTTGGGGTAATGGATAGTATCCACCGGAAAGTCTTGCTGATCTTTTACCAGCCTGTCAAATGGACCGCGATGCTGGTAATACATCATCCGGATGCCTGTATTCATTGTGAAGGCTGGAACCGGTGTCCACTCATGGTGTATAAATATCGCTGCTTCGCGCGCCCTGTAAGGGATGGAGTCACCAATTGCCTTGATTTCATTCCCGAGTAAAAGATTGGTCTGATAGGGCTTAAAAGAGTATTGCTGCAGTTCAATACCAGTTCTGATAAGGTGTTTTGCAGTGGGCTTTATCAGGAATTCATGCTTGAATTTGAAATTGCTGATACCGGTGTTCAAACCGATATAATAATCATGGTATAACTGGGTAAAGTCGAGTGCATATCCCGACCAGTTCATTGAGGTCCGCATTTCCATACCGCTGCGTGTGGTATTTACGCTGTTCAGTGAAAAAAGGCTGTTGCCCCAACTGATGCGATCGCTTAATGTGAACTCCTGGTCTTTCAGCAAGAAAATATCAGAACCTGTATATGCTGATAGCCAAATCTTATTGCGATCGGTTAAATTCCATGCGATTTTTCCGTTAAAATCAAGAAATGAGTAACCAGATCCGTGAATAATACTTGATTTGGGAATGAGGAACGGGGTGATCAGATCAAGCTGCGTGCGGCGCAAGGTGAAAAGAACCGATACTTTATCCTTGACAATCGGACCCTCAAAAAGAATTTTGGAGGCAAGCAAACCTATAGAAACCTCTCCTGAAAATTTCATGAAATTCCCGTCACGACTGGTCATTTCTATAACCGATGCCAGCCGGTCACCATAATTGGCCGGAATTCCACTTTTGTATAAAGTCAGAGAACGCACAGCCGATGGATTGATTACCGTGAACAAACCCAAAAGGTGAGATGGATTATATATTACGGCCTCGTCGAGCAGGATGAGGTTTTGATCTGCATTTCCACCGCGAACGTAAAAATATCCCGAACCTTCACTAACCGATTGGATGCCTGGTAAACTGCGCAGGGAATTCAGCAGGTCCTGCTCACCGAACAAGGCAGGGACTTTGCTTATTTCATTCACCGACAGGCGCATTTGACCTGGTGGCAGATTTCTTATTTTCCAGGTTTCAACCTGGCCCAAAATTCTTGCATCCGGTATCTGCAGTGTTTCCGGCACCAGGTACGTTTCGTAGTGGAGGACCCATGTGTCCTCCTTCTTTACCCATGTGTCCTCCTTCTTTACCCCTGCAACCTCCTTCTTAAGATTTATTGTATCAGCCCGGAATCCCACATGCGTAATAATAAGAAGTGGATTTTCCTTCTCAACATCAAGTTGCCAGGCTCCCTTTTGATCAGAGGTGGCGCCTTTTTTTGTTGCCGGATCCAGAATGTTTGCTCCGGATATAATAGTCCCTGTTGCTTTATTCCTGACTGTACCCGTTATAGTTATGGTATTCTGGGCAACCAACGCAGGAGCCAAAACAGCAAGAAATAGAATGATATAAAGTCTATGCACGCACCGTGGGTCTTAAGGCCCACAAAGATAGCAATTGTCCCCGACACCCGGCACCCGATACCCCATACCCCATACCTGATTGAAGACCAGGACCAATTTTGAATTTTGAAATCACAAAGTCAAGTGGTCCCGGAGCCTTATTTGCCGGACAGCCCACTTGATCCTGATAATTCAAAATTCAAAACTGGCCTTCGAATCTCCAAATTCAACCTCATACCCGTAACCCTTCTTTTTATTATCTTTGTTAAACTATCTTAATAATCAGGAAAACATGAAAAACATGAAAGGTTTAACACTTCTCCGAATCAGCCTGATTACCCTTTCCACCCTAATTGCAGTCCTCCTGACAACATGCAAACCTGAGCCAAACACCGCTCCAGTAGCCATTTTCACAATCTCACCGGCGTTTGGGTCAGTCGACACTACCTTTACTTTTGATGCCTCCGGCGTAAATGATCTTGAAGATCCTGCCGCAAATCTTCAGGTCCGCTGGGACTGGGAGTCTGATTCAGTTTTCGATACTGATTTCAGTGTCACGAAGGTGGTTAAGCATAAATTTTCAGCCGGCGGTACCATTTATATCTCTGTTGAAGTCAGGGATACAAAGGGTAAAACCAGCCGTTACTCTGATTTTGTGCGAGTATTATGGAATAATCGTCCCCCAAAGGCGGCACTTAGCGTGTCTCCAAAAAGCGGTTTCCTTCAGGATAATTTTAAAATGGATGCCACGGCTTGCAGCGATGCTGAAGATAAAAGCGCCGATCTTTTTGTTCGCTTTGATTTTGAAGGCGATGGGACTTGGGATACCGAGTATTCGAAAGTCAAAATTGCGAATCATCAGTATTCAGCTCCCGGATCATACACCGTCAAGGTAATGGTTAAGGATAGTGGCGAATCTACCGATACCGAGACCTATGCATTGACTGTTGCCCCGACAAATATGCCACCGGAAGCTCCGAAGGATCCTGCTCCGGCCGATATGGCATCGAAAGCCAGTACACTGGGAATCCTTTCCTGGACCTGCATCGATCCCGATCGGGACTCCCTGAAGTATGATGTCTATTTCGGTACGAATGCAAATCCTCCAAAAGTAGCTACCGATAAATCCGGAGCACTTTATGAATGCCTCCCACTCGAATACTCAACCCAGTATTATTGGAAGGTCGTTGTCAGAGATGCTTATGCTCATGAGGTGTCAGGTCCTGTTTGGTCCTTTACCACGGGTGCATCAATGTATCCGCTTTCCACATTTACTGATGGCCGCGACGGACAGGTATATAAATCTGTGAATATCAATAATAAAATCTGGATGGCCCAGAACCTGAATATCGGAACAATGGTCAACTCAAGCGACCTTCCTCCAAATTACGGGAACCAGCTAAATAATGGGAAAGCTGAAAAATACTGCTATAAGAATGATCCTCTTAATTGCGCCATTTATGGCGGCTTGTATCAGTGGAATGAAGCGATGGCTTACGATACCACAAAGGGTGGCACCGGAATCTGTCCCGATGGCTGGCACATCCCAACGGATGCTGAATGGCATGAACTAATGCTCTTTCTCGATCCAAAGGATGCCGAGGCTCAGGCTGGAACCCAGCTTGCTCTTGGAGGCCTTTCAGGGTTTCAGGCCCTTTTCTCCGGATACATCATTTTTGCGGATCGAAGATTTTATGATCTCGGCAACGCCGGCTACTTCTGGAGTTCAACCACTAACCCAAATGCCCAGCTAAACTTTTTGGTCCTCATGCGGTCTATTTATCGCGGAAAACCAGCATTCCAGCAGGATACTTCACAGAAGCTGAACGGAATGTCGGTACGATGTGTAAAAGATTACTAAAAAAAAATATTCCGACAGGGATGATTAATAAAAAGATAATTATAGGGATTACGGGGGCGAGTGGCTCAATTTATGCTCATCTGCTTTTGAGTAAATTGCGTGAGCTGGGTGCTCAGGGCGATGAAGTTGCCGTGGTGATTTCAAAAACTGCAGCAAAGGTTTGGCCTTTCGAGTTGCCTGGGATCCCTGTAGATGTCAGCCCGTTTACCCAATATTCCCCTGATACCTTTTTTGCGCCTCCGGCCAGCGGCTCTGCGGGTTTCGATGCTATGATCATTATCCCTTGTTCGGTAGGCACCCTCGGGCGTATAGCGGCTGGTACCGCTGATGACCTCTTGACCCGTGCCGCTGACGTGATGCTGAAGGAACGAAAAAAGCTAATCCTCGTTTTGCGGGAAGCTCCATACAATAGAATTCATTTACAAAACATGCTTTCGGTCACCGATGCCGGTGGAATTATCTGTCCGGCATCGCCCGGATTCTATCAGCATCCCGTTGATATAAATGACCTTTGCAGTACAGTTGTCGATCGGGCCCTTTCCCTTGCCGGTATAACTACCGGCACTAAGGGATTCATGATGTCATAGTCGTGCCCAGGCCAGTGCAACCACACTTACCTGAACACCCGGCACAGATAGCAACTCTTCGGCGCAAGCCTCCAGTGTGGCACCTGTGGTGATCACATCATCAATCAGCAGAATATGCCGGTTCTCTAATTGTGACGGATCTGTTACCTTAAACTTGCCCGAAACATTGAGATACCTGTCGTACCTGCTTTTCCGTGTTTGTGTGGAGGTAGCCAGCGGGCGAGTGAGCAAATGGCCTTTCAAAGGGATATTGAGCCCCTCAGAAAGCCCCTTAGCAATGGCTTCGCTCTGGTTAAACCCCCTTTTTCTCTGCTTCCGGGCATTCAGCGGGACAGGTATCAGCAGATCAGGCTTGATAAAGCCGGAACTCTCCCTGAGCTCGTAACCATACTGCCTCCCCAGCGATACTCCTATATCAGGACGATCATTGTATTTAAGTTTATGCAAAACATCCTGATAAGCTGATCCTTTTCTGAAATAGAACCATGCAATCGCCTGCAGAAGCTTTATCCGGCCCCAGAACATTTCAGCCATCTGATTTTCAGGGTCCATATGAAAATGGGTCACTGGCAGCTTGCCCAGACATACCAGGCACAGGCACTCCTCCCAGTCTTTGAGGGCTCTTCCGCACGCCGGACAGGTGCGTGGCAGCAGGAGGGAGAGCAGGTCGGAAAATGGATTCATGGTTTAAAGGCACAAGTGAAGGCTCAAGGCTCAAGGGCTATTTTGCACGGGTTTTGAAGGCGATGGCGGAAAGGATTTTGCAGAGTTGCTCAGACTCATCTATCAGCTTTGCTAATTCTTTTGTTTCGGGAAGAATCTGATTGAAGTACTCAAGCCAATAGTTGGTTTCTCTCATTTCTTTCAGGCTTATACGAATTTTGTTGTTAAAATCTTTAGTTGAGGATGCTGATTGGGCCTCGCCATAATTAGCGCCTGGCGAAGCAGACGACCTGATTAGCTGATCAATATTGGCATTGAGTAACGAATCCTTCCTGAACTTCAGAGTCAGCTTGTATACAGCAACTGCGAAATTTTTCAACCTTCCGTGTAAATCATTCATGATGTTGTTTTTGTATATAGATGCACAAACCCTTCCCAAATGGAATAATTTCTTATACTTTCTTCATTAAAACTTTCTTGCGCCTTCACTTGCGCCTTGAGCCTTGCGCCTTGAGCCTTCACTTGCGCCTTGAGCCTTGAGCCTTGCGCCTTTATTTCTATATTTACCCAATGTTCAAAAAGCTATCAATTAAGTCTAAAAGTGGTGAGTCCCTCCTCTCTGCCATTCGAAGCCAGGGACAATATATTCAGGCTCCCTGCGGTGGAAAGGGAATTTGCGGTAAGTGTAAGGTTGAAGTGGTAGACGTTGGCATCGTGCGGGCCTGTGAGTATTTTCCGGCTGGCGAAGTGCTGGTGAACATGCCTCAGCCTTCGGTTATGCAAGTACTGACAGAGAGTTTCTGGCCGGACCCGGAACCCCTGCCTGATATTTTCCCAGATCAAGATCCCCAATGTTTTGCGCTGGCCATAGATCTCGGTACCACAACTGTGGTGGTTTTTCTCGAAGACCTCCGCAATCATAGTAATCTCGGTGTGCAATCGTTTCCTAATCCCCAGTACTCCTATGGGGCCGATGTTGTTAGCAGAATACAATACTGCCGTGAAAATCCGGATGGAACAGAAAGGTTGCATAAAGCGATTATTTCAGCTGTCGAGCATGCCGGAGCTGAACTATGCAGGAACAACCGCCTGGACATAAGCCTGGTCAAAAAAATAGCTGTTACTGGCAACCCAACAATGCTTCATCTTTTCAAAGGCGTAAATCCTGAAAGTATTGCCATCTATCCCTTTACACCAGTATTCCTGGATGAGCAGAATTTTACCGGAGCCGAAGCCGGACTGCTCCTGTTCTCTTCGGTGGAAATTGAATTGATAGCCTCCGTATCCTCTTATGTCGGCGCTGATATTGTTGCCGGACTGGCAGCGGTATCAGTCAATCCACCTTCGGGATGGAGCTTGTTTCTGGATATCGGCACTAACGGTGAAATGGTATTATGGAAAGATGACGAAATTCTTGCCTGTGCCACGGCTGCAGGTCCGGCTTTCGAGGGCGCCCGGATTTCCTGCGGAATGGCAGGAGTGGAGGGTGCAGTGAGCGCTATCGGTCCCGACGGATATGAGACTATCGGTGGAAAACCTGCGATTGGTCTTTGCGGGTCAGGACTCGTCGATGGCGTTGCTCATCTGCTCGATGCAGGGAAAATTGATATTATGGGTTACCTCGAAGAAGATGCTAAACTTGAACCGGGAAACCTGTTTCTGACCCCTCAGGATATTCGGGAGGTCCAGCTCGCCAAGGGCGCCATAGCTGCCGGAATAAAGGTGCTTTTGCATGACGCCGGTATCGGAGCGGATGATATCAGTCAGGTATATATGGCAGGCGGATTTGGTTACGCACTGCATGACTGGTCGGCCGGAAGGATCGGACTGATCCCCCTGGGTTTGGAAAAGCGCCAGATCAGGGCTGGTAACACCTCTGGCCTGGGAGCGAGGCTGTGGCTCCATTCGGGTGAATTCAGATCGTTTACCCGTGAGCTTACCAGTCGCATACGCTATGTTGAACTCTCGAATCATCCGGAATTCAATGATTTTTTTATGTGGGAAATGACTTTCCCTGAATAAACTACGATACCTTTAGTCAGAAATTATTGGAAAAGATGAATCCTCAGGAAACCCGAATTCTTCTCGTTGATGATGAACCCGATATCCTGGAATTCCTGGGTTATCACCTTCGGTTGGAAGGGTTTATCGTTGAAGTTGCGAGCAATGGAAATGATGCGTTGCGACAAGCCAGGGCTATTGCACCCAATCTTATCCTGCTCGATGTGATGATGCCGGGAATTGACGGGATTGAAACTTGTGAGAAGCTGCGAAGCATGCCTGACCTAAAAAATGTGATGATCGCTTTTCTTACAGCCCGGGGTGAGGATTATTCCCAGGTAGCAGGGTTTGATGCCGGGGCTGATGATTATATAACCAAGCCGGTTAAGCCTAAGGTGCTGGTAAGTAGGATAAGAGCCCTTCTAAAAAGAATGCCATCCGGAGATGCTGCCGTTCCACAGAACCGACTGATTAAAGCCGGAGATCTGGAAATCGACCAGGACCGGTATCTCGTGGTCCGGTCAGGGGAGGAGATCCAGTTGCCTCGCAAGGAATTCGAATTGCTGAATCTTCTGGTGAGCCGTCCAGGAAAGGTTTTTACCCGTGATGATATCTACCGATCGATATGGGGTGACGATGTTATTGTTGGTGACCGTACCATTGACGTTCATATCAGACGGTTAAGAGAGAAAATCGGCGAGGAGAGTATCCGTACGGTAAAAGGAGTTGGCTATACTTTCGTAATATAACCGGAAGTCAATTGCTATATCATTCTGATCAGCAGGAAATTAACGAAAAACCCGATCAGATAACCAACATATACCTGCGCCGGGGAGTGGTCGTCATTCCGAAGTCTTGCATAGCCTATAAAACCCGCAAGAAGAAATAAGATGGCTACAATCACCTGATCATCAAGTATCCATCTGAGTGAAATCGCGAGAACCATGCCGGTTACCCCGCCGATACCGGCCATGTGTGCGCTGACCTTCCATCGCCAATTGACAATTGCCACCGTTAATACCACCATCGATGATCCGTTCAGAAATAGTGAGATGATCACCGGGGCATCAAAGCGCTGCAAAATGAAGGCGCCTACAAGATAAAGAAGGGCAATTATCAGGAATGGTATACGCCGTTCAGTTTGTTCCTTGAGCAGGTAACTCGTAATGATTTTTGTCTTGATCAGGATGGGCATCATAACGATCGGCAGCACCAGAGTGGTTATTCCAACAACCAGATAGATGTACATTTTTCCGTCGGTGGGTAGCATATTCAGCCATCCGCCATAATTGAGCAGGAGAAAAACACCCGCCAGTGGCATGAGCACCGGGTGAAAGAGAACGGAAATGATTAAGGAGGGTTTCACTAAAGTTCCTTTCTGAGGCGCGCAACAGGAAGGTTCAGCTGTTCGCGGTATTTTGCTACGGTACGCCTGGCAATCATGTACCCTTTTTGCTTTAAGATCAGGGCAAGCTTATCATCAGTAACAGGTCTTCTCTTGTCCTCATTTTCAACGCATTCCTCAAGAATTTTCTTAATCTCACGAGTGGAAACCTCTTCACCGGTATCCGTTTGCAAACCCTCTGAAAAGAAATATTTTAAAGGAAAAATGCCCCAGTCTGTCTGAATGTATTTCGAATTAGCCACCCTGGAAATAGTTGATATATCCAGGCTTGTTCGTTCGGAAATATCTTTCAGGATCATCGGCCGCAGGCGCATTTCATCACCTCCACTGCGGAAATATTCCTTCTGAAATTCCATAATTGCATTCATGGTAAGAATCAGGGTGTGCTGGCGCTGGCGAATTGCTTCCATGAACCACTTGGCCGATTCCACTTTTTGCCTGACAAAAACGGCAGCTTCTTTCTGGTTTTTATTCTGATTCTGAAGTTTGCGCTCTTCATTGTAACTCTTGAGCATGTTTGCATATAATGAATTGATGCGCAAATCAGGTGCATTCTTTGAATTCAGGCTGAGCTCAAGAATTCCTTCATTGTCTTCCAGAACAAAATCCGGGACAATCTGATGATAGGACTGCATGTTCGAATCTGACATGTCACCACCCGGTTTCGGATTAAGTCGGATGATCTCATTAATTGCAGATTTCATTTGAGGATCAGTGAGACTCATTCGGCCCTGAATCTTATCGTAATGCTTTCGCGTGAATTCTTCGAAAAAATCCGTCAGGATCACCCGGGCATTTTTTGTTTCTTCATTATCCCTGCCTTCTATAGAATGCCGGTCGAGCTGTAAAATCAGGCACTCCTGAAGATTTCTGGCACCCACACCTGGTGGATCGAATCCTTGAATCAATGTGAGAATTTCGCGGAGTTCCTCAATGTTCGTCTGGATATTCAGGGAAAATGCCAGGTCATCTACAATATTTTCAAGGTCACGCCGCAAATAACCGTCATCATCAATGTTGCCGAGGATATAATGACCTAAGGCTTGCTTGTGGTCATCCATGATCCTCATGCCAAGCTGGTTGGATAGATTCTCGCGAAACGAGACTCCTGCAGAAAAGGGTATTTCCACTATCTTCTCATCATCGTGCGACCGGTTACGTGGATTTAAACGATAGGCTGGGATATCGTATTCATCTTTAAATTCTTCAAGAGAGATCTCGTCTTTTTCCTTATCCTGTTCATCATCATTGTGGGAATCATCTAAGTCAGGATTCTCTTCACGGCCCTCTTCCAGAATTGGATTTTCCTCAAGCTCCTTTTTAATGCGCTGTTCCAGCTGCATAGTAGGTACTTCCAGTAGCTTTATCAGCTGGATTTGCTGTGGAGAAAGTTTCTGCAGCAGTTTTTGCTGTAGTCGTTGCTTGAGCATAAATTCGGTTCAGGCCCTTAACTCAGGGCAAATAGTATTTGTGGCTGAAAGTTAAGTAATTTTTAGAATTCAGCATTGCGCGGGGTGCGTGGGAAAGGAATTACATCCCTGATATTGCCCATTCCTGTAATAAACAGGATCAACCGCTCAAAGCCAAGTCCGAATCCGCTGTGAGGCGCAGTACCGAAGCGTCTGGTGTCGAGGTACCACCACATATCTTTTTCCTCTATATTTTGTTCGTGCATTCTTTCCTGCAGCTTCTCAAGACGGTGCTCACGCTGCGATCCACCGATAATTTCGCCGATTTTCGGGAAAAGTACATCCATACCTCTGACCGTGAGGCCATCTTCATTCTGGAACATGTAAAATGCCTTGATCTTTTTAGGATAATTTGTGAGAATCACCGGTTTTTTAAAGTGCTTTTCAACCAGATACCGCTCGTGTTCAGCCATCAGATCACTTCCCCATGCAACAGGGAATTCCCATTTCTGGCCTGAGTTTACCAAAATCTCTACAGCATCAGTGTAAGTCATTCTGATAAAATCATTCTCAGCAACCATCTTTAACCGGTCGATAAGTTCATTATCGTACATCTGATTAAAGAAGCTCAGATCATCTGCACAATTTTCGAGAGCGTAACGGACGAGATATTTCACGAAATCCTCGGCCAGGTCCATGTTTTCCTTAATCTCATAAAATGCCATTTCCGGTTCAATCATCCAGAATTCGGCCAGGTGCCTCGGAGTATTGGAGTTCTCGGCACGGAAAGTCGGTCCGAAAGTATAAATATCGCTCAACGCCATAGCACCCAATTCACCTTCCAGCTGACCGGAAACAGTAAGATTGGTTTCCTTGCCAAAGAAGTCCTGGTTGAAATCAATTTTACCATCTTCAGTACGAGGAGGATTGGCAATGTCCAGAGTGGTTACCTTAAACATCTCGCCAGCACCTTCTGCATCTGAACCAGTGATTATAGGAGTGTGCAGATAGCAGAATCCCAGATCGTTGAAATATTTATGAATTGCATAAGCCATGGCATGTCTTACCCGCAAAACGGCTCCAAAAGTGTTGGTGCGTGGGCGCAGATGGGCGATATCCCGGAGGAATTCCATACTGTGGCCCTTCTTCTGCAATGGATAAGTATTAGGATCTGAAGCTCCGTATAATTCTATATCATCTGCCTGAATTTCTACCGGCTGACCGCTGCCCTGACTTTCCACCAGTTTGCCTGTTACTTTCAGGCAGGCACCGGTAGTAATGGATTTCATTAATTCTTCGCTGAAATTCTCCGGATTTGCCACTACCTGAATACTATGGACAATGGATCCATCGTTCAGCGCAATAAATGCAACCTGCTTGTTTCCACGCTTTGTGCGTACCCAGCCTTTTACAGTAACTTCTTGTCCTGCTGGAGTTGTAGCCAGTAAGGTTTTAACTTTCGAATGAGCGAGCTGTATCATCTTTCTCCCTTTTAATCAGGGGGCAAATATACGACTTTAGGCTAAAACTATGCATTATGGTGTATGTCGCAGGGTATCAGGTATCGGGTATCGGGTATCAGGTATGGGGTATCGGGTATCGGGTATGGGGTATGGGGTTGAATTTAAAGATTCGAAAGCCAGTGTTGAATTTTCAATTATCAGGATCAAGTGGGGTGCTCGGCAAATACAGGCCACGGGCCCACTTGACATTGTGATTTCAGAATTCAAAATTGGTCTTGGTCTTCAAAAAGGTGTCAGGTATCGGGTATCAGGTTTCGGGTTAAGGACAAAGTTATAGGAATGAAGTATATGGAATTAGCCCAAGGTAGCCCTGCTGCC
>CAIXHD010000504.1 GCA_903919065.1 uncultured Bacteroidota bacterium
ATCGCGATTCTCTAATTTCTTGATATAACGCATCATTTCTGTTTCCGACTGGTACTTGTTAAAACAAGATTGTGTCAAAAACTCAGAAGTTCGTGCAAACTCAGGATCAAAACCAGCGGAATCAACCAATTCCATCACCGGGAAAGGACTCTTTCCGGCAGCCTCGGCAAATATTTCGACTATTCGGTTTACTTCGGCGAGATCTGTCAGCTCATCTGTAGATAAACCAATAGTCTCATCATCAAAATAGCGGAAATTGAAATGATGCTTCAGTGCTACTACCCTAAAATGCTTCATGGTAACCTTTTCCGGCAATACCAATCTTAGTGTATCAAAGTAATCCTTGTTTTCCTGAATATAGCCATACTGACTCAATTCAAGTTCCAGTGTATGAGCTGAACGGTGAATTTTTCCGGCAATCTCCAGCAAGCCATCAGAACCGTGATAAATAGCATACATACCGGCTATCGTAGCCAGAAGTGCCTGTGCTGTGCAAATATTTGAAGTGGCTTTTTCCCGTTTAATGTGCTGCTCCCTTGTCTGCAGTGCCATACGGAGTGCCTTGTTACCATGCACATCCTGCGAAACACCAATAATTCGGCCCGGCAGGCTTCTTTTCAATTCTTCACGAGCGGCAAAATAGGCGGCATGCGGACCACCAAAACCCATTGGAACACCAAAACGCTGAGTAGTGCCAACGACAATATCAGCACCCCATTCACCCGGAGGAGACAGAAGCACCAATGAATATAAATCACTAACCGCTGTATAAAGACCACCTAACGCATGAATTTGTTCAACGGTTTTTCTGTAAATAAGTGCCTTACCATCATTAGCAGGATATTGGACAATTATCCCAAAAACCTTATCTGTCAACTGCTTTTTGAACATTTTACAAACCTCAACTTCTATACCCAGAGGCAAAGCGCGAGTTTGTATCACGGCAAGTGTTTGGGGAAAAATATTTTCATCCACCAGAAGGAGGTTCGCATCACGTTTTACCAGATCCCTCGACCGGGCATTGAACATCAGGATCATTGCCTCGGCAGCGGCAGTTGCTTCATCAAGGAGCGAAGCATTTGCGAGAGGCATAGCCGTTAGTTCCATCACCAGCGTCTGAAAATTCAGCAAAGCTTCCAGGCGGCCCTGAGAAATTTCGGCTTGATAAGGAGTATAAGAAGTGTACCAAGAGGCATTCTCAAGAATATTCCTTTTAATGACTGCGGGCATTACAGTTCCATAATATCCCATGCCAATAAGGCTTCTGTATTGCTTGTTTTTTAATCCAATCTGTTTGATCTTCTTGGCATACTCCTGCTCAGTCAATCCGGCCGGAAGTTTTAGGGGTTCCTTCATTCGTATATCATCCGGAACTACAGAAGAAATAAACTCTTCCATCGTAGAGCATCCCACTTTTTCCAGCATCTCCTGAATCTCGTGCGGTCTCGGGCCAATATGCCTGTAAATGAATTGATCAGTGATCATAATATATAGGTTGTTGTATTACAAATTAAGCGGGTAAAATTAAGAAGAAGTATGACATTTGTTATTAAAAATCCGGGCTCTCCGTGCCGATGGTAGTTTGAGGCCCATGTCCCGGAAAAACAAGTGTTTCTGAAGGCAGTGTCAGCAACCGGTCCTTGATGCTGGCTATTATCTGATCATAATTTCCTCCACGCAAGTCAGTACGGCCAATACCCCCGGCGAATAAAGTATCTCCAGAGAAAAGCCAACCCTCCGATGCTTCATAAAAGGCTACACTGCCCTGCGAATGACCGGGAACATGAATCACCTTTAAATGGATTTCTCCAGTTGAAATAGTATCCATATCAGAAAGAAACCCATCTGGGACAGGCTGTGTGCCCTGGTATTCGAAACCAAAACTCCGGGCCTGATCGCCTGCCATTATTAAGAAAGACTCATCACTCTGGTGTATCAAAAACTTCGGATTATAGGCTGCTTTTACCATGCCTGTTCCGAAAACATGGTCGAAATGACCATGGGTATTAAGCTGATAATTCAAAGTTATATTGTTGTTGGCAATAAAATCCTGAAGCTCTTTGAATTCAGCATGGTTCAGGCAAGAGGGATCAATGAGAATTCCTGCTCCTTGTAAATCATAAATCAGATAGGCATTTACCTGGAGTGGATTGAACGGGAAAACCTTAAGTTTCAGCATTGTCAGCTATGTGTGATTTTAATAAACTTTACGGCACCAAGGTATTTATTCCCGTTATAAAATTCAATTATATATAATCCTGATGGCAAGCCTGAAATGTTCAATTTCTGATCCTGCCATGAAGCGATTATGATCTCACTTGAATAACGGCCATCCGAAGAGGTTATATGTCCGGTCCAGCCGGTACCAAATGAATATCCTTCCTGAGGCTGAACAATGATATAATCCTGAGCTGGGTTTGGGTAGATCAGGAAACCCGGAGGAGGCGATTCAGGTTTTAAGAATCCACCAAACCTGAAGGTTCTCATTTCCGGGAAATCAAAGCTGAAGTCAAAACCTGTATTGAGCCCTTCTGCAATATCCTTTTGATCCCTTGGTTGCGAATGAGCCCAGCTTGCCAAACTTTGATGAGCCATTGACGTTCCAAGATCAGTAAGAAGGCTGTCGGCACTTACAAAATGCCCCGAAATAGAGCCCAGTGATTCTCTGATCCAGAGATCTTCCTCAGCCCGGAACCTTTCCCAATAAACCGAGTACTTTGATGACCTTAACGCAGCCGGAATCTTTTTAATCCTTTCAAGCGCAGGATATATGCCGGAATCAAAAAACCATTCCGCCGAATCCGGGAAGGAAGCCAGCCTGTTCAGGTATTGGCCCAGCTCTGAATTCCAGGTCCAGTCGATTATTTTTTCACTGCTGCTTATTCCGGGCAGGTTCATGAACCAGTACAGATTATGCCCGGGGTTGACTGGATCACCCTGTTTCCAACCCGGAAACGCAACCATCGGAAGCTTTTGATCATACCAGAAAAAACCTCCCGGAGTCCACTGTGTGGCTCGTCTGGATTCTTCGTCATAAAGGCTGCCCGGATCAACTATTGCCGAACCAAAGATTGAATCCGAGACTATGGCAAACTTTATTCCGACAGTATCAAACAGGTTGAAGCGCAATTGCGGTCCCAATCTTAAACGATCAGGAGCGCCCATATTTTTTGCCCAGGTTAGCAGGGAGGCATCAATTTCCGGAGGATTATCAATAAAAACTCCTATCGGCAGGTTTGAGAAAACATTACTAAAGACCGGCGAATTCTCCGGTTCAGGCTCCGTGATCACCATACCAGCCAGCTTTCCCCCACCGAATACCGATTCGAAATTATTTCGATAAACAGCAAACCGATCAGGGTGATTTAATAATAAACCTACCGTAGGACCACTATTAAATCTCTGAAGGATAAATTGATTGTCTTCAATCCACTGAATACCTGAATAATCGGTCCTAAGCCCAAAACGATTATTCACAAAACGATTACCAATAATATCAATTCTTGATTCACCGGTTTTAGAAAACAGGTTCAATCCGCAGGTAAGGTTAATGAATTCCGAATTCCTGATGTCTACAGACCTGGCATCAGAAAGAATACCGCTGCCCATCCAGTTGGCATCATAAATCCGGGTTCCGGGTTCATTGATAAATAGTGATCCCGATACTGTCAGTCTGGAAACTCCTTCCGATCTTAAAAAGCTGACCGGCGCTATTCCCTCTTCATAATGGTTGAGTTTATCAGTAATCCGGAAACTGCAATTCCTGACGGTAATTGTATCGACTGACCCTCTCAGAAAAACCAATGATTCTTCACAATTCCGCAGCACAGAATTATCCAGTTCTGCCCTGACAGGACCCCATGCCATGATTCCGGTTCGAGCATTCTCAATAGCGCCCCCATTAATTATAGATATTGTTGCCGGTATTGGTCCGGAAAGAGTATCGGTTTGCACTCCCTGCCAAAGATCACCGCAAAGATTGCCGATAGTTCCCCTGTCAATTTCCAACCGGGCACCCGGTTCCAGTACTATTCTCGAATCAATTGGCATCGAGAGATATCCGGTAACCCTTAGCAAACCTCCGCTTTTTATCAACCAATCCTCATGCGCATAAACCGTATCTTTAATAACCACGGTATCTCCACCCGACACCTGATCCCCGACACCCGAAACCC
>CAIXHD010000505.1 GCA_903919065.1 uncultured Bacteroidota bacterium
GAACATGATCCTGCCGGTTTTATTCTTGAAATAGACAAAACAGGAATCGAGATATACAATGCTGCCACGCATTCTCATGGGGTTCTCCCGGGAGTTTAATTAGCCAATTGTTGGAACTATAAACCCTGGATTTTTTCAAAATTCAGGCAACCTTTCAGAGCTTTGCGGGGTCTGTTATAAGATGATCGGTTCAAAATACTTGAAAACTTTTTTGATATGGCTTGTTAGGGTCGAAAAAATCGTACCTTTATGGGCTGTAATATTACGCTTGAATTGTAATCGCTGAATACGGGCTCAATATTCATTTTTGAAGGAACTATGAAATTAATCTACTCTCCTTTTCTCGTTTTACTCCTTTTCTTTTGCAGCACTGCGGGGTTTTCTGAGGGTTCAAAGCAACTTAATACCGGATGCATTGGGAACCAGAGCACAGAACTTTACTTATGTAATAATTTTACAAGTCAATGTAGTGGAACAGGGGGAATCCGCTCCCAGTTTGCAACATATGATGCCAATCAAAGCGCTGCCGAAACAGATAGATTATACTTTGTGACCCGGGCAAATGAGGTTGTTTACATGGGTTTTAAAGGATCGCCCTATCAACCAAATCCCCCAATACCTTCCCTTTATCATATTGTTTATCGGATATTGACCGCTGATGGGGATATTGCCTTACCTGAGCAAAATCTTCCAACCAGTGGTACTGGTTATATTTCCGGATTATCAAATGCATGCAATGGTCCAAATCAGTTATTAGCTCCACCCGCTAATACCGGATATGATGCAATTGAATGGACACCCCCCGTGCCAGGCATATACTTTATTGAATTTTCTCAAAAAAACAACACTAATAATAATTTTTATTATAATCAATTCAATATTGATTTATTTGACATCACCATTTATAATGCTTCGACCAGTGTTGTCGAGCAGGGGAGACTTTACAGCAAAAGCTGGCAATTTTTTGAGTCAAATAATTTTACAGGTCAAAACTATGTATTGTCTGATGATGGTATCGTAACTTCAATCCAGTTTAACAGCATGGCTGGCGGTGCATGGGTACAGTATGCCAACCAAACAGGTTGCGGAACAACAGACTGGATGGAGGACCGGAAATCCCTTTATAATTTACAGGCTATTTTCCCACAGTATAAAATTTTTCTGAACTCCCCTGATCCCGCCACATTCCCCATTGCTACAACGCTGGGGCAAATAATTCCTCCTGATCCTTCAGGTACCAGATTTTGTGACGGGCATATTGAATTCATCGTTAATGTTGACAAGGCGGCAAACGTTGAAATTACGCTGAGCTTTTCACCCGGCACCTATGTTTCCAGGGTTCTTAACCAGGCTGTGGATGTTGGTGCAAATTCACTTTATTGGGATGGGCTGGATGGAACTTTGCCCACGGGTGTTCCTGTTCCCAACAATGTGACGATAAGCTTTTCCGTCAGCTATATTAATGGCCTGACTAACCTGCCTTTGTATGATGTAGAAGGAAATACGAGCGGATTTTTGGTTCAGTTGGTTGCTCCACCAGGAGCAGCTCCACATATTTTCTGGGATGATTCCAAAATTTGGGGACACACAACAAACAGTTTAGATGTTATGTCCAATACCAGTACGGGTGGATGTCTATCCCCCCCCAATTTTCCTGGTTGCCATAAATGGCCGAGTTCGGGTGGTGGCTGGGGAGATCATAATACAATAAATTCCTGGTGGTACACCGTTTCCACCAGTGTAACCTATCCTCCTATTTCACAATGGCGTAATCCTCAAATACTTGTCTTTAACCAGCCAGCCCAAACTATTTGTGCCGGAACCAACAATGTAACTTTTTCGGTAACACCGGATGTGAATACCGAGGTTTATCACTGGAGTTACACCGGTACCGGGGCAACATTTACCCAGCTTAATCCAGGAGATCCTTTTGTAACAATAAACTTTGCAGCCAATGCAACCCCAGGGAACTGGAAACTGGAAGTTTATGGTACCAATACGAATTGTAGTGCAACTATTCCCGGGCCAACCACCCAATTGGATGTGACCATCAAACCCATCCCTGAGCTGACAACAAGTCTGACAGGTCATGGTACCTGTTCTGGAGTGAATTTCGATATTCAACTGACATCTTCGCCCACGGGAGCCAGTTTTTCCTGGTCGACCCCCACCTGTTCGGCAAACATCGCATTACCTTTGCCAATTGCAGGAAGTGGAAACCCGCTGAGCGGAAACGTATCCGTTACAAATTTAGTGCAGGGAACGGTTACCTACCCAATTACTCCCATAGCCAATGGCTGTAACGGGGAGATTAAGAACCTGGTGGTCACAGTTGATCCCAAACCCAACATCACCAGTCCCTCCACTCTAAGCGAAAATCTTTGTTCCGGGGAAACCACCAATATTGCCCTTCAGTCGGGACTGGCCGGGGCTACCATCAACTGGCAGGTTTTACCGGGCGGATGCACCAATATCAAAATCCTGGATTGCCCCACGGCCGGATCCACTTCCCCAATTGTAAATACACTTACATTAAATGATAACAGCCTCCCTGGATCTGTAGTTTATACCATCACCCCCAGCCTTGGAGGATGTATAGGAAATGATGTACCCTATACAGTCAATGTTAAGCAGATTCCGACGGTCACCCTTACACAGTTCCCCCAGATGTGCCTTACCTCCCCACAAATTACCCTTGCAGGTTGGGGGTCCCCTGCAGGAGGGAGCTTTTCCCTTGGCGGCAATGTCATTACAACCTTCAACCCTGGCACTGCGGGTGCAGGCACCTATCCGATCACCTACACATATATTGATACATACGGCTGCACCAGCTCTGATCAGAAAGACATCGTGGTCAAGGGCCAGATCACACCATCCCTTACGGGGGACCTTACGGCCTGTGTGGGTGTTGTAGAACCATATTCCACAGATGCAGGGATGAACCCCACCTCCTACTCATGGAGTGCAGTGCCGGATGGCACTATAACAAACGGAGCTAATCCATGGCAGGTAAGTTTTACATGGCCTTCAACTGGAAACAAAACCATCACTGTAAATTATCTTGATCTTAATGGGTGCCCTACCAGCCCAAAAATCGAAACGGTCCTGGTCAATCCCCTGCCCACGCCAACCCTCGTTTCTCCTGATTTAAATGTATGTAATAACAGGTCTTATAATTACACGACCCAGCCGGGCATGACAGGTGGATATACTTGGGAAGTGTCCAATCCCACCCTCAATGTCCTCACTCCGTCGGGGAACACTGCAACGGTTCTCTGGAAAGCCATCAGCTCTTCCGAATGGATCAAGGTAAACTATGTGAATGCCAACGGCTGCACTGCGGTTGCTCCAACTTCCTATCTGGTCAATGTTAACCCGACTCCCATGTATGTTGTTACCGGAGACCCAAGCGTTTGCGCGGGATCATCCAGTACATACAGACTGCAGAACACTGAA